>NZ_JBTNDX010000009.1:0-170789 GCF_054510755.1 Pseudarthrobacter sp. MDT3-1 | reverse complement strand
AACCGTTTCTTCCGGTCCCCTTCCGCGGGGACCCGGACACAACACACGAGTTCAGCCTTGCCAATGTCGATCGCGGCGACTCTGGCAATGATCTGATCCTCATGTTAACGCCAACCGAAAATAGGGCCAGGAACGCCAACTGAAAACAGGGCCACCGACCATTATGGAAGGTGATCAATTTGGATGATTGGGCGGAGATACGCCACCTGTTTTCGACAGGCAAGCACTCGAAGCGTGAGATCGGCAGAATCGTGGGGGTTTCCCGCGGAACGGTGGATCGGGCGCTGGAGTCAGACCGGGCACCGAAGTATCAGCGGGCGGCCGGGGTGTCGAGTTTTGATGCGTTTGCACCCAGGGTTCGGGAGTTGTTGGTGAAGACGCCAACGATGCCGGCGGCAACGCTGGCGGAGCGGGTGGGCTGGTCTGGTTCCGCGTCGCTGTTCCGGGCGAAGGTCGCCGCGATCCGGCCCGAATACGCGCCGCCGGACCCGGCGGACCGGTTGGTCCACGAGCCGGGATTCCAGGTCCAGTGCGATCTCTGGTTCCCGCACGAGCCGCTGCCCGTCGGTGAGGGCCAGTCCGACACGCCGCCGGTGCTGGTGATGACCTCGGCGTTCTCGGGATTCATCCAGGCCCGGATGCTGCCGTCACGGACGACGCCGGACCTGCTGGGCGGGATGTGGACTCTTCTGCAGGACGCGCAGGCGGTCCCGTCCCGGCTCTTGTGGGACAACGAGTCCGGCATCGGCAGGCGCAAGCCGACCGAGCCAGTGGCCGCGTTCGCCGGTTCGCTCGGGCTGGAGATCAAGCTGCTTCCTCCGCGTGATCCGGAGTCCAAGGGCATGGTCGAGCGGATGAACAGGTTCTTCCGCCAACGGTTCATGCCGGGCCGGGACTTCCGCTCACCAACGGACTTCAACGCCCAGCTCGAGGACTGGCTGCCCAAGGCCAATCACCGCTACTCGCGGTCCCGCCACGGCCGCCCTGACGAGCTGATCGTCCTCGACCGGGAAAGGATGCGGGAACTGCCGCCGGTGTCCCCGGAGGCGGTGTTCCGCAACGCAGTGCGGCTCCCGCGGGACTACTACGTGCGCGTACTCTCCAACGACTATTCCGTGGACCCATCGTTCATCGGACGGATCGTGGACGTCATCGCTGACTTGGAGACCGTGTGGGTCACCCATGAGGGTGTCATCATCGCCACCCACGTCCGGGCCTGGGCCCGGCACCTGGTGGTGACCGATCCGGCCCACGTGGCCCGTGCGGCGGTGATGCGCCGGGACTTCCGAACCCAGCGGGTGCACCGCCCCGAACCGATAGAGTCCGTGCAGGTGCGGGATCTGGCCGCCTACGACGAGATCTTCGGCATCGACCTCGGCCAGCAGCCGAAACTGGTCCTGGAGGTGGCGTCATGACCGGGACGCCGTCGCAGATCGAGTACTACGCCCGGGCCCTGCGCGCACCACGGATCAGCGATGGGTTCCGCCGGCTCGGGGACCAGGCCCGGGACGCCGGCTGGTCTCATGAGGAGTATCTGGCCGCGGTCCTCTCCCGGGAAGTTTCCGAACGCGAAGCCTCCGGAGCGGCGACCCGGATCAAGGCCGCGAGGTTCCCGGCCCACAAGGACCTGGAGGAGTTTAACTTCGATCACCAGCCCTCCGCGGACCGGAACCTCATCGCGCATCTGGGCACCGGGGTGTTCCTCTCCGAAGCCAAAAATGTGGTCCTGCTCGGACCGCCCGGCACCGGCAAAACGCACCTCGCGGTCGGCATCGGCATCAAGGCAGCCAAGGCCGGGCACCGGGTCCTCTTCGACTCTGCCACCGGCTGGGTCGCCCGGCTCCAGGAGGCCCATTCCCGCGGGAAACTCGCCCAGGAACTGGTCAAACTCCGCCGCTACAGCCTCCTGGTGGTCGACGAAGTAGGCTATATCCCGTTTGACCAGGACGCGGCGAACCTGTTCTTCCAGCTTGTCTCCAGCCGCTACGAACACGCGTCCATGATTCTGACGTCCAATCTCCCGTTCGCCCGCTGGGGCGATGTCTTCGGGGACCTGACCATCGCCTCGGCCATGATCGACCGGATCGTCCACCACGCCGACGTCCTCAGCCTCAAAGGCAACAGCTACCGGCTCAAAAGACACCAACCCGACGCCAGTACGGCACAATAGAACCACAACCCCGTGGCCCCGTTTTCAATTGGCACTATTGGCCCTATTTTCGGTTGGCGTTAACACCTCATCCTGGGTTTCAGCCAACATGATCGTGTTCATCTCCTCACGAAAAACACCCGCTCTGATTGCATAGGCGGCCGCCCGCGGGGATCACCGGGAAAATCGGAATCTAGTCCTCGTTCTCGGTAAAAGGAAACAGTGAAGGGCCCACGGCGTGATCCCCGGCGCCCGGCTTAATGACGGACTGAAAGAACCATAGTGACTACGGCGTCGACAGGCGACCACAGGCACATTTTCAGCCCGGAACGGGCGCCCCGCAAGGGGCATACAGGCTTAATGCGGCTTTAACGAAATGCTCTATCACTCTTGGGGCGGCAAGATGGCTAGCCCGTTTGCTCGGCTGGACCATCGCCCCTGGATACGCTTGCTAACCGAAACAGTTACGTCATGGGATGCTCCGATGTGTGTCTCGTAACTAGCAGTGGATACAGCGATTTAGCCAGAGGGTTATGAGGCATAGTTACGAGAATCTCTGGCCGTGGACGAACAATGGCGGTGGGCTTCCGCGGCACGGTGATCGACCCTCTAATGGGACGATTTGGACGGCCATAGGAGAAACCTGACAGGACGCGGGCACTGCACTGCGATTCTCGGCTACGGAAGCAGAATTATGTGGAGAAAGGGGGGATACCCAGCATCCAGAAGATCAGTGACGCTACGACGACGACGGCCATGCCGGCGCCGAGCGCCCCAGACAGGGCCAGCCTGTCAATTCTGTCAGCGTCCTCGCGGAGTATGACGTATGCTACGCCAACGGCGGTTACGAAAGCCCAAGCCAGAAACGACTGGAAGGGGAAACTCATCGGATCCTCCTTCAGTGCTGGGCCTCGTCAGTAGTCCTACCCTTTAATTGTCCTTCCTCTGCAGCCAGCGTGCAGCCCTACTTTCATTTGTCGCTGAGAACTCGGACTACCGCGGCGGGAGGCACGGGGGTGCGGCGGTCATCGGGGACAGCCACCCAAACGATGCCGTGCTGGTCTTGACGACTTTTGGCAGTCCCGATCGGCTCGGCGAGGTTGACCGCGACGTCGCGAGCGAAGCCCTCGATAGTGCCGTCTGCTGCATTCCTATGGAACTCGAGCCTGCTGCCTAGGACCACCATGGGATCTATAGTCCGGCGGTACACAACGCAGGCTGCAGCCGGCCCGTCCTGCCAGATGCCGAGGATTTGCACTTCCTCCGCCCAGTAGCGGTTGACCGAGTCAACGATGTAGTGAACAAGATTCATAGTTCCATCCTGAAGGAAGACCGGACGGGAAAGCAGCCAACTTCGCTAACGGAACAGTGTCCCGGCTAAGGATCGTCTATCGCGACACGAGATGAGGCCGTTCACTGCCGATAGGCGGTTTTCGCGCACCCGCGCTTCCGAGAAAAGAAACTACGCCTCGACGAGAATAACCAAGGTCTCCGGCAGCACGCCGTCATACGCCATCGCCTCGGCCCCGGCCTCGGATTGCATCAGGGCCATGACGGCATCCATGTCGGGAACGTCCATCAGCACCGCCACTTGCGTCGGGTTCTGTGGGTTGACGAACGTCCGGATGTTGGTGACGCCGAGGGGTCCGAAGATCTCTTCGCGTTTCGGTGAGGCAAGCCAATGATCCTTGTCCTTCACATCGTGGTGGCCGATCACGGTTGGCATAGCGCGTCCTCTCGAAGGGGGGCCAGCGGTCCGCAGGCCCACTGCGCAGAACGCTACTGGTCGTTCCGCACCCAGGCAAGGCCTTTCGTGGCCGCATCTCCCTCGGTCTGCGGGCTGCCCGCAAAAGGTTCCCCAAACGGACCCCAGGCCGCGAGAGTGGCCCTGTTTTGACCGCCACCTCTGGCTTTTCACCATTACCGGATCACGTGGTCCGGGTTTTGCTGGTCGTACATCTCCCGTGATTGCCCGATGGAATCCTTATGTTTCAGTGACCAGTCCGCGAGCTGCTTGACCAAATGGGTGAGGCTGCTTCCGCGCGGCGTGAGCTCATACGTGACCTGTGCGGGGACCGTGGGGTAGACGGTCCGGATGACTAGGCCGTCGCGTTCGAGCCGCCTGACGGTGAGGGTCAGCATGCGCTGGGAGATACCGTCGATCGCGCGCTGCAGTTCCCTGAAGCGCCTGGTGCCGGAGGCCAGCTCCACAATCACCAGCACCGACCATTTGTCGCCGATCCGGTCGAGCACGTCACGGATACCGCAGTCCGGATGCTCGGCGTCGCCGCACGGCTCAAGCATGGCGGTTACTTCCGTGTGACTGTCTAACACCAAAGTGCCTCCTTGTGCGTTTCGGCATGGTTACCGAGGATGAGTCTAGTTACCGAAAAGTACCAGCGGAAAGAGCGCATGCATGATTCTCGTTACCGGGGCCTCAGGCCACCTCGCCACAGCGGTCCTCGAACACCTCGCGGAATCCGGTGCACCGGCAGTCGGGGGAACCCGTAACCCCGCTGGAAACCCGGAGCTCCGTCAGCTGGACTTTGATGATGCCGGAACGCTCAATATGGAAGGGGTGGAAACGCTGGTTCTCATCTCCGCCGGCACGGCCGAAGACGACGTGGTCATCGACCGGCACACGAACGCCATCGCGGCAGCGGAACGCGGCGGGGTACAGCACATTGTTTACACCAGCCTGGCTGGCGAGGGCGACCATCTTGGCTTCGCTCTGGCCCACCGGTGGACCGAACGCCGTCTCCGGAACGGAAATGTCGCGTGGACGGTCCTGAGGAACGGCTTGTACGCCGAGCTGATCGGTCAACTCCTTACGCCACGCGAGGGCGTGATTACTGCCCCCTTCGGCCGCGGCGGGGTGGCGGCCGTCGCCCGGCAGGACCTCGCCGAAGCGGCATCCATCGTCGCCCAAAACCCCCGGCTGCACAGCGGCCGGACCTACAATCTGGTCGGCAACCGGGCGATCACGGCCCAGGACGTCGCCGACGAGCTGGGCGTGACGTACCGGCCGGGCACGATGGAGGATCTACGGCAGTCCCTGGACGCGGCAGCACTCCTGCCGTTCCAGCCCTCCATGCTGCTGTCCATCCACTCTGCCGCAGCCCATGGATTTCTCGAAGGAACCGCCACCGACGTCGCACGCCTCCTTGGACGGGAACCGCGTGACCCGCTGACTGTTGCCGCCGCCGCCGCACACAACTGATAGCAATCGAGAACGCGTCCGCTCAGGGTTCCTCCAGGACGCTTGAGCTGACAGCTCCAGGAGTCCTGGAGGCGAGATTGATGCGGAATGACGGGTTAGGCTCACACTATGAAGCCCCGGCCCGTAGTCGTGCTTGCCGTTGGTGCCCTAGCCACCTTGCTAGCTCTGGCCGTCCTGATCGGATTCATGCCTGGAATAAATCGCGCGTGTCCCGCAATTGGGTACGCGTATGTCGGCGATGTGGAGCTGGCCTTTTCCGAGCAGCCGGAGTCAGTATCGGCTTGTTTTGGGGAGGGATGCGCTCCTGAGGCCGTGACGCCACGTGATGGAAAATGGCTGGTGCCCCAGTCGCCGCCGTATCTGATCCCACCCGTTAGCGTCACGTCCATTTACGTCGAAGCCGTAGCCGCTTCGGGCGCCCGCATAGCCCGTACCCTGCCAATAGAAACGGAATCAACCGGGGAGCGCCCCTACGGACCCCATTGCGGTGGACCTTTCAAGTTCAAGCCTGTGCCCGTGCTCCTTAACTGAAAGCATCACTCTGGCTCGAATCTTTGAGCTGCCAGGGCTCGGGGTCTGCAGGACTATTTGCCACTGCAAAATCAACGGGAGTGTCCCGTTGAGGGTTCGTCACACGGGACGGTTACGAGGCCCGCTTTCACCGGGGCCGTGCAGCCGTCAGGGCAGTCGAGTGAGACGGCCGGTCACCCCCAATAGTGACCGGTCGTCTCAGGTCGTTGTGGTTTGGAGCCTATGGCGCGGCGTTCACCACGGACGTCTTCACGGAGGTCCAGGTCGAGACGGTCCCGGCGGTGAAGCCCGGATAGTCCTTGAGCAGTACGTCCTGCTCCCCGATCACGAGTCCCGAGGTGGGATCGATGATGATGTCCGTCCTCGCTCCTCCGTCGGGAGAGGGGATTCCGATGGCGATGCCCGTCCTGCCGTCGATTGTTGCTTGCCTGTCTCCGACGGTGACGCCTGGGATGAGGGCAGCGGCCTTGTATAGGGCGGCGCGCAGGTCGGCAGGGACAACTCCGCTGCGGAGGCCGTCCGCGATCGTAACGAATGCCGCACTTTCAGGAGACTTCCCGGCACCCTTGGTCCGCTCGTAGATGATGTCCAGCAGGGCTTGTGGGTCTCTGGGCAGACTGCTGGCGTCCTTGAGGGGCGTGCCGATAATGATGGTCGGCTCGTTCCCGTAGAAGGCACCTCCTGGGGCACGCAGGATCCCGACCAGTACCGAGGCACCTTCAGGTTGTGCTTTCCGTCTCTGGGCCAACTCGGCCGCTGCAGCCTTGGCGGCGTCGCTGGAGGAGTCAAGGGGAACGCGGTCTTCACGGTTCCACACCCATTCCCCGTTCTTATCTGCCGGTACGTAGACCTGTCCGCCGGTCGTTTCCTGCCAGGAAATGTCGCTTCCATCGGCGGCCTGCATGCCACTGCCGGTGAGCTCCGTCGTCTCGATTTTTAGGTACTGGCCTGGTCCCACTACCGGGTCGGAGGTCTGGATGGTTGCTGCCGCGGCGTTGTTCAGGACCTCGGCGGCTTCGGCAGTTGCGCCCGGACCGCTGGGCCTGACAACGTCTGCCACGACGATTCCGCCCACGAGCAGAGCCGCTGCTGCCGAAGCGAGCAGGACCCGGCGCCGGAACCGGATCGGGCTCACTGTTGCCGGGGCGAGCGTCCTTGTCGACGCCCCGGGACGCGAAGTCGAGTCGATCCTGGTCATGAGTTTGGTGCGGCCGCGGGCCAGCGTTGCCGGCGCGGCGGAGCCGATGTCGCTACGCATTGCGCGGAGCAGCTGCAAGTCGTCCATGGTCGTTCTCCGTTTCGTCAAGTATTTCGAGTTTGAGCTGGGTCCGCAGTGTCTGGCGGGCGCGGTTCAGGCGGGAGCGCACGGTTCCCACCGGAACGTCCATAGCTAGGGCGATGCCTTCATAGGTCAGGTCCGCCCAGGCGTACAGCAGCAACGTTTCGCGGTCGATGGCCGGCATGGACTTCAGGGTGCCGGCGATGCGCCCGGTGGTCACAACGGCGTCCACCTGGGCGGCGATCCGGTCCGAAGCGTCAGCCACCGATTCTCGTGCAGCCGCTTTGGCCGCGGTTTTCAGCATCTTGGCTTCAGCACGGTGATGCCGCCGAAGCAGATTTGTGGCGATGCCGAACAGCCAGGGCCGGGCATCCTCCCGGTCAAGGTCGTAGGTTTCGAGTTGTTCCCAGGCCACCAGAAAGGTTTCGGATGTGACGTCGTCGGCCGCGAAGTCGCCGGCCCGCCTGGCGGCGTATCTGTAGATGACTGAGGCGTGTCTGTCGTACAACTCCCCGAAAACTGCGGGACTGGCCCGGGACCGCCTGATGATGTCGTTATCTGTGCTCACACTATGTATTGCCCGGTGGCCGCAAAAGGGTTCACGGAGCGTCCCCTTCTTCGCATCAACGGATCTCCATCGAAGCGTACCGGTGCCCGGATATGCGGATTACTCATGATGCTGGTCCAACTCTGGCCGCACTGGGCTGTCACCGCAGTTCGCCTCTTGCTCGTGGTCCGCTTAGCGGTTGGGATACGGCGAGCCAATGCCCACGGTCGCAGAAACCACGGCCAAATTCAGCCTCGCTGAAGGCCCGTCATCATGGCTGCGTCGACCTCCAGGAAATTAACTAGGGGAGCGCAGGGGATGTGTCCCGTAGCGGGTTCGGCTACCGGGCGGCCTGGGTGACATTTATCGCAGCGAAAACCCCGCCATTTATTGCTGCGATTCACACCGTGGCGTGGCGCCACTTTTCCAAAGACCGGCCTCGGGTGTTCCACTTCCTAGGAAATGAACCGCCCTTTGAACGTTGTAGGAATTCAACAACGGCCCGGTCCAACAGCCCGTGACTGTCACTTCAGACTGGCGGGTTTTCACGGTTCAATCGGCGGTTCTATCTGATGCCGATGGTGAGGTTGAGCGGGCACTCCGCGGATTCCCGAATCGTGTCATGGTGAGGTGCCGAGGCCATTTGTGGGTGCGGCCAATGCGCAGGCGCGGGGCCCCTCCGTAAAGTCCCCGGACGGCGAGGAGATCGGCATCGGAAGTTCCCCGCCAGTGTGGCCGGACCTCCAGAGCCTCCTACCTGCCGGTGTCGGGAAGAATCAGGCCGGGACTTGGTGGACGATGTCGGGAGCAGACAGCCCCTCCAGCCATGCCACCGCGGCCGGACGCGACGTGAAAAACTCCTGGAGATTGTGCTGGCCGCGCCGCATCCAAGCAGCAACGACCCGGTCAAGATTCGTTGTCCCCACTATGGCGACGGAGGAAACGAAGCGGGTGTCCCGGTAGTCGTTGCAGGCTTCGACAGTCAGGTTGACGCCGATGATTTCGATCAGCAATGGCAGCTTCCGGCCAGCACTAAGAAGCTCCACGGCAAGCACAGATTCCGCAGCGTCTTCGGCCTGAAGAATGGAACCGGGCACCCAGATCAGATGAAGGGTCCCACCGACATATAAGCTCAGCGTCCCTTTTCCACCTGCAAGCACGATCTCCGCCACGGAATTCCCCTCTGCGACAGAATAGCCGGAGAACGTGTGCCCCGATAGGTCTCGGGCATGGCGGATGCCAGGAGCAGTGCAAAGCCGCGGGATCAACAGGCGATCGTTCAGCCTACTAGTTTCTGCCGCTTCTTGACCTCGGAAACGGGCAGGCGTACGTTACGGTTAGTCGTCGATCCGAAGGGGGTGCTCGCCAGCTTCGCCTACCGGGCTCGCCGGCAGTCGCATGCTCGAGAATCACGCCGATAGCCGCGTGCCAAGACTCACGCAGCATAGGTGCATCCGGTCTCCGCCGCTGCAGCAGGCCTGTCGGCCTGCTCCCGGGCTCTCCTCCGGCCCGCAGCGGCTGCATCATGAATGTCCCGCACAGCCGGAAGGGTGGTTGTGCCAAATCCCTGATCGTGCAGGCATGCTCAGGGCGAATGGGAGTCACCATGGACAACAACGCATTTCAGGCCCTGCAGGAAAAAGTACGCGGCCAGGTCATCACTTCCGACCACCCTCTCTACGACGCCTCACGGACCGTCTATAACGGCATGATTGACAAACATCCCGCAGCCATATTGCGTGTTTCGCAAGTCGCGGACGTCATCGCGGGAGTCAACTTTGCCCGCGACGAGGGCCTGGACCTGGCGCTTAGAGGTGGTGGGCACAGTGCGCCCGGATTCGGGACCTGCGACGGGGGCCTCGTGCTCGACTTTGCCGACCGCAGGGGCGTCCGGGTAGATCCTACTGCCGCAACGGCCCGGGCTGAAGCCGGCACCACCTGGGCCGACTTCAACCACGCAACAAACGCCTTCGGGCTCGCAACAACCGGCGGCATTATCGGATCCACGGGTGTTGCTGGCCTGACACTCGGCGGCGGCATCGGATACCTCGCCCGTAAGTATGGCCTGTCCTGCGACAACCTCAAATCCGCGGATGTGGTTACCGCAGAGGGGAAGTTCCTCACAGCCAGCGCAACCGAGAATGACGATCTCTTCTGGGCGTTACGTGGCGGCACAGGAAACTTCGGCGTCGTCACTTCCCTGGAATTCGACCTGCATCCCGTCGACGTGGTGTACGGCGGCGTGGTCATCTATCTGCTCGAGCATGCTGGGGCTGTTGCGCAGCTGTACCGAGACTACATTGCCACGGCTCCGGAAGACATGGGAATCTTCCTCGGATTCCACCAGGGCCCGCCGGTCCCCTTCCTGCCAGAGGAGCACCACGGCAAGCCCGTGGTGGTTGTGGTGGGTGGCTGGACCGGTCCCCACGATGAAGGCGAGCGGCAGTGGCAGCAATTCCTGGATGTCGCCCCAGTTGCTGGGTCATTCGTCGGGCCCCTCCCTTACCCGATGCTCAACACTCTGTTCGACCCCCTTCTCCCTAAGGGCCTCCAAGCATATTGGAAGGCGGAGTTCCTTCCAGAGCTAAGCGACGATGTGATCGGCGTTGCCCAGAAATTCGGAGCCGGCGTGCCCAGCCCCCAAACGGCCAATCATTTCTATCCCATTAATGGCGCGGCCCAACGCGTAGGACAGGATGAAACAGCCTTTCCTTACCGGGACGCCAACTTCTCTGTAGCCATCGCCGGAATGTGGGAGTCACCGGCGGACAACGACGCCAACACGAAGTGGGTCAGAGACTACTACCAGGCCCTGCATCCTTATGGGGCCGGAGCGGGTTATGTCAATTTCCTTGATGCTGACGACCAGCCCCGCATCGAGGACAACTACGCAGGCAACTACGCTCGGTTGGCCCAGATCAAGGCGAAGTACGATCCCGGCAACTTGTTCCATATCAACCAGAACATCAAACCGGTGGCCTGAAACGGGGAAGAGTCTTCACTAACTCGACCTTGGAACGTCGTCGGGCGGAACTTCAATATCTTCAAGCAGTGGCGAGGCCTGGCCACCCGCTACGACAAACTCGCACTCACATACCGCGGCGGAGCCATCCGCCGAGCGGTCAGCATCCGCCTGACTGCTTTAGGAGACACGCCCTAGTTGAGTGCGTAACAAGCGCTGCTGTTGGAAAAGCACTCACCACGCACCAAAGGACCCCGATCCCCAACACCCACGGCGGTGCAGTCGACTTCTGACATTCGGTGCAGACGCCTTCGGAAACTGAAACCATCCATGAAAAAAGAAAGCGAGGGCCGTCACGGTTGTTCAATCAGTGAGACCTCTCAAATCACAAGGGTTACGAGACAAGGAACAAGTCCCACGACTCACTTCTATTCGGGGCCGTAATAGGGGGCCTTGCACTATCTCCCCTTGGCGCCCGAGCGTAAAGTTTTACCACCTCGACGTACAGACACATGGGTGACGGGAGCCTTGGACATGACCGGTTTCGGGATGAGAATGGCGGGCGCGTTCCTGGTCCTTATTGGGCTATTCGCCGCAGGAATAGCTCCGGTGGCAGCGGCTCCGCCGTCCCAGAGTAAGGACCTGGTTGGCATCGACATCTCCTGGCCCCAGTGCGACAAGATGAATACCCTTCCCCTCGGGCAGGCATTCGCGATCGTGGGCGTGAACGGTGGACTGGCCAATAACAACAACCCTTGCTTCGCTGCTCAAATCGAATGGGCTAAGACAAAGACCACCGGGACCGGGAACCACCCTGCCCAGCCCCAAGTTTCTTTATACGTGAACACTGCCAACCCAGGACATGAGGGCTCCTGGTGGCCATCGTCCAACGTCTACAAAGACGTGGCGGTCCCCCCAGACCGCTACGGTGAATGCGTGCCCGAATTCGAAGGCGCAACAAGAGGCCCGGTCGACCTCGCCTGCTCATACGTGTACGGCTACGTGAGGGCTTATGAGGACGCCACTATCCGAGGCGTGACAGACCCCGGCAGCTATTTCTGGTGGCTGGATGTGGAGACGGGCAACAGCTGGCAGACCGGAGAGCCTAACAGCACAGCCCTGAACCGGGCAACCCTCGAAGGGATGGTCGACTACTTCACGACCATCACTACCAACCGTAAGACCGCCGACCTTAAGCCTGCCGGTGTCGGGATTTACTCGACAAGCAATCAGTGGGGAACCATCGCCGGGACCGTGCCATCAAGCAGCCCCTTGACAGGTCTGCCAAGCTGGCTTGCAGGTGCCAGAACGCTGCGGGGAGCGAAGTCGAATTGTTCTCTTCCTGGGCTCACCCCTGGCAGCACGGTAACACTGACCCAGTACGTGTCAGCCGGACTCGACTACGACTACGTCTGCCCCTCGAAATAGGCAGCGCAACGCGGCGCTCATCTTCGGCATCGCCGGCACTGACGTGCATGGTCTACACAGGCCCCGCCGAGTTGGGGGGCTGCCTTCGCAAGAGAATCTTCAGGCCGCGCTGCGCTCACGGCCCTAGCTCGTCAGGACTTTCCAGCCGCAGATCAGTAGAGAGCCCGGAAGACTTCCAGGACACACTTCTGTTTCCCTGGTCAGCGGGACCGGCTCAAGACGTGCTGAGACCAGGATCCGGTCCCGCCTTTATCGGCGCGCGCCCCGGGGCGAAAACAGGTTCCCTCCCCAAATATGGGCGGGGCACGCACCGTTGCACATCATCCGGAATAACCGGCTAACTCCCAAGAAAATACGGAATGCATGCAGCAGTGAACTTGGGAAAGCGCCCCGGCCGCGAGAACCTGCCGCAACCTCTACGGGTCATGGCAAGACGAGCCCCAACCTTGGTGTCTCGAAACCTTTCCGCCTCAAAACACTAGGGATATGAGACGTATCAACGACTGAAGGACGGCAGCTATGCAGTATGAATGAGGACATGACCAGCAGCTCTCAAGAGACACCAATGAAGGTATCCGTCTTTCCTGGGATGAATTTCTGGTGGGCTATCCAGTCGGACAACTTCCCGGATGTCTTTCCCGACGGGACGCTATGGGCACCGCTGCGAGGCAGTTCCGGACAGCGGGTTGCCTCCTGGGACACGTTGCACAACGTCCGACCAGGGGACCTTGTCCTGCACTATTCCCGTCCCGCGATCCGCGGCATCAGCCGGGCGGTCACGATGCCAGCGCCGGCATATCCACCGCCCCGCGGGTACAAAGAGCATGCGGACACGGAGGGGACACTGGTCCTCACGGACCCTGTATATGAAGTCCACATCCCCTGGAAAGACGTCCTCGACATTTTGCCGCCGGGACAAGGCCCTCTGACCGCAATAGGGACGTTGAACAGGGGCTACTTCTATAACTTGGACAGCGAAGGTGCTCTGCAGTTGTTGCAGCAGGCAGGGCTGGGGATCACCGATGACCCTGATGAGGGCCGGCACGAAGCCGTGTCGGCCGACCAATACTTTGGTGGTCCGAGCGACAGGTGGACATTAGGGGCAGTCCGTACAGAACAGCGTTTCCTGCGGAACCAGCAGCTGCAGCTTAGGGGCAGTTCCTGCTCGCTCTGCGGACATTCCTTCCCGGAACAGCTCCTCGTCGCCGCCCACATCAAGCCCCGCTCGGCCTGCTCTGAGAAGGAGCGCATGGACACACGCAACGTGTCTATGCTCGCGTGCCTCATCGGCTGTGATGCGCTGTTCGAGCTCGGCTACGTCGTCGTAGGCGAGTCGGGCGTCATCGAAGCGGGCAAACCCGGGCCCGGGCAGGTTGGAGACCGGATCGAGGGCCTCGTGGGCCGCAAATGCCGGGCTCATGACGAGCGATCGCGCGGCTATTTCGCATGGCACCGGCAGGCCCATTCCGGCAAGCTGATCAAGCAGTCGCAAAGGACTCCCGACCTGCCGCAGCATCTATCACCGTCGTAGAGAGTTCCACACAGAACGTCCCGTGCCACGTCCCAGCTCTCCATGGCGTCGCAAACGTTCCTCCTCAGACCAGTTCGTCACTTGCCAGGCATGGGCGGCTGTGACTTCTCTGCCCCGTCCTTCCGCCGGTGTTCGGCGGCCGCGGAATCCGCCTCAATGCATGGGAGTGCTTCCACCTCGGTGAGTTAACTCGGAAGGCCGACGGCGGCGCGCACCTGGGTCCGTGCCGCCGTCGTCAGCGGGAAACCATTGCCCGGTTCCTGCCGGCGGCGGTACGCTCTTCGTCCCGGCCGTGTCCCTGGAAGGATCGATCATGAAAGTCCTGGCTTCAGTCTCGCTGGTACAGCTGATTCTCCAGCTCATCGGAGCGCGAAAAGCCATCCGCGACGGGATCCCTTACGACACGCCGATCGGCCGGGGCAGGCCCGAGAACGTGGCGGGCGACATGTGGGGCATGGGCAGCGGGCTGTCAGCGCCGTGGCACACCCTGGCCGTCCATGCGGCAGGGACCGCTTTGCTGATTGCCAGGCCGCGGCCGTGGGTGCGGCGGGCGGTCGGGTGGCTGGGCGCCCTGTACATCTTCGGCATCCTGTGGGAGCGGATCACGCGGGAATCGTTCCGGCACCCGGACCGGGAAAACACCCCGCTCATAGCCTCGGGGCTTGCACTGTCTGTTGCCATGGCGCTGCTCGGTCTGGCAGGTCGGAAGGGGCGGTAGCCGGTCGCACCCTTCGGCCTTCGCGCCACCCTGTTCGTTTTCAGAAGTGGTGTGCGCAAATGTCAGTACCCGACTGCACAGCCGTTCCTTGTCCATATGCGGGGTCGTCCTCGTTTCCGGCCCAGACGGCACCGCCGCCAGGGCAGGGCATCACCTCGAACGCCAGGCCGTCACGCTGGGCCCGCAGGTGGCGCCCGTCATCCTCGACCACTTCCCAGCCCGCCGCCGGCAGCGCTGCACGATAGTGCTGCAACACATCGACGTCTCCCGAGAGCACAAACCAGCGGGCACAGCCGCCCACACCACTCATGCCGCCACCGCTGTAAAGGCCAATGTGTTCGATGGAATCGAACGCTCGCTGGGACTCGCGGTCTGCACTGGCCATGGGCTCATCCGTACCCTCGATCACGCACTGAGGGGAGGAGTCGTACTTGCCGATCTTCTGCCCCAGGGCCAAGGGGGTGACAGCGAGCATCACGAGCAGCATGAGGACCGGGATGGCCACGGCCGTCAGTCGCATCCACAGTCGTGGCGAGAGGACCAAACCGACCACGGCAACCACCGCGACCAGACCGAGCGCAATTCCGGCAGGACCTACCGTCAACCCCCAGGTGAGTCCTTCGAACGCGGTATCGGCAACACGGCCGTACACCGCCATGAAACCGCTGTGGACCAGCACAGCCAGCAGTGCCAGTACTGCCTCGACGGCGAGTAGTACCACAACAGAGACAGCTCGGCCGGTCATGGGCATGGCTCATCGTAGGTTCGGCCTGACCTGCTGTACATGGGTCGACGCTCGCAACGCCCTCGACCCCATTCGCAAGATATGTTGCAACCCCTCTTGACGCCAGCGCTTCTTGCGAGCAAGGCTGAATAACCGACCTCTCTTGTAACCTATCTTGGAGTTGAAATGTTTATTCCAATCACCGTCCACGTCCCGGAACACCGCGTTGAGGAGTTCTACATCCGTTTTGGAGAATTCCTCGCCGACGTCCCTGATCCGGATGCGCCCACCCGGCTGCCGTCCGGGACCGTCCCCTCCTGGGTTGAGGCCGACGAAGCTCCAGCTATCGCCGCGACCCTCTGGGATAAGATCTCGCCGCAGGGACAAGGAGTTCTCCTTCACTTGATCCGGGCGACCGGTGACGAAGCCGCGCATTTCCTTCCAGAGGAGATCGCCAAGGCGATTTCGCACCCGAAAGGCGCGTCGGGCGTCGCAGGCACTCTCGGTGGGGTGGGGAAGGCCATCCGTCGCGCGGGGCTTCCGATGTACACCACCCCCAAGGGCAATTCCTGGCACTACATCTGGGATTGGGACGGTCAGCGCTACTCCATGACCCCCGAGGTCGCTCGGCTCTTGCGCACGGCCGCCGGTAACTGACAGCAAGGAACCTTCCGATGAGGACTTGGCGGGTGCACGATCGGATCCAACCGCGATAGTTGGGTGTGGGTTTGAGTCGATGAGCGAGGCTTGATGCGGAAGGGGAAACCGTGATCGCAGTTCTGAACCAAGTCCTTGGTTACGTCGAGGAGCACCTCACTGAGGAGATCGATGTCGCCGGTCTGACAGTGTTCCGCACCACCGGACCCTACCCGGCGGCCCTCCAGTCCAGGTGGGCGGCCCACAGCCGCTGACTGGTTCCCCTCCAACCACTGGCGGCTGAGGCCCGGCCCCTCGGTCGTTGCCATTCTGGACCGCCGCCGACTTCAGCACCGCAACCACCGAGTTGCGGCTGCCGGTGGAACGCGCCTGACGGAATTATCGGCGCGTCAGCCTGGGCCGCGCATCACTCACTGACCTCGTCCTCTGCAGGGAGCGCCGTGTCAACGAAACTCCCTGACGAGATCTGCCGCTTGACCTGCTCAAGCTCTTCTTTGAGCAGGTCAACGGTCGCGCGGTACCTTTCAAAGTCCGCCGCTCGGCGCCGAGCCACGGCGTAACTGACGACGGCGGCGACAATGGCGAGCGGGAACGACAGGAGCAGGGCCCAGCCGGACACGGCAAGGAAGTCCAGCGCTATGGGAAGTGCCTGCTTGAATGCCAGGAACTCGTTCACGCCACCGACCACCCCGTTCAGCGCGGAGTCCAGGGGGCCCAGAAACTGGCCCACGATTGGCGTCCCGGAGAACGACGGGACGGTCAGCGGCGGTTCCCCTCCTGCGGACCATCGGGAATCACGGAATTGGCTCAGGACATAGATCCCGGCACCCGCGTTGAGGGCCGCAAAGAGCAGGACGGAACCAAGCGCCGTCCAATGAAACCTGCGCGGACGCCAGAGGCCGGCCACCAGCGCGAAGACGGCGGCAGCAATCCAGGGAAAGAAGCGGAGTTCGTCGCGGCTCAAGCCACCCAGCAGATCCAATGAATTCCCCGCTCCTTGCCGCCGGAGCCATGCGTGCCCCGGTCCCAGGTGAGCCTATCCCAGTCGCACCGGGCATTCCGCAGCAGATGTTTAACTGTCGTGCCGGCTGGAGTCCAGGGCGTCGAACTTCTCCTGCCATAGTGTTAGCTCGAGGTCCACAGGCTGCCGGCCTTGCGGTAGCCCTCGGGCCGGCTCATCCGGGCCGGCCGCATCATGGTGGACGCCCGTGCCGGGCTCAGGCGCTATACGCTTCGCATGCTTGAGCATGGCGAGCTCGGCGTTGGTTTCGAGGCCTTCTTTGACGGGGCCCGGGTCAAGATCTAGGGAGTTTGTTTGGCTGCGGCTCTCGAACCTGGATGGGAATAAATCACCTCGCTGCGGACGCGTTACATGTAACATTGACCCATGAGCGTAAGGGATCGCGTTGCCCGGCACCGGGTTGCCATGCGCGAGCGCGGCTTCCGACAGATTCAAATGTGGGTGCCGGACGCACGCACGGAAGAATTCAAGCGTGAAGCGCGCCGGCAAGCCATGGCAGTTGCCGCCGCTGACCGCGGCGGTGACGACCAGGATTTCGTTGAGCAAATTTCGGAAGACTGGCCTGAGTGAATCGAGGCGAGTTGTGGACGGTCTCAGGCGGAACATATGCTCAAAAACCTAGGCCGGCACTGATCATCCAGGATGACCTGTTTGCGGCTTCAGAGTCGATCACCCTCCTGCCCTTAACGTCGCAACTGACGGACGCCCCACTGCTGAGGCTGACGGTTGAACCCGGCCAACTCACTGGCTTGGAGCGCGTGAGTCAGATCATGGTGGACAAGCTGACCACGGTGCGTCGCGCCAACCTTGGCCTGCGGATGGGGCGAGTAGATGCCAAGACCATGGTCGCAGTCGAGCAGTCGTTGGCCGTCTTTCTTGGTCTGGGACGCTGACTCACACATCTGGTGTTGTAGGTTCAATGGCTAGGTCTCGGCGGGGACGACGCCATGACGGCACTCCTCGATTCGGCCGAATACTTCGTCCAACCCGGCGGGAGGTAGCCGACGTCGTGCGGGGGTTTCGACAGGCTCAACCACCGACCAGTCCCGGGACTCCGTCCTGGATGGCGAAGGAGGCCTTCGTGCTGACGGGGGATCCCGGCGTCGTGACGTAGTCCAGCACCCGGAAGTCCGCGGTCATCGCCTCTTTCGTGATGCGGGTGTTCTCGTAGCCGCGGTTGTCGTTGTAGAACTTCAGGTGCGGGTTCTATGCCATCACCGGGTCCACGGTGGAGCCTGAGCGGCGGCGGCGGCGGGAGGCGGCGTAGCCGTCCCACCCGTCCATGGAGACGTCGTCGATCTCCGGGCCCAGGATGTCCCAGCGCTGGGTGGAGTTCTTGAAGCCGTCCAGCAGCCACTTCTCCTGCTCGGCGCCGGTGATGGTGCGGTCCTCGGCGAGGTGCTCTTAGGCAAAATGTTCGTGCCGGACCATAATGTTCGACAATCAGTCCGCTGAGGTCTAATATCTGGAGCCTCGCCGCTATCATTTGTATGGCACACGGTAGTGCAGCTTCTATTAATGCTCGGTAATCACTTATGGCTGCTCCTGCGGTAAGAGGCATCCTTCGTACGAAAGAACAGTGCAGATGTCCACACCGCCGTATTTCCTTAAAGCCGCGACATCCGTATTCCTTGCCTCAATGGTTCTATCTCTGGCCCCTG
Organism: Pseudarthrobacter sp. MDT3-1; assembly: GCF_054510755.1. Lineage (NCBI taxonomy): Bacteria > Bacillati > Actinomycetota > Actinomycetes > Micrococcales > Micrococcaceae > Pseudarthrobacter > Pseudarthrobacter sp. MDT3-1. The sequence goes on along the minus strand of NZ_JBTNDX010000009.1, from coordinate 152,361 downwards.
CTGTTGCTCATGCTGATTTTGCAACTGATCCGCCATCTGCCACTGTTCCTTCTCCTTCGCCCTCTGCTCCACCCGCAGGAGAGCAAAGGTACATCGTGAAATATGGCAATGATGTGAATGCAGAAGCGGAGTCCACGTCCCTGCGGCAACAGGGGATTGAAGTTAAGGCGACTCTTTCCCATGCAATGAAAGCTTCGGTAGTTGTAGTGACACCGAAGGAAATGGAGTCCCTGAAAAGATCAGAAGACGTGGCCTCAGTTGAACTTGACACTCCCGTTTCAATCTCTGGTGCCACGTCTATTTGGGGGCTTGACCGGGTAGATCAGCGATCAGGGCGAGATGGGCAGTACAGCATCGGCAATGAAGGTGCTGGCGTGAACATCTATGTTGTTGACACTGGGCTGCATGTTTCCCATACGGAATTTTCCGGGAGGATTCCTGCAGTCTGGTGGGGAGTTCATGATGGCAATGGAATCAATGACTGTAATGGTCATGGGACGCACGTCGCTGGAACCGCCGCCGGAACAACATACGGCGTTGCCAAGAAAGCCAGCATCATCCCCATCCGGGCGCTTGAGTGTGATGGAAGCGGCTGGGCGTCAACAATCATGGCAGGGATTGACTGGTCAGTTCAGCACCACGTGGCCGGTCAGCCAGCAGTACTAAACCTCAGTATTGGCGGTTTCACTAATTCTTCATTTGACGAAGCCGTTCAAAGTGCTGTTAACGACGGGATGACGGTAGTCGCATCAGCAGGCAACGCCGGCGCTGATGCCTGTGCTGCTTCTCCTGCTCGAGTTCGGTCTGCCATTACCGTTGCAGCTACGGATATTAACGACGCTCAGGCGTCATGGTCCAACTACGGCTCTTGCGTTGATATTCAAGCGCCGGGAATATCCATCAGGTCTGCTTGGAACAACGCTGCTACCGGCTACAACACTCTGGACGGTACTTCAATGGCCGCTCCACACGTTTCCGGTGCGGCTGCAATCCTGCTTTCCCGTGACCCTTCGTTATCCCCGGCACAGGTTCACCAGTCGATGACCAACAACGCGGTGACGGGTATCATCAGTGCCAATAAGGGCGCAACCCCTAACAGGTTGCTATTTATCCCCGCGCCTAATCCACCTGCTCCCTCCTGCTCCAATCTCCAGCCTGGTGATGCATGGGCGGGGGTAGGTACGCATTGCGGGTTGCAGGGATCAGCAGCTTCTACCCCGTCTACCGCTGAAGCTCCCCCCGTAACCGCTGATGAAGCTCCCGCTCCCCTTGCTACGACCAATGCCGCCCCGGCACCTGCTGCACCTGCCCCAGCTCCAGGGCCCGCACAACCCGCTCCCGCGCAACCGGCTCCCGAACCTGCTGATGCTCCCTCCCAGCAGGCTGCAGCCGCATCGCCCCTAAATAACCCTGCCGCTGCGAATGCGGCGCAGGCAGTGGCAATTGCTGAACCTGGAGTGATCTCACCTGAGCCGGTGGTGGACGAAGCCACTCAACGACCCGAAACCACATCTTCGGAAACACCGGCAACAGTGGCAGCGAACTCCAACCCTGCCCCATTACCAAGTGGCGGTGCCACCATTGCCCCTGTAGCGGATACATTCGATGACGCTGCGGCGGATACCGTGACCGCTGCAGCGAACAACTCATTCTGGGTAATCACGATCGGACTGGTCCTTGGTGGCGTGGCTGCTGCATATGCAATCAGGAGGCTGAATCACCGACGGCGGCTGACAGTATGACCTCACCTTCTGTTTGATTTGTAACGGTCAGACACGGAACGGCTGACGGCGCCGGGTTGGAACGGCACGCGGCTGGTACGAAGGATATCCTCGGCAAGGACCCCGAAATCGACAACCAGCGAGGGGAGACTTCCATCGGCGGCAGCACCGGCGTCGTAATTCATGCTGCCGAAGGCGGCTGAGGCTTCCGAAGCTCCAGGCGAACCGGAAGTAACCCCGCCGCCGTTGCACGCAGGGTGATCTGCAGGTGCGCAGGGGTGGGCAGGCTGGCCGACCCTGCATCCGCACCATCGAACCGCGCGATTCGAGGATCAGAAGCGCGACGCCGTCCCGGAGCCGGAGGGATTGCGTCCGAGCGGGACTCCGCTCGTGTCCGTCGCGATGCCCGATTGTCCGGTCACTGTCCCCTGGTATGAGGGAATGCCGGCGATGACGCCCGTGGCGGGGTTCCGCTCTTCAAGGTTCCGAGTGTGATCGTGAGGGTCTTGCCGTCCGCGCTCAGCGAGACGGAGGACGCCCCACGCGAGCCGGTCCCCTTGAAGGTGAGGTTTCCGCCGCTGCTCGTGGTGTAGTTGGCGCCCAGGTTGACGGTGCCGAAGTTGTTCTGCGTGCAGCCCGCCGAGAGGGTCAGGGCGTCGTAGGGGGCAGAGGTGTTGCGGCTGATCAGCACGCTGACGCTGTTGCTACTGTGGGTCCACGGCCCCGTGGTGCTCGTCCAGGTGCTGCAGAACGAGCTCGGGCTCATCGGCTCGTTGAACACGACCACGACCTTGTCGTTGGTGTCCGCTTTATCGGCGGTTCCGCCGTTCTGGAGCGTGACGGACACGACCCTCGGGCCGATGCGGCTCGTCGTCGTCGTCACCGTGCTGATGTTGCCGTAGACGTCCGTGGCCTGGGCCGAGAACGTGACCATGCCCGAGTTGAGTTGGCTCAGGTTCATCGTCGAGGACCAGTTTCCCGAGCCGTTCGCCGTTGCCGTGGCCGATAGGCTGTAATTCCCCGAATCGGTGGCCGTGAGCGCCACGGCTGCCCCCGGATCGGAGGTCCCCGCGAATGGCACAGCGGTCACCGTGTCGCCCGTGATCTGGGACGGCATGCTCGTGAACTGCGGTGCCGTTGCGGTCGTCTTCTTTGTTCCGGTCTGCGCTGCGGACGCGCCGGTGTTGCCCGCCGTATCGGTCGCGGTTGCGGTGTATGTGAGCTGTCCGTCGCTCAGGCTCGTCAGGTTCAGTGGCGTTATGGTCCAATTCCCGGTTCCGTCCGCGGTCGCGGTTGCGGTGAGGGTGTGAACGGCGTCGGTGTCCGTGATGTTGAGCGTGACGGTCGTGCCGGGCTCGGCGCTGCCGCTGACGGTCACGGTCGTGGCGGTCGCGGTGGTGACTGTGGTCGGGGCCGTCAGTGTCGGCGCGGCGGGGGGCGCGGTGTCCTTGGGAACCGTTGCCGTCGTCGCCGGGCTGACGTTGCCCGCCGTATCGGTCGCGGTTGCGGTGTATGTGAGCTGGCCGTCGCTCAGGCTCGTCAGGTTCAGTGCCGTCGTGGACCAATTCCCGGTTCCGTCCGCGGTCGCGGTCGCGGTGACGGTGTGAACGGCATTGGCGTCCGTGATGTTGAGCGAGACGGTCGCGCCGACCTCGGCGCTGCCGCTGACCGTCACGGCCGCGACGTTGGCAAGGTTGACGACGGAGGGTGCGTCCAACGTGGGCGCGGCGGGGGGCGCGGTGTCCTTGGGGACCGTTGCCGTCGTCGCGGGGCTGACGTTGCCCGCCGTATCGGTCGCGGTGGCGGTCAGGGTCACGGTGCCGTCGTTGAGGCTCGAGAGGTTGAGTGTCGTTATGGACCAATTCCCGGTTCCGTCCGCGGTCGCGGTTGCGGTGAGGGTGTGAACGGCATTGGCGTCCGTGATGTTGAGCGAGACGGTCGCGCCGACCTCGGCGCTGCCGCTGACCGTCACGGCCGCGACGGTCGCGGCGGTGACTGTGGCGGGGGCCGTCAGTGTCGGCGCGGCGGGGGGCGCGGTGTCCTTGGGCACTGTTGCTGTCGTCGCGGGGCTGACGTTGCCTGCCGTATCGGTCGCGGTGGCGGTCAGGGTCACGGTGCCGTCGTTGAGGCTCGAGAGGTTGAGTGTCGGAAGGGACCAGGCTCCCGTCGAGCTGGCCGTGGCCGTTCCGCTCACGGCATGGCCCGCGCCGTCGGACGCTGTGACACTCACGGTGTCCGCGGGCTCGGCGGTGCCGGAGACGGGTACGGCCGCGACGTTGGCAAGGTTGACGACGGAGGGTGCGTCCAACGTGGGCGCACCGAGGGGCGGTGCCGGGCTGACCGTGATGGTCGAGGTGGTCGAACTTGAGCCGGTGTCGTTGGTGGCGGTCAGGGTTGCGGTGTAGGTTCCGGCGGCGGTGTAGGTGTGGGCAGGGTTCTGCGCGGTGGACGTGCCGCCGTCGCCGAAGGCCCAGGACCACGACGTCGGCGAGTCGGTGGAGGTATCGGTGAAGGCCACGTCCAGCGGCGCGGTGCCGGATGTGGGGGTGGCCGTGAAGGAGGCAACGGGCGCCCGGCGGCGGTGCCGGGTTGACCGTGATGGTCGAGGTGGTCGAACTTGAGCCGGTGTCGTTGGTGGCGGTCAGGGTCGCGGTGTAGGTTCCGGCGGCGGTGTAGGTGTGGGCGGGGTTCTGCGCGGTGGAGGTGTCGCCGTCGCCGAAGGTCCAGGACCACGACGTCGGCGAGTCGGTGGAGGTATCGGTGAAGGTCACGTCCAGCGGCGCGGTGCCGGAAGTGGGGGTGGCCGTGAAGGAGGCAACGGGCGCCCTATCACCAGGGTCGTAAGAGTGCCAGTACCGGTTTGTGGCGTTCACATCGGCGAGCAACAGCAGACCGCTGTTGGCCGTGCCCCGCGCCGCGCTGTTGAGGTTCTGCTTCGTTGACGTCACGTTGTGGACATACTGGTCGGCGTCCACGATATGAGCCGTCTTCGCGGTGGTGAAGTTGATGATGTCCAGCGGAGAGGACTTCTCGTAGATCGCACCCCCCGACTTAGTGCAGACACCAGCGTTCGTCGTGCCATTCGGTTTCGGATAGGTGGCGAAGGTACGCAGTCTCTGCGTGCTCTCATCAATCAGGACGATCACCCGGTTCGGGCACTCCGACACAGGCGCGATCGGGTGCGCCGACCAGGTCGTGCCATTCAATGCCAACAGCTGGATCAGCGGCTGGGGCGCGGACGTGAAGGACGTCTTGACGGCGGCGAAAACCCGGCCGCCCGAGGAGTCCAGCCACTTCAAATTCATGTGGTCATCACCGCTGTCCGGCCCCGACACCGCCGCCACCGGTGCGCTCCAGTCGGTGTTCGACGCGTCGTCGACGTGGTATCCAGTACATGCCGTCCGTGGCGTCACCGACCTGCCGGCTCCACATCAGACCCATCTTGCCGGGTCCGAACGCGATCACAGCCGACGTGTCGTCCACAGACACGTTGCTCAACGACGCAGGATGCGGGAACGGCGTGCCCCATGTTGTGCCGTCCGTGCCGGTGACGTTCAGATAAATCTTGTTCCCCTGCTGCCACGTGGCCCACACCCGACCAGTCGAGTCCTTATCGATTGTCAGGGTCTCAACCTTGTAGTTGTTGACGTTTGTAGAGGACAGCAGCGAGTAAGTCTTAGTACTCGAGTTGTAGCTGTAACTTCGCATCGTCGTCGGGAAGTTCGGCTCAGCCGGCAGGGTGTCGGCGACGAACCGATAGCTCGCCACATACAACGTCGTCCCGTCCCACAACACGTCATGATGGGTGCTCGCCCGCTTGTCCGTCGCCACACCCGTATCGACCCACGAACTCGTCGCGGCATTGAACCGGAAGATATGAAAATCCGAGCTGGCAGTGTCCCACAGGTTCCCCCACCAGAGCCCGTCGTTGAACCACAGCGAACTCGTCGCCCGCTTCGTACCCGTCGGCGTCCCCGTCCCCGAATGCGACGGACCCTCAACCCCAACGTCACCCTCAGCAGCCGACGCTGCAACCGGCACCACCAGAACACTACCCAGCGCAAGCAGCAGCGCTGTCAGCAGTGCATGGAGCCGCAGATTCCGCGACCCGCGTAGACGAAGACCAGCCGAGCGGCCACCTCCCCGCCTTACGCCAAGCCAGGAAGTCCTGCGACCTCTACCACGCCCGCCCATGTGGGCAAATGCATAGTCCAGCAACGTTGCTCCCCGGAGTTGAACGTCGATCCCCCGGGCGCATGCCGTGATGAACGCGGGCAGGGTCCTTCTCATGGTCTCTTCCCGGCGGATAGTGGATTCTTCGGTTGCCGCCGCTGTCACCGGCGACGGGCATCAGGTTCCGTGAAATTCTTCTCCCTTCGATTTTTGTCAGGCGTCGCGGCAGGCGTCTGGACAGTGTATGCCCGGGTCAGGAGGCCAACCAGCGTGGCGAGGGGCTTCCCTGTACTCGTTTTCTCGCAGGCGCTACCCGTCTTTCAGCCCGGACTACCCGCTCTTGGTTCAGGACCCAAGACCGGATTATTTGGCGGTCCGGCGCACAGCACCGCCCACCTCCGCGGCGAGAGAGGCGAGGGTGGAGAGCAGAAGCCGTCGCTACGGTGCGGAACGCGTACCTGCGTCTGTGTCCGACCCCGACGTTGGAACGAAGTTCCAGTCGAAAGACCCGTCGTCTCGGAGTGTCATCCGAAGGAACCCGTGGGTGTCGCTGAACCGCTTCACGATGTACGACGGACTGCTAGTGAAGGAGCGGAGATCGACACCTCCCGTGGAAACCTGGAACGCTGTCATCCCGTCACTGACGCACTGGTCAGCGTTGTTCACCGGACATGACCGTTCATAGTTGTGCTGTGACCCTGACAGGGTCAGACGGACCCGGTGCTTCCACATCACGTCGATCCACGGCTTGTGTTCAGCGGCCCGCTTATGTTCGTTCGTGTTCGACGTGAAGTACGGTTCGTGATGAACGACTGCCAGGTGCTTACCCGCCGCCTTAGCAGCAGCGAGGTCGTTGTCCAGCCACGTCGTCAACGCCCGAGCCTGCGTGGGGTTGTACCGCCATTGCGCCGACGACAGGAACGCGAAGTGCCAGTTCCCGAAGTCCTTCGAGTACGGTTCCCCGATCCCGATGAACCCACGCTCCTGATTGATCGCAGCCTTCGCCGGAGACCCCGGGCATTGGCCATTCATGAACTTGTCGAGGTCTTCGTTGCGGCCGGGTTGCCAGTCGTGGTTGGGGGCGGACACCCAGTACAACTTGGGCTTCGTGCCACCCCACAGCCGCGTCCAGTAGTTCACGTAGTCCGCGCAATACGCGGTGTCGTACTGGAAGTCCCCGAGCCCTAGGAACGCGTCAATCTCGTTGTTCTGCACGAGCCGGGTGATCGCCGCACCGTTCCGACCGGAAGGGCTATCAGGCGCATAGGTCTCGACGCCGTTCATGTCACCGACAGCAGCGATCCGAACATCAGGCGGCTCCGGAGCGCTGGTGCAACCCGCGGCGGAGACCGCCAGAAGGGCTGCGGCGGTTGCGGCCACGCTCCGGAAGGATCTGAAACGAGTGAGCACTGACTTCATCCGATAACCCTCAGATGTGTCGGTACCCGAGGTACTCGGTGACCTCGAGTACAGAGGCGGGCGGGGGAGGTGCGTCCGGTTTCCACGTCCTGCTGGAGATGCCTCCCGTGATAAACGTGCCCAGATGGTCTGTTCTCTGCGAGCACCCGGAAATCGACAACGAGCGAGGTGAGGCTGCCGTCGGCGGCCAAACCCCAGTAGCACGGGTAGGTCCCGTCACCGTACCCGCTCGAGACCATGACCGCATCCAGTACCTCGCCGGCGAGGCCGAACATTGTGCCCGGTGTTTCCATGAGCCGTTCAACGTGCTCTTGAAACATCGCCTCGACGCGCTGGGCTTGGCACTCCACCAGCGACCCGACGTCGAGGATGGCGACGTTTCCGGCGTCGACCCCTACCCCGTGCGCGCCGTCGGTGAATTCGGCGGGGTGCCAGTTGACCGCCGGCGCCTCGGACAGCAGCAGCCGTACTGCGACCGTCATTTCCGCCGCCGTGGCGACTTCGACGGCGTACGTCCCCGGCATGATCCGCCGCGCCAAGGGGACGAAGTGCGCGTCAACCGAACCCAAGTCCAAGACCGTGAGCACCCCGGAGGCACAAGTGAGCTTGCCGAGGTGAAGGACCTCGAGCGGCGCCGGTTCGCCGAACGGTGCGACCACCCGGCCCGCCGTAAACAATCCCGGTATGTCGAGCTCCAGCTGGGCTGGTAGGTCGGGCAGGGCGGCATCGGGTGCTGCACTCTGCAAGAGTGCCTCGGCCCGCGCCGGATCGATCAACGGTGTGCCGGGCGGGTCGAGGAAGGTCGAGAGATGGGAAATCCGCCAGCCGTCATCGCATCGCTGCAGCTGGTACTCGTCCCCGCCGTTTGGATGACCGAGCGGACCGTCGCCGTGTCCTCGTCGACCTCGACTTCGGTGATCTGCTCGGCGGACGGGTCGTGCGCGGGACTGGAAGACAACGCACCTTCCTGGCCGGTGCGGACTCCCGGGGTGCAATGGGTCGCGACCAGGTCCGCCAACTCGTCGGCCCAGGCTTGGAACACCGCAGGGTCGAAAGCGAACATGTCCGGCGACTTGCCTGACCGCTGCCACCTCGAGTGGAAATCGGCCACGAAGGCCTCGATTCTGCCGCGAACCTCGTCCTGAGTCATGCGACACATCCTACGGCCACACGGTGGCCCCTCTTCCTAAGGGGTTCAGGTTCACGACGGACTGCACTACCTTTCTCCTATGGCCATGGGCAAGCAAGGGTGCTCTGACCCCCTACAGGAATTTCTACTCAGAAGGAGTGGGATAGGTCATGAATCAACGATCCAAAATATTCTTTGCTCTCGTCGTCCTGTTGCTTGTTGTTGGCGGGGCGGCACTTTTTGTCTTCGACAACACAAAAAGGAGCAGGGCCGCGGAGTACGATCCGCAGATCAACCCGGCCGATTTCACCACCAAAATTACCAATCAATATTTCGCCCTCCCCGTCGGCAAAAAAATGACTTACGAAACGACCGAGCAAGGACGCGTCACCGAGAGGATTGAAATCGAAATCCTGCAGGAGACCAAGACCATAGAGGGCGTTGAGACGGCCATCTACCTGGACAAGGAATACAAGAACGGGCAGCTCGTAGAGGAAACCCGGGATTACCTGGCACAACACAAGAACGGTGACGTGTGGTACTTCGGCGAGGACGTGAACAACTATTGGTACGGGATGTTGCTGGACCACGCCGGCAGCTTTGTGCACGGAAAAGATGGCGCAAAAGCCGGCATCTGGATGAAGGCCGAGCAGCGCACCGGCGATTCCTATAGGCAGGAATTTTACGTTGGTCATGCAGAGGACATGCGGGACACCGTCGCTACCGGCGAGACCGTCTCCACGAAAACCCGCACCTACACCGGCTGCATCAAGGTTTATGACTGGACGCCGCTTGAAAAGAATTCCCGGGAGCACAAATATCACTGCCCCGAGGTCGGTGCGCTGGTCCTGACCGAGGACCTGCAGACCGGAAGACGGTCAGAACTCGTGAATGTTGTCCAGCCTTAGCCTTCCAACGGCAGGCCCTACGCCCGCGATACCAGTCCCGGGACTCCGTCCTGGATGGCGAAGGAGGCCTTCGTGCTGACGGGGGATCCCGGCGTCGTGACGTGGTCCAGGACCCGGAAGTCGGCCGTGAGGGCGTCCTTGGTGATTTTCGTGTTCACGTAGCCGCGGTTGTCGTTGTAGAACTTCAGGTGCGGGTTCCAGGCCTGGACCGGGTCGACTGTGGAGCCGGTGCCGTTGCCGGTGGAGGTGATGGACGTGCAGACCAGTTCCGAGCCGACCACGGGGGATGCGGGGTCCTTGTAGTCGACCTTGAGGTCGTTGGCCCAGTTGCGGTGGACGTCGCCGGTGAGGACCACGGCGTTGCGGACGTTCGCGTCCACCCAGCCCTGGGTGATGCGGCGGCGGGAGGCGGCGTAGCCGTCCCACCCGTCCATGGAGACGTCGTCGATCTCCGGGGCCTTGTTGCGGTCCTTTTCGGCGAAGAAGACCTGCTGGCCCAGGATGTCCCAGCGCTGGGTGGAGTTCTTGAAGCCGTCCAGCAGCCACTTCTCCTGCTCGGCGCCGGTGATGGTGCGGTCCTCGGCCAGGCGTTCAGTGACGTTCTTCTTCCAGCCGTCCCCGGCGAGCTGGTCGTCACGGTACTGCCGGGTGTCCATCATGTGGAAGTTGGCCAGCTGGCCCCACTGGATGGTGCGGTAGATCTTCATGTCGAACCCGGCCGGCACAGACGAGGCCCGCAGCGGCATGTTCTCGTAGTACGCCTGGAACGCGGCGGACCGGCGCTGACGGAAACGCTCGGTGGTGTCGTTAAGCTGGCCGGCGTCCTTGTTCTCCGGGATCTCGTCCGCCCAGTTGTTGTCCACCTCGTGGTCATCCCACACCACCAGCCACGGCGCGACCGCGTGCGCGGCCTGCAGGTCGGCGTCGGACTTGTACTGCGCGTGCCGCTGCCGGTAGCCCTGCAGAGTGGAAGTCTCGGGGCCCTGGTGGTCGCGCGGGTTGCCGCCGCCGATCACGTAGCTGTCCTTCTTGTACTCGTACATGTAGTCACCCAGGTGCAGCACCAGGTCCGGGTGGTCCTGCGCCAGCCGCGAGTAGGCGGTGAAGTAGCCGTGCTCGTACTGCGAGCAGCTGGCAAACGCCATGGCCAGCGCCGCCGGCGTCTCGTGCGGCGCCGGGCTGGTGAGGGTGCGGCCCACCACGCTGACGTGCCGGCCCGTGCGGAACCGGTAGAAGTACTCGCGACCCGGGCGGAGGCCCTTGAGTTCGACGTGCACCGAGTGCGCGGTTTCGATCCGGGCATGCTCGACGCCGCGGGCTACTACGGTGCGCATGCCGGCGTCTTCAGCCACTTCCCACGCCACCGCGACGTTGCGGGAAGGCATGCCGCCCAGGCCGTCCTCGGCGATCGGTTCCAGCGCCAGCCGGGTCCAGATCACAAAGCCGTCCGACCAGGGCTCGCCGGAGGCGATACCCAGCAGGAACGGATCGGTGCGGAGACCGGCGTCGTCCGCTGTTGAAACGGCGACGGCGGCACCCGGCCAGGCGGCGACGAGCCCGGCCCCGAGGCCGGCGGAAAGGAGGGATCTGCGTGAAATGTTGTCCATGGCTTCGACCGTATTGCGGCCGGTTGAACAGTGTGTAAGGGCGGCGTGAATGCGTGGTTAACTGCGTGACAAGACCTGTCGATTTGGAGCAGTTTCTAGTTCCTGGAGTTCAGCGCGTCGAACTGCTCCTGCCAAAGGGCCAACTCCTCATCGACGTAGCGCCTGTGGGCAGGAGTCCATTTGGGCCAGATGTCGGGCGAGGCCGGGGCGGGTGCGGGCCGCAGTGCCCGGTCTCGAACCGGGGGTGCTGCCCGGGTCGGAGCCGGGTCCGGGATGGGGCGTTGGACCCGGCGTGGGTCCCGTCTGGCGCTGGTAACTTTCTTCTGACTGGCCCGGGGCTTCAGGCCGGTAATCCAGAGCACCAGGCTGGACAGGACCCAGAGAATGCTGGCCAGGACCAGCACGACAAGAAGGAAGGCAATCCAGAGCAGTAGTCCGATGGCTGGGAAGACCAACATGGTCTATTTTAGCGTCCGGACCCTCGATTGGATCAGGAGTATTTTGAGGCTACGGCCCCCCGAACCCTCGTTGCGGACATCGTCCAGCTACATCGTCCGTGACCATCTCTGACGTGCTCGTGGCCCTCCTGTGGCGGGGCGACGACGCGGGGCTGAACCGGGGATCCCTCAGCGCGCATCGAATTTCGTCGTCGCCTACCGATCGGGGACTCGTTTGGATGAAGTTTGTTCGGCTATCCAGCAGCTTCTGGCAGGGGCGGCTGCACAGCTGCCGCCCCTGCCCACATGTAGTAGCCGGCCGCCACCATGGCGAGCCCAAAAGGTATGGCGAGCAGGACAGCAGGTGTTTGTTCGTTGGCTGCCAGCAGAGCGACAGTGCTGACCACGAAGAAGATCCCGAGCCATCGTGGAAGAACACCTGAACGGAGAATGAAGACCCCGATCATCAGGAGGCCTGCGATGATAGCCAGCAGCCCGGGGATGACAAAATAGGGCATCCCTGGGAAGTCGCCGGCGAAGAATGCCGTCTGGATCAGCGCGCCCGTAAACAGCAGGATGAACCCAACTGCGGCCGTAATCAGGCCAGCGTTCGCAAGCTTGAGGTACTGGCCGGATCGCCGTGCAAGGAGTGTCATACCGGCAACGCCAACCAGTATGAGAAGGGACGCGGCAGAGGCTGCCAAAGGGGCAAACCCGGTTGATGTACGCATGGCTCTTGTCTCGCATTCCAAGCCGATGCAGCCGATCGGTTCCAGATTGTTAGGAATGCGGCCAAGACGCACAGCACGCCGCCGAGCATCGCTGCGGCGCCAGCCCCTCGGGAATTGCCCTGCCCAGAATCGGTCGTCGAAATTTCCCCGGGCCATCGTCAACCGCCATCTCTCTGGAGACCGCCAGTGTGTCCTCCCATGCTGGACCGGGCCGGCGTGGCGGTCAAGAGCCGGTTGCCAGGCACAGGAGGATCCGCATGAATTCCTTGAGGCGGGTCGCCGGCGAGGTCGCCGACCCGGAACTTCTTGTCGAACTGGCTGGACCCGTGTTCTGCAGCCATAAACAGTTCCTTTGCGGACATCACCTTGTCCACCCCTGGCATACGGCCGCAGCTCCTCCCAGAACGTGAGAGAGGGTTGCCCAAAAACGTGCGGGAAGTGAGAGAGGGTCCTGGGGTTCCTGACCGGTCGGACGGCGGGGCCGGGGGGAATTGCCCTGATCGGCAGGCTCAAGCGGCGGGCAACTATCGTTGCAGCTCCAGGCGGAATACCCAGAGAAGGACGTCCTCGCCGGGCACGTACCAGTCGCGCTTCGGAACCCTCTGGAAACCCAGGGATTCGTAAAGAGCGTGAGCCCGTCCCATAAACGTCGCGCTCGTAATGCTGATCGCCCTGATTGCGGGCAGCGACTGCGCGTGTTCAATGACCCTTCGGACTACAACGCGACCAATCCCGCCGCCCTGAACCGCAGGATCAACGGCCAGCATCCGGAACTCCAGCTCCCCGTCGGCGGCGATCTCGCTGTACGGCTGGCCGGCAAACGTCAGCGTCACCGCCGCCACCACCCGACCGGCCGCCTCCGCCACCCACACCTGCGCATGCTCGGCGCGGTGCTCCACATCCTCCAGCACGCTCATGTACGGATGGTCCGCGGAGAAGTGCCCTGCCCGCAGGTAGGCATCGCGCGTGATGCCTACCTGCGGAAAGTCCGACGGCGCCGCCCGCCTGAAAGCGACGCTCACCGCGCACCGTCGGTTGCGGCGGTCCGCTCAACATAGTGGCCCAGCTGTGCCAAATCAGGCTGGGAGGAGGGATGGCCCACGGCGTCCCCACCCACAGCGTTGGCCACGGCCAAGGCATGGGTGTAATCCAACCCCTGCCGCAGGGCCAGGACCAGGGCGGCGCAGAACGCGTCGCCGGCGCCCACCGTGTTCGCCACGCTCACGGCAGAGGCCGGGGCTTCGGCCACCTTCCGCCCGTGTTCGAACATCGCGGAGCCGTCCTTGCCGTACGTCACGGCCACCAGCTTGGCCGCGGCGAGGGCGGGGATTAGGGCGTACTCGCTCTCGTTGACGATCACCAGGTCGCAGCGTTCCAGCAGCTCGGCCGGCAAGTCCATCGCTGGTGCGGCGTTCAGCACAAAGTACCCGGCGGACCGCCTGGCGGCCTCCAGTACCACGGGCAGGCCCACCTCCAGCTGGCACAACACCGTCTCATCGGGGCCGAACTCCACACCCTCCAGGGAGAGGCTGGAGTTGGCGCCCGGGCAGACGACAATCTGGTTCTCGCCGTCGCGGTCCACCACAATCAGTGCCGTCCCGGTCGCCTCCGGATGGACCGCGACGTCAGCGGTGTCGACGCCGGCGCTCGCCAGCGCGGCCAGCATCCGCTGCCCCTGGGCGTCGCTGCCCACGGCGCCGACCATGCGGGCGCTCCCGCCCAAGCGGGCTGCTGCTGCGGCCTGGTTGGCGCCCTTGCCGCCGGGCTGTTCGGAGAGCACCGCGCCGCCGATGGTTTCGCCGGCGGTGGGAAGCCTCTCGGCGGTGGCGATCAGGTCCAGGTTGATGCTGCCGACGACGGTGACGGCAGGAAGTCGATTGCTCATGGGAAGTCTCTCTCGAGGGGAAGCCGGAAGCGGCCGGATTAGGAAATAGTCTACGGCATGGTTGTACTTGTGCGTCATACATGGTTGTATAACAACTCGAATCGCCATTCCGGACGATCCAGCTCGAACAAAGGAGTTTGATGTGAACACCCCAACCCCGGTCACCGCCTCCCCGCCGGTCAGCGCGGAACAGCCCGCCTTCGCCGGCCGCCGCGCCGCCCTGCTGATCTCCACCCTGCTGCTGGGCGTGCTGTCCTTCCAGCTCAACGCCAGCATGGTCACCCCCGCGCTGCCGCAGATCGCCGCGAGCTTCGGCCAGGGCGCCGACAGTGCCGCGCCCGTCCAGTCCATGTTCTTCCTGGCCGGCGCCATCGCCGGGCCCGTGATCGGCCGCTGGAGCGACTTCATCGGCCGCCGCGCCGCCCTGCTCCTGGTCCTCGGCATCATGGGCGCCGGCACCATCCTCTGCATCGCCGCCCCCACGCTGCCCCTGCTCGTCACCGGCCGGTTCCTGCAGGGCGTCTCCAGCGCCGTGTTCGCGCTCGCCTACATTGTGCTCAGCGAGAATCTACAGGCGAAGGTCTTCGGCACCTCCGTGGGCATCATCGCCGCCATCAACGGCGGAGTGGGGGGCGTGGACGGCTACGTGGGCGGGCTCATGGCCGAGACCCTCGGCTTCCGCTCCATCTTCGTGGTCGTGCTGGTCCTCACCGCCATCGCCGCCGCCTGCATCATCAAGATCGTCCCAGCCGGACGGCCGCGGGGCGTGCGCGGCGCCATGGACTGGTGGGGCGCCGGATCCCTCTCCGTGTTCCTTGTGTTCATCACCTACTTCGTCTCCGGCGGATCCGCCGCCGGCTGGACAGCGCCCAGCACCCTGGCACTGCTCGCCGCCACCATCGCGTCCTTCGCCGCCTTCTGGAGCATCGAGAAACGGCGCACCAACCCTCTCATCGCAGTCCACCACCTGCGCTCCCGCCAAGTCTGGCCGGTCATCGCCACAACCGTCCTGACCCTCGCCGGCATCTTCGCCATCATCAACTTCACCGTGGTGCTCCTCAGCCAGGACGCCGGTGCCGGCTTCGGGCTGACCGCATCAGTTTCCGCGCTGCTGTTCCTCACCCCGGCCGCCCTGATCGGCGTCTTCGCCGCACCCCTCGCCGGCTGGCTCGCCGACCGGCGCGGCTGGATCAAAACCCTCCGCGCCGGCACCGGACTGAGCCTGGCGTGCGCTATCGCAGCCGCCATGTTCTCGGACAACCAGATCGCGGTGCTGATCGCCGTTGCGGCCCTGGGCATCTTCTACAACGGCTTCTTCCTCACCGCCATCAACGGGCTCTCGGTGCTGCTCTCACCCAAGGAAGCCCCGGCTGCCCTGCCCGGCATCAACGGTGCCTCCTTCGGCATCGGGGCGAGCCTCGGCGTCGTTCTCGTGGCACCCTTCGCCGCCCAGGCCACCGCCGCCGGGTACACCACCGCCCTCTGGATCTCGGTGGCCATTACGGCCGCAGCGTTCATCGTCAGCCTCTTCGTCGCCGCCCCCAAGGGCGAGACGGTCTAACTCCCCTCTACCGAAAGAGAACCACCGCCATGACCGACACCTTTCCGTTCTACCTGGACTGCGACACCGGAATCGACGACGCCCTCGCCCTGGCCTACCTGCTGGCCGCCCCCACCGCCGACGTGGTTGGCATCGGGACCGTCAGCGGCAACGTCAGTGCCGCCGTCGGCGCCCGCAACACCCTGGACCTGCTCCAGCTCGCCGGCCACGCGCACATTCCCGTGGCGCTCGGCGCCCACGATCCGCTGGCCGGGCAGTTTGGCGGCGGGGCGCCGTGGGTGCACGGAGAGAACGGGATCGGCGGGGTTTCCCTTACGACGGCGTCCGCCACGTTGGAGTCCCAGAGTGCGGCCGAGATGCTGGTCCGCCTCGCCCATGAGTATCCGGGAACGCTGCGGGTGCTCGCCATCGGCCCGCTGACCAACATCGCCGAGGCGCTGCGCCTGGACCCCGCGCTGCCCTCGCTCGTGGACGAAATCACCATCATGGGCGGGGCGGCCCTGGCCCCCGGGAACATTAGCCCGGTGGCGGAAGCCAACATCTTCAACGACCCCGAGGCCGCCGCCCTGGTGCTGGCCGCCGACTGGGACGTGACCCTGGTGCCGCTGGACGTCACAATGGCCAACGTCCTGGAGGAAAGCCACCGGCAGGAACTGCTCGCCGCGGACCACCCGGTCCCGCAGGCCCTCGGCGACATGCTGGGCTACTACTTCCGGTTCTATGAGGGCATCTTCGGCCGGCCCTGCTCCGCCATGCATGATCCGCTGGCGGCGGCGCTCGCGGTGGGCGGCATTAAGGCGACGGTGGCCCCGGTGGTGCATGCCGCCGTCGACACCTCTGCCGGGCCGGGCCGCGGGCAGACCGTCTGCGACCTGCGCGGCTCCTACCTCGGCTACCCCGAGCAGCCGGGCGCCCGGTGCCGCGTGGTCCTCTCCCTTGAAGGGGATTTCGCGCCGCACCTGGTGGAAACGCTGCTGCGGTTCACTGATAGTACGACGGCGGCACTCGCCTCCGCGGTTCCGTCACCTGCGTGATTAGGTAGGGCGATTTGCCGCGCCGAACTATCCAGCCGGTCCGGGTTGGTGCAAGATAACCCCATGAAAAAAACAGTTATCGCCGGTTTCGCAGCGCTCATGATGGGGCTCGGCGCCATCACCTTCGCAGGCCCAGGCAACGCAGCGCCCGAGCCGTCGCACGTCGCGGGGCAAATCATGGTCAAGTTCCGCGACGATGGCGCGGCCGCCGGCGTGCTGCGCCGCCATGGGCTCAGCGACGGCCCGGGGATTGGCAGCACCGGGGCCCACCTCATCAAGGTTCCGGCCGGTAAGGAACTGCAACTCATCGACGCCCTCAGCCGGAACCCGAACGTTGAGTATGCCGAGCCGGACGAGGTGGTAACGGTAGCTACCGATCAGCCCAACGTCGACTATTTCCCCCGCCAGTACGCTTTGCACAACACTGGCCAGGAATTTACCAGCACGTTGGGAGCAACTGTGGCCGGCGGTACGCTCGACGCCGACGTGGACGCCGTCGACGCGTGGGAGATTGCCACCGAAGACCGGACCAAAAGCATCAAGGTCGCCGTGCTCGATACCGGCGTCACCACCGACAATCCCGACATTTCACCAAAGGTTGGTGTTGATGCACGCGCCAACTTCAGTACTGCGGCGACCGGTGAAGACAATTACGGCCATGGTACCCATGTGGCGGGTATTATTGCCGCCACCAAAGACGCGGTGGGCGTCACGGGTGTGTGTCCGGGCTGCCGGATCCTGGACGGCAAGGTCCTCAACGACAGCGGGTCCGGTTCCACCTCCAGCATTGTCAATGGCATCGATTGGGCCCTCGACAACGGTGCCCAGGTCATCAACATGAGCCTGGGACAGCGCGTTTCCTCCCGGGCCCTGGAAGCTGCCGTCAACGACGCCTGGATCAGGGGCGCGGTGATCGTCGCCGCAGCAGGCAATGGCGGTACCCAGGCCAAGATCTATCCTGGCGCCTACCCCAACGTCATAGCCGTCGCGGCAACGGACAACGATGACGCCAAGGCCTCCTTCTCCACCTACGGCAAGTGGGTGGATGTGGCAGCGCCCGGGGTCAGCGTGTACTCCACCTTCCCGAACCACGATTTCTACCTCGGTACCCAGAACGGCCGCTCCCATGGTTATGACATCGCCAGCGGCACCTCGATGGCCTCACCCATCGTCGCCGGTGTTGCCGCCCTTGTCTGGAGCACGCCCGCCGGGACCGAAAATGCCGCAGTCCGCAAGAAAATCGAATCCACTGCGGAGCGGATTACCGGCACCGGCACCCTCTGGGCACACGGCCGCGTGAACGCCTGCAAAGCAGTCGGCGGTTGCCCATAGCCCTGAACGCGGTTGCCGTCAGGACTGGAGGGATTGCATCACGGACAGGTGCCCGGCGCGGGCGGCGATAAGGCATTTGGCCAGGTAAAAGGGCCGGTTGCCGTATCTGACGTACTGGGTGAGGACCAGCACAGGGTCCGACGGCCGGAGGTCCAGCAGCTTGGCGCGGCTGGGTCCCACCTGGCTGAGGCTGATCTGGCACTCGCCAGGCCCGAGGATCCGGCCGAAGCGGTTGTTGAGGCTGGCAAGCAGGGTGTTGCCGCCGTCGTCCTCTATTTCCAGCGGCGCGGCGGCGGCGGAACTGCTGCCCAGGCTCATGGGCAGGGCGGAGATGTTTTCCTGCAGGTGGGCGATGGCCTCGCCGTCGCGGATCAGGACGGATTCCCAGAGCCAGCAGTCGTCGCCGGGCTCGACGCCGACGCCGGGGGCGACGAATTCCGAGGCGGGCTGCCGCTCCCGGAGGACGCGTTTGATTTCGAGGTGCTGGCCGGGGCCGCCGAGGACTTCCTCGAACGGGCGGATCCGTTCGATGCCGATGCGGGGGAGGGTGTCCGAGACGAAGCGTCCGACGCCGCGCCTCGCCCGGATGAGCCCGTCTTCCTCGAGCAGCATGAGGGCTTCGCGGACCACGGTGCGGCTGACTTTCATGTCGGCGCCGAGCTCGGTTTCCGTGGGGATCATGGAGCCGGGCTTGAGGAGGTCGTTGCGGATGGCTTCGGCGATCCGGGAGTACACCGCCACGCGGAGGGGTGAGCCGGGCTGGGCCTGCACCGGCTGGGATAGGAACCGGACGGCGTCCTCGTGCACGTTATGCCTCGCTTCGTGGTCTGGGAATTCCCAGCCTACCGGTGTGACGCGCTTGTTGGACAAGGCGCGGGTGGCTTTGAACCTGCTTGCCCAGGATGTCCCAGCGCTGGGTGGGGTTTTAGAAACCCTCCGGGAGCGAATTCTTTGAGACGATTAATGATCATAATAGTGACCACAAAGTTCCCTACGGATCACATTTATAACCCTTATGGGTTCACCGGTCATAGCCCCCGGCTGGCGCTATTTTCCGCACGCAGTGCACATTTGTGCAGCAGCTCTGACGGGTTTTCTCAGTCCCGGCGCCGACGCATGCGCTACCCACCAGTAACAACGCTGGGTTTGAGGGTTTTGGCCTCGGCGGAGAGCGCACCGCTTCGTAAGGCTTTTTTGGCGCACGTCTGTGCAACCCGGCTCCGCAACGACGGGTGTGCTGCGTAGCATGGAAAAACTCGGCCGGTACCTGATCAACACTCAGAACCATCGCTACCGGCCGCCCCTGTTGGCACATGAACAAAGAGGTTTCCATGTCATTCGTTACCCGGGCCCTGTCCGTTGCCGCTGCCGCCGTCCTCGTCACTTCCTTGGCTGCGGCTCCCGCCCAGGCGATCGAGATTTCCCCGCCGGGGGCCAACGACTGGTCCTGCAAGCCAACCGCCGAGCATCCGTATCCGGTCATCCTGGTACCGGGAACGTTCGAGAGCATGGAGAAGAACTGGTCCACCCTCTCGCCGTACCTCAAGAGCGCCGGGTTCTGCGTTTTTGCCCTCAACTATGGTGAGACGAACGGCGTGTATGCCACCGCGCCGGTGGCCGAGTCCGCGCAGGAACTCTCCCCGTTCGTGGACGCGGTCCGTGCCGCCACCGGCGCCAAGAAGGTGGACCTGGTGGGCCACAGCCAGGGCGGCATGATGCCCCGCTACTACATGGGCTTCCTCGGCGGGGCCAAGTACGTCCACCAGCTCATCGGCATCGCCCCCTCCAACCACGGAACGGAAGGCGTGATCGTCCCGCCGCCGGGCTTCATCGAGGACCCGGACTACACCGCCCTGGGTTGTGCCGCCTGCGCCGACCAGCAGGCGGGATCGGCCTTCATCCAGAAGCTGAACTCCATCGGCGACACCGTTGCCGGTCCTTCCTACACGGTCATCTCCACGGTCTATGACGAAGTGGTTATTCCCTACAACAGCCAGTTCCTTGACGGGCCGGCACGGCAGGTCACCAACATCACCATCCAGGACAAGTGCCCGACCGATCTCTTCGAACATGACCAGACGCCCAACGACCCCGTGGTGCACCAGATCGTGGCGCACGCACTGGGCCAGGCGTCCGGCCCGGCAGACCCTGCCTACCAGCCCAGCTGCATTTAGCGGGAGGGCCAGGCGCGCGCCTGACGCTCCTGCACTCGGCGGCGATCGATCCCCGCCCCAGGACAGGCACCTCACGAGGGGCCGGGTCCGGGCGGGGGTTGGCGGGAAAGCGCCCGGCAGCCAGTATCAGGAGAACTGCGGAACCTGAAAGCACGTGCTTCCGTCGAGGGTGCAGGGGGATCTTTGATGGACTGGTGGTGGCTTTCATTGGCGGCCAACGCGATGGTTGCTATGTCTTATCTGGCAATCTCGGGGGCGATCATTGTGCCATTGGCCCGGGCCGGGCAGGTGCGCCGGAACCGGTTGGGGCCGCTACTGCGGCGATTTTCTTTACTTGCGCGATCGGGCACGGCCTGCACGCCGTACATCCGCTGCTGCCTCTGATGGGGTGGATGCCGCCGAGGGCATAGCTGCCAGGGAAGAGATCTCCTGGCATGACGCGTTATGGGATGTGTTGACGGCAGGAATCGGTCTCTACTACTGGACGCTGCGCCGGGCATACGCGTCAATGTTGGCCGGGCCGGTGATTTTCGAAGATCTGATCGAGCGGCAGCGCCTGACGGAGCGTGAGGCCGCAGCCGCGCTGAATGCTGTACGCCAGCAGGGGGCAGCGGAGCTTGAGCGGAGCGAGAAACGCTTCCGGCTGGCCTTCGAACACGCCCCTATCGGGATCGCGCTGATCGGCCTGGACCCGGAGGCTCCCGGAAAGGTGCTGCGGGCCAATTCCGCGTTCTGCACCCTGCTGGGACGGGCGCCCTCCGAGCTGGCGTCGGGTAACGTTCTGGATTTGACGGTGCCCGAAGACCGGCCCGCGGCGCAGCACCGGTTGGCGCAGATGTTGGCCGGCGAAGTCACCTCGTACGCAGATTCCCGGCGGTTCTCCACTCCGACGGACACATTGTGTGGACATCGATGACAAGCGCGGTGGTCGCCGATGGCCATGGGGCGCCCCTGTACCTGGTCGCCCAACTCGAGGACATCACGGGCCGCCGTGAAGCCGAAGAGGTCCCGACCCGCCAGGCGATGCATGATGGCCTGGCAGGCCTGCCCAACCATCCCCGACCTCACCGAACTCGCTGCCCGGCTCACGGACCTGGAGGCTGCGGATCCGCTGCGCTAGGCCGCCATCGGCGTCGTGGATCCGCAGGATTTCGTTGATCGGGGCAAGGCTGAGCCCCGAGTCTTTACTGCGGACCTCGCCGTGGGAGCGGAGCTTGACCTTCCCCTATCGGAAAAGGGGCAAGAATGGGTCAGGACAGGACCGACGCGGAAGCGTCCCGCTTCATCCCGCCCCTTGGAGGCCACCATGACTGAAACTGCCGAAGAAGAGTATGACCTGGCTGTGATCGGGTCAGGCGGCGCGGCATTTGCTGCCGCGATACGGGCCAGCGGGCTGGGCAAGCGCGTGGCCATGGTGGAACGCGGCACGGTCGGCGGGACGTGCGTGAACACCGGCTGCGTTCCCTCCAAGGCCCTGCTTGCCGCGGCAGAGGCCCGCCACACGGCCCTGGACGCGGGACGGTTCCCGGGCCTGCCCGCCGTGGACATGCCGGTGGACATGCCAGCACTGGCGGCCGGAAAACAGGATTTGGTGGAGGGGATGCGCGCAGAGAAGTATCTGGACCTGATCGCGGACTACGGCTGGGATCTGCACCAGGGCCATGCCTCGTTTACCGGCAGCGCGGACGATCCGCTGCTGGACATCGCCCTTCCCGACGGGCAGCCGAAACGGATCCGCGCCGCCCACTACGTGGTGGCCACCGGATCCTCGCCGTGGGCACCGGCGGTGGACGGCCTCGAAGAAACGGGATACCTGACCTCAACCACGGCGATGGATCTCACCGAGGTCCCCGAGTCCCTGCTGGTGATTGGTGGAGGCTTCGTGGCGCTGGAACAGGCGCAGCTGTTCGCCCGGCTCGGCTCGAAGGTGACCATGCTGGTCCGCTCCCGGCTGGCCTCCACTGAGGAACCCGAAGCCGGACAGGCCCTGGCGGAGGTTTTCGCGGATGAAGGCATCCGGGTGGTCCGGCGTGCCGTACCGGAAAAGGTAGCGCGCGACGCCGGAGGTACGGTGAGCGTCACGGCCACCGTTGCGGGGGGCACCAGGGAGTTCAAAGGCACGCATCTGCTCGTGGCCACCGGCCGGCGCCCTGTCACGGCCGGGCTGAACCTGCCGGGAGTCGGCGTCGTTCTCGGGGCGAACGGCGAGATCCTGGTTGATGACACACTGGCAACCAACCATCCCCGCATCTGGGCTGCCGGGGACGTCACAGGCCACCGGGAGTTCGTCTACGTCGCCGCGGCGCACGGGGCCCTTGCCGTCGAGAACGCCTTCACCGCCGGGTCACGGAAAATCGATTACCGGCATCTTCCGCGGGTCGCCTTCACCAGCCCCGCGCTCGCCGCGGTGGGCATGACCGACCGGCAGGCCAACCAGGCCGGGATCGCGTGCGAGTGCAGGGTGCTGCCGCTGGAATACGTCCCGCGCGCCCTGGTCAACCGAGACACCCGCGGCTTCATCAAGATTGTCGCCGAGAAAGCGACCGGCAGGATCGTGGGAATCACGGCGGTGGCCAAGGAAGCAGGAGACCTGGCCGCTGCGGGCGTCTATATCCTGGAAGGCGGCCTGAGCGTGGACCACGTCGCCCACCTGTGGGCGCCGTACCTGACCATGGCAGAAGGCCTGAAAATTGCCGCGCAGACCTACACTACGGACGTCTCGCGGCTCTCCTGCTGCGCCTCGTAAACCACAAGACCGTGAAGATGAAGGAGAACTCATGAACAGCGCCCCGTCAGTCATTGTTTTTGACGTTAACGAAACGCTTTCGGACATGTCACCGATGGGGGACCGCTTTGCCGAAGTCGGCGCCCCTGCCCAGTTGGCGAAACTCTGGTTCGCTACGCTGCTTCGCGACGGTTTCGCCCTCACTGCCGCCGGCGGCAACGGCGCCTTCGCCGAGATCGGTGCAGAGGCTCTGCGCGGGCTGCTCGCCAATGCGGGCATCGGCACGGACCTGGACCGGGCGGTGGAACATGTCAGGGCAGGAATGGCCGGGCTCGGCCTGCACCCCGACGTTCCGGAAGGCGTCCGGGCACTGCGGACAGCGGGATACCGGCTGGTGACCCTGACCAACGGCTCCACCCAGGTCGCGGAAAAACTCTTCGGCCCGGCAGGGATACGGGACCAGTTTGAACGGCTGCTTTCCGTGGAGGATGCCCGGGGATGGAAGCCTGCCCGGGCCGCTTACGACTACGCCGCCGGGGTCTGCGCGGTGGCTCCCGAGCAGATGCTGCTCGTGGCCGTGCACCCCTGGGACATCCACGGCGCAGCCCAGGCCGGTCTCGGCACTGCATGGATCAACCGGACCGGCGGAAGCTACCCTGGCTATTTCACCGCACCCGATTACACCGTCGCTTCCCTGGAAGAACTCCCCGGAGAACTGAGCGCATCCGGAGCCTGAGCGGGGATTTATTGCTCAGACAGGCCCGCCTTACCCCCGAAAGGGTGTGTGCGGACCGGCAGCCGCCGCAGCCGTTCGGCAGGCTCAACCGTGGGGGTTCGAGGTCATGATGCCGGAAACGCCAAGGGCCCCGGCAGCAGCGGGAAGCTGCGGCCGGGGCCATTGTCATGCGTGTGGGTTTGGGTTAGGCGTGTGCCTTGGTATGGCCCTTGGTGAGGATGAGGGCCAGTGCGATCATGCCGACGCCGAGGAGGAGGTGCAGGCCGTTGTCGAAGCCGTTCAGGGGTACGAAGTTGCCGGCTGATTCCTGGGGGACGATCAGTCCGTAGACGAACAGGACCAGGTAGATGATGCCGCCGTAGAGGAGGAAGGATTTGGCGCCGGTGGCGGTTTTGGCCAGGGCGATTCCTGCTGCGCCGAAGAGCAGGTGGACGATGTTGTGGAGTACCGAGACCTGGAAGAGGCCCAGCAGCATGGCTTCGGATTCGTGGCCGGCGAAGTGCAGCTGGTCGAAGTTGCCGGTGATGCCCGGGACGAAGCCTAGGATGCCGACCAGCAGGAACACGGCGCCGACAAGCATCGATGCCTTCTGGACGTTGGTGCGGGCTGTTGTGCCGGTGTGGGTGTGTGTAGCCATGATGTTCTCCTGAGTGCATTTTTTGAATCAGCGGGTAGTGCTGACCTGCTGAACCAACGGGTTATACCTGCTGTTCGGGGCCGCATCGCAGTGTGGATGGCTTGTTGGGAAAACTATTTGATGTGAGGTCTCTCGCGATGCTCAACCCGGTGGACTCCAGTAAAGGACCCACGTCCGGAAAGTTCCGGACGGGGGTCTTTGTCGCCGGGATGGACTTGGGCCGCTCAGCAGACGGCCAGCGGGCCATCGAACAGGACCGTTGCTGACCACGCGGCCGCGGCAGTGGCCTCGGTATTTACAAACGACTTCTCAACGCCCGTCACGATTCCGGGGAATCCCGGGTGTCCGGCGACGGGATTGCCTCCGGGACAGCTGAATTTATCCTGGGGGTCCGCTGAAGGCTCGAACGCCAGCGCGCTCGGGGCAAACATGACTGATAAGGCGGCTACGATGACGCCGACGGCGAGCGCTTTGGTTCTCATTTGAGCTTCCACCCTTCCGGGGTGAGGGCCGGTCCCCTTGGTCGGGAACGGGTTAAACCCCCGTCCCTAAGCAAGAGAGATTACTCCTGTCACCCGCCGCACTGCCAGCAGTCATAGCTGGCCAGTTTCAGGGCCTTGCTTTTGGACCTTGGCCGGTCCTTACTAATGGAAGGAACCGCCATCCGGAGGACATCTGCTACGGATGGCAACACCAGGTTCCTGCCGCACGGACTGGTTCCCTGTGTCGCAACGGGGAGCCGGCCAGCGGTTCCGCGCAGTGACTACGGGAGGAAAAACCGATGTTCGCTAGAGTCAGCACGTACAAGACCGGCCCCGAGACGGTCTCAGACACCCCTACGGAAGACATCGTCAGCAGGGTGCGTCAGATCCCCGGCTGCAAGGGAATCTACTACCTGAGCGGGAAAGAAATAGACAAGGCCATCTCCATCACGCTTTGGGATACCGAGGAAGCGATGACTGCCAGCCGGCAGGAAGCAAACAAGATCCGCAAGGAGAACAGCGAGGCGGAAAAAACGCAGATCGTTGCGGTGGAAGAATTCGAAGTCACCGTGAGCAGTCTCAGCGACTGATATCGAGCCGCTCCAGCGCCCAGTTCCAGCGGATCAGCTCCTGCTCCAGCCTGACCGCAATACCGTAGGCGTCGCTGCGGAGCCCGTCGTAGAGCGCCGACTCCTCGGCGGTCAACCGGGTCAACACAGCTTTCGACGGCGACGGCTCACTGCCCCAGGCATCGCGGTGGGCCAGCAGCGTGGCTTCGTCCATCAGCAGGCTCACCACGTGCGGGTGGACCGCGCGGAGCTGGTCGAGGATCCGGAACCCATGGGTGTCCAGGTCGCCCCAGTAGAGGACCTCGCAGTTCCGCAGCCACCCGGCATCCCGCAGCGATGAGAACCCATAACCGCCCCCATAGACGGCCAGCGCGTCCGGGCGCTCCGGGACGGCCAGGAAGTTGACCAGGTTCTCGGTGATCATCACTGTGCTGGTGGGCAGCTGCAGGGTGCTGAACGCCTCCGCGGTGACGGTCAGGTCCCGCGCCTGGCCAAGCAGCTGCATGCCGGGATCCAGAAGGCGGAACCGGACCAGCTCGGGCGGATGCAGGAAGCCGTGCGCCGCAGCAAAGCGCGCCGCCGGCGTCCGGGCCGGGGTCAAGCCGAGCAACGAACCGGGCGCGGCCGGGGTCTCAGCCAGGCCCCCGTCCTCCTTGGCATCTGAAACATCAACAACGTCCGCCCGCAGCTCCGATGCCAGCTCGCCAACAACAGCCCGGTGGTTCTCGATGAACTTGGTGTGCACGCCGGGCAGGCTCAGCTGCCGGACGTAGAACCCCGGCTCGGGGTGGTCCCGCAGCCAGAGCGCCACCCGGGCAGCCGTCAGCACATCAGCCCCGAGCTCCAAAAGCTTCAACGGCCGCTTCAGCGCCCACCCGCGGAACGCAGGATCCAGTGCTGACAACCCGCCGGCAAGCTCCACAAACCGGGCGGCGTCCTTCATCCTGCCTGTAAAAGCGATCTCGTCCTCCACGGACGCGAACACCGCCGCGGCGGGCAGCTGGTTGGCCCCCACCGTGGTGCGGCCCACCTCCGCGGTTTCCAGGCTGAAATGCCCGACGGCGGCAGCCAGCTCAGCCGCCCACGCGCGGGCCGCCGCATAATCGCGTAAGAGAGCCACCGCCGTCGGACGCTTCAACGGACGACGGCGGGGGTACAGTCCGCCGGGTTCCAGCACCTCTCGCAGCAGCGCCCCGCTGCCCCAGGCCTTCCTCGACTGCGCCCGCAGGTCTGCCAGCGTGGTCCAGCCGAGACCGCGTGCGTCAGCCGGCACGCCGGTCCCGCTCGTCCCGGTACTCCTGGATGGTCATGTTCCGCAGCTGCGAATCGTCGCCGTTGGTGTTGGCCACGAAACCCACATGGGACACAAAAGGCTCGATGACGTGGATCTTCTGCAGGGGCGTGACGATCAGCAGCTGCAGCTTCATCCGCTGGAACAGCTCCAGCCCGTACCGGGCGGACTCGTCTGAGCCGCGGCCGAACGCCTCATCGATGACGACAAACCGGAAGCTCCGCCCGCTCCCCGCGTTCTTGCCCGCACTCTTGCCGGACGCCAGCCCGAACTGAAAGGCCAGGGCGGCCGCGAGGATGGTGTAGGCGAGCTTCTCCTTCTGGCCGCCGGACTTGCCGCCCGAATCCGTGAAGTGTTCAAACTCCTCGCCGGTTTCGGTCCATTTTTCCGAGGCGGAGAACGTGAACCAGTTCCGGACGTCCGTGACCTTGGCGGTCCAGCGCTCGTCGAGGGTGGTGTAGCCGTCCCGGCCCCGGAACCGCTCGATCAGGCGCGCCACCTGCAGGTACTTCTGCTCGGAGTACTGGTCATCGTCGCCGATGGTGCCTTCCGAACAGGCCCGCAGGTCCAGGCCGAACTGCCGCACGTCGAGGTCGGTGCTGTTCTGGTGCTCCAGCTGGATGTGCCGGCCGGTGTTGTACTCAATCCCGGCCAGGGACAGGTTGATTTCGCCGATGCGGTTCACGATGTCCTGCCGGCGGCTGTCCAGGAACGCGTTGAACGCCACCACCTCGTGGATGGTGTTCTGGTTCAGGGACTCCTTGAAGTGGGCCTCGAAGCGCGGGAGATCGTTGCTGACCAGCTGCTCCAGCAGCTTGCCGAACTCGCTGGCGGACTCCAGGGCGGCGTCAATCTCCGTGGTCTCGTTCGGGTACTTGTTCCGGAACTCGGCCATGAGCCGGACGGTCTTCTCGGCGGCCCGGGCGATCTGTTTGGAGAGTGCGTCGATGGTGTCGGTCAGCCCGGAACGGACGGAGCTTTCGATGGTGCCGGTGTTTTTGTAGGTGAGCGGTTTGCCGGCGAGTTCCGCGGCGGCGAGCCGGGCGACGGCGGACAGCACGCCGCCGTCGTCCGTCAACGGGGTCTCCTGCAGGACGCTGCGGCAGTCCTCGATCGCCTCGACGATGTCCTTGGCCGCGCCCTCGTTGGAGCCGATCCGGCGCTGGACATCATCGGCCCGCACCTGCAGGCGATCCAGCTTTCCGGTGAGCTCGGCTTCCTTCGCCGTCAGCTGCCGCAGCACATCGCTGGTGGACTCCAGCTGGGCCTTCTCCGCCTTGAGCTCCTCGATGCGGCGTGCGGTGAGCTGCCAGCTGAGCTCGGCGAAGTCCGACACCGCCCCGATGATGCCCAGCTGCTGGTTCTGCCGGCCGATGGCGCCCAGGGAATCGTTGACCCGGGACAGCTGGCCGGCCACCACGCTGAGCTGGCCCTGGACGTCGTCCTGCTCGGCCCGGAAACGGCTGATCTTGTCCAGGTTGTCCCAGCCCAGGACGTAGTTCCGGCGGTCGGACAGATCCTGCCGGTCGTCCTTCTCGTGCCGGCCGCGGCCGCCCTTGAGCTGGCCGTTGGCGGTGAGGGCCTTGGAGCGGCGGCGGAAGTCCTCCAGGGTGTCGCAGCAGAAATAGTCGAAGCGGCTGCTGAGCTCATCCAGCAGGAAATTGCGGAACGGCGTCCCCTGCTTGATGGCGATCTTCGCCCCCAGCGTGCCCGCCTCGGCCGGCTTCGGAGCGTACGATTCGCCGATCTTCAGGTACACCAGCCGGCCGCGCAGGTTGTTGCCATCCACCCAGCCGCTCACCGCCGCGTAGTGCTCCGACGGCACCAGCAGCGACAGCGCAAAGCCGCGCAGGGTGCGTTCGGCGGCGCCTTCCCAGGCCGCTTCGCCGTCGCGGACGCGCAGCAGCTCGCCGGCGTACGGCAGGTCAGATTCCTGGATGCCGGTCCCGTCGCAGAGCCGACGGCGGAGCTCCACCTGGGGGCGCGGCAGCAGGTTGGGGCGCGCCTGCAGGCTGGTCAGCTCCGCGGCGATGTCGGTGGCGCGGCCGGTGAGCACCGTGCGCGTCATGGTCAGTTCGGTGCGGCTATCCTGCACGTCGTTTGCTGTGGCGGCCAGTTCCTTTTCGACGTCGGCCAGCCGGGCCCGGTTGGCGTCGAACTGGACGCGGTCGGCCGGGGCCTGAAGACCGAGGTCCGCGGCAGCTTCGGCGTACTTTTCGAAGCGCACCCGCTGGGACCGGGACTCTTCGCCCAGCCGTGCGGCCTCGGCCTCGATGGCGGCCAGCCGGCCGCCGCCGTTGCTGCGGATGTCTTCCTTGACGGCGGCCAGGTCGAGGCGGAGCTGGGTGATTTCGGTGGCCAGCTTGCCGCTGTCCTCCTGCAGCCGCAGGCCGGTGTTCTGCAGTTCCGTCTGGTGCTCGATGCTCAGCTGCAGCTTCCGGTCCGTGAACCACGGGTGCAGCTGGTCCCGCTGTTGGCGGGCGAATTCATCGTCCCGGCTCAGGGCGGTGTGCTGGGCCGCGCCCTCGGTGATGGGGGTGAGCAGGGCGATCTGGTCCTTGGCGCGGAGGACGGCGTCGTGGGCTTTTTTCAGGTCGTCGAAGTGGTGGATGAGGTTGCCGATCCGGGCTTCGACGTCGTCTTCCTCGAGCATGTTGGTGCGCACGAAGTTGGTGATGTTCTCCACCTGCTTCATGGACACCGTGCGGTGGAACAGCTCCATGGCCTGATTGCCGCTGATGCCGAACTGCCGCTTGAACGCCGCCGCGTAGGGCTCGAAGGTTTCATGGATGGACGCCCCCGCGGCCCGGAGCTGCTTCTTCAGCTTCGCGGGGTCCTGGCCGAAGTTGGCGAAGTCCCCGGCGATGGACTGCTCGCCCTCCACCAGCGAGTAGAAGCGGTTCGGCTGGCCGGCTTCCTGGGTGGCCCAGAGGGTGATGGCCAGGGTGATTGACTTGCCCAGGACGGCGTTGTGGAAGACGCCCAGAACCACGGTGAGCTTGCCGGTGCCGCGCAGCGCCACGGGCTTGGAGTATTCGCCGCCGGCGCTCCGGGTGCTCTTGTGGAAACCCCTCACGTACGACATCAGGGTGCGTTCCTTCTTCTGTGCACCCGCCGCCTTGTTGTACTCGATCCTGTTGGCCGGCAGCAGCAGGGTGGTGATCGCATCCACCACTGTCGACTTCCCGGAGCCGATGTCGCCGGTCAGCAGGCTGTTCGAACCGTCCAGCCGGAACGTCCGCACCTCCTGATGGAAGGTGCCCCAGTTGAGCAGCTCCAGACGGTGCAGCCGGAACCCCGGGGGAGTGCCGGCGTCGTCCGCTTTTTCATCGAGGCTGAACAGCATCTCCTGCTGGTCAGTGGCGCCCTTAATGGCAGTGGCCGTGTCGGTGGTCATGTGCGGTCCTCTTCCTTGGGGCCGGTGGCGGTGGCTCCGGTGAGCGAGGCGCGGTAGTCGGCCAGCCGCGCGTCGAATTCCTCCAGCCACTGGGCATCCACATAGGCCTTCAGGATCCGGGCCACCTCGTAAGTGCCCGTCTGGCCACGCAGTTTCCGCAGGAAGCCCAGCTCCACGACCTTTTTGATGTTCGTGCCGAGCTGGTCCAGGATCCGAGCCTCGTTGCTGGATTCGGGCAGGAAGACGGCCACCATGTCCGCGATGTCCTGCTCGGTCATGATCAGGCGCAGTTCGCTGCTGTTGGTGTCGAATTCGAGCATCCGGCCGCGGAGCAGCGCCAGGAGGAGGCTGACGTTGAAGGTGAGCGGGCGGCGGGGGATCAGCCGCGGCAGCGTGCCGTCCGGGTCCTCGCGGGATTTCAGGAACGCGTAGCCCTCGGACTCGTCCAGGATCAGGTCAAGGCCCAGGACGGCCACGTAGTCGCGGACATGGGAGGACAGGCCCAGCAGCGACTGCCAGATCTTCTCGTCCGTCTCGGCGTAGACCACGCCTTTGAAGAGCTTGGTGACGACCCCGGGAAGTTCCTCCGGCGTGTGTGTTTCGGGTGCGTCTGTGGTGGTCATGCCGGCCTCACGAAGATGATCTGTTCGACGGTGGCTTCCCGGATGCTGCCGTCCGGGAGCTGCCAGGACAATTGCTGTGACTCGTCCGGGTTGATGGAGGCCCAGTCCGATTCGGTGGCGAGCTGGTAGTAGGCCACGATCTCCGCCAGTCCCTGCGACAGAGGGTGCGCGGCCGCTACTTCGCCAAGAGTGGCCTGCTCGGCGCCGGCCAGGACGTCGTCGATATTGGACTTCAGCCGCTCCGTGTCCACATGGAACTGGCTGAAGAGGGCGCCGGCATCCACTTCTGCATCATTTGCCGCCACCACGACGTCGTCCACCATGATCCGCCGGCTCGGCTCATACAGCGGCCGTTCGAAGGGAAGCGCGACCTCGACGGACTGAGCCGCGATCTCCATAAAGACGCCCGACGGCGGCACCTCCCGGGTGCCCAGCGCGCCGGATTCGATGCTCCTGACCAGCTGCATGATGCGCTTGTTTTCCAGGAACACCTTGTCGTCCAGGAGCCGGCGCATCTGCTGCGAGAGCTGCCGGACAGTGGCCTGGGTCTGCTCGACGGCGGGTAGCCAGTCCTGGTGCAGGTTGGTCACGGCGTGCAAGTTGTCGAGTTTGGCGAGGGCGTCGATCTGGGTGGCCCGCTGCAGCAGGTCCCGCAGTTCGGTGCGCAGCTGCGGGGACATCAGGTAGTCCCAGAAGCCCTGGAATGTGCGGCCCTGGAGGGAGCCGCTGATGTCCTGCTGGTTGGCGAAGATGGAGGCAAGCAACTCGCCCTGGGTGCCGTCCCAGGTGGCGATCTGTTCGCGGACCTGCCGGTCCAACTTCCGGAAATTCTGCTCCACCTCACGGAAATCGGAGAGCAGGTCCTTGGCCAGGGTGGTCAGCTGCTGGAAGTGGTCCAGGGCTTCCGGCGCAGTCATCACGCGGATGTTGCCGTCCTTGATCCGTTGCATCTCGGCGTCGATCCCGTCCCGCTGGCGCTGGAGCTCGGCGAGCCTTACCTCCGGGTCGGTCTCGGACTGCTGGACCAGGGCCTTCAGCACGGCGAAGATGCTGGTCAGCCTGGACTGGGTGGCCACGAAGTCCCGCCCGCTCAGGCTCTCCACCCAGCGGACCACGTCCTCGGCGGCGGCGGTGAGATCGTAGCGCGGCTCGTCCTGGCCGGGGACGTAGTATTTCCGCAGCCAGGCACGTTCCGGGGCCGCCCACTCATCCAGGTACTCACCGGCCGGCCTAGGATACTTGTCCTCGCCGAAGACTTCACGGAGGCCGAACAGGACATCATCGAGGTGGTCAATGAGCTCCTGCCGGCCGATGTCCCGTTGGTTGGGTCCGGTGAAGGCCTTGATGAAGAAGCTGACGGCCAACGGGGCGTTCTGTGCGCGGAGCAGGGACCACCCTGCGTGGTTCTCACGCAGTGCGTTGATGGCGTAGAAATCCATGGCGTCCTCATGCAGGGTGCTGTTATTCCTAAGCTACACGGGGACGGAGACAGTGATCGAACTTGTCGTCCCCGGTGATCGAGCCTGTCGAGATCCGGAAGCCCGGTGATCGAGCCTGTCGAGATCCAGGGTTTCGACAAGCTCAACCGCCAGGCGCACTCAACCACCGGGGGACAGGACGTTGATGCCCGCATCGACGGCAGCAGCCCGGAGCTCGGCGTCATACGCCACCATTACGTCGGACTGCAGCCGGATGGCCGCGGCCAGATGTATGGCGTCGGCGCTTCGCAGCATGCCGGGCAGGGCCGCCGCGTACATAAGGTCCGAGCGGGCAACATCGACCAGGTTAATGGCTCCCAGGACCGTATTGACGGGCTCGCCGGGAAATCCGCGGCGATGGGCCGCGCAATGAAGTTCCGTATAGAGGAGCATCGAAGCCACCAGCTGGTGGCCCTGGGCTGCCGCGGTTGAGAGGTAATGGGCGGCCGCGGATGATTCTGGCTCTTCGACCACAAGCTTGAGGACAGCCGACGTGTCCAGGTAGATGATCACCGGTCCCCGCGGAGGTCAGCCAGGATCTCAGCAGTGCCGGCTTCTGACGGGACGCGCGGCAGCGTCTGGAAATCGACCGGCCCCTTGGCGGCTGGGCGGACCTGGCCCGCCAGCAGCAACCGCTCAAAGGGCGACGCCGACGGCGGAATCAATGTAGCGGCTATCTCGCCGTTGTTTGTGACGTCGATGGTTTCGCCGTTCTTAACGCGCTCCAGGATTTTGCTGCTCTGGTTGCGCAGTTCCCGGTGTGGAATGGTCGCCATGGTTACCTCCGTAGCAAGCGTAGCAACTGCTGCGTCTGAGCGTAAGGCTCAACCACCGTGGGTTTCGACAGGCTCAACCACCGCCCGCTCCCAGTGCCGCCGGAGCAATTCAGCCAGCCGCTCGGGCTCGATCCGGTGTGGCGGATCGAAATGGTGGCGCTTGGGGAACACTTCCAGGTGGAAGTCCGGGAAGAAGACCCTGGACAGCCGGCTGGCGATATCGCCGTAGTCATGGGGATTGCTCAGGCCGCCCAAGGCGAAGTAGACGGGCTGGCGAAAGGCAGCCAAACGCGCCCTCTCCAGGTCATAGTTTTTGAAGGTCCGCAGGAACGCCCTGATACCCGCCGGCCGGTTGGCCATCCACGGCGGCGGGGGATCCGGCGGCGGCGGAAGGACGACGTCGGGCTTAACTCCCAGCCTCATGAAGGCGGACATGAACTGCTCCGGCGGGAGGGTTTCCAACTGCTCGTACTTCTTCCGGAGCTCCGTGTACGCAGGGCTCCAGTCCCAGTTCCCGGCCCAGGCAGGTTCCAGCAGCGCCAGGCTCAGCAGCCTGCCCGGGTGCTTGGCAGCGAACGCCAGCGCCGCCGCGCCGCCACCTGAATAGCCCGCCAGATGGAACGTCTCCCATCCCCGGGTATCGGCTTCGCGCAGCACGCCGTCGATCTCTGTGTCCAGGCTCCAGTCCGCCGGCGGCCCATCGTCCGCGTAGAGCGCGAGATCCTTGGCGATTGCCTGGACATCCGGCCCGAGGGCTGCGATGAGTCCGCCGAAGGCGGCCTGGGCGGGGAGTACAGCGCCCGGTAGAAGGATGGCCCGAATTGGTCCCATGGGAGAACGGTACGCCTGGATTTCGACAGGCTCAACCACCGGATACTGGAGGCTCAACCACCCGTCTCGTTGGCCGGTGGTAAATGGTTCGGAAAATCTCCTGTAGTGTTGATCCTGTTGTTGTGTTTATGCGGTTGGTAGTTCAGGCAGTACGCGCGGTCGAAAGTCCGCGTCTTTCTGAAGTAGCGGTTTTGAACACCCCACACCGGAGGACCCGAAAGTCGGGACTTTTCCTCCACCTTCACGAAGGACAAAAATAATGGCTACTGGTACCGTCAAATGGTTTAACGCTGAAAAGGGCTTCGGCTTCATTTCCCCCGATGACTCCTCACAGGACGTTTTCGCTCACTACTCCGCGATCGCCTCTTCCGGCTTCCGCTCACTCGAAGAGAACCAGAAGGTTTCCTTCGAAACCGAGCAGGGCCCCAAGGGTCCCCAGGCCGTCAACATCCAGGCACTCTAATTCTTTAGAGATTCTGGGGCCTTAGGGTTTCATTTTCAAAGCAGGGCCGGTCATTAGACCGGCCCTGCTTTTGTTAACCCGGATGTGCTTCAAAGCGCCCGACTGGCAACTTCCGAGAAACCCCTTCAAGATAGTCAGTGGGCAAGCAGGGGGGTGATCGAGTCCATCCCGCCGCACAGAGAGGCCCGCACTTCGTGCCAATACCAAAACGTCAACTCAGTCCGCTCATCCGCAAGTTCGTCAACGGCAGCCGCCCCGCCCAGGCAG
This sequence comes from Pseudarthrobacter sp. MDT3-1, assembly GCF_054510755.1. Classification (NCBI taxonomy): domain Bacteria; kingdom Bacillati; phylum Actinomycetota; class Actinomycetes; order Micrococcales; family Micrococcaceae; genus Pseudarthrobacter; species Pseudarthrobacter sp. MDT3-1. The sequence goes on along the minus strand of NZ_JBTNDX010000009.1, from coordinate 117,975 downwards.
AGACCAGAGGCCTCGGCGAGCTCAATCCGGTGGAGCCCGCCGCCCGCCGGGAGGGGCTGCCCGTACTGGGCGATGACCAGGTCTATGTGATGAAATACGGGACGGTCTATCACACGGCGTGGTGTCCGGTGGTGGCCGACTGCTGGGACCACGCCCCCAGAAGACTGCTAGTGACCCTGTTGGCCGCTGTGGGGGAGCGAACCCGGTGCGCGGAATGCAACCGGCACGCGAAGGCAGCCAGGGCGTCAGCTGCGCAGGAATACCACCAGCAAGCCCGGCCCACCCCCGAACCCCCACCGCCTGACGCCGTGGTCCCGCTGAAAGTCATTGGGCTGGCCCATGGGATACTCTTCCTGGCCGCAGGGCAGGAATATCGGGAACGTTTTAAGGAAACCGCCGTGGAGCCGGCTACCCCGCTGTGGGTGGACGGGCGGCGTGACGGCATGGTGGTGCGGCTGGACTCCGCCAGCGACGAACCACTCGTGCTTGTCCAGTTGGACCCCCGCGCCACGTTCCGGAACGGTCCGTACCAGGTGCGCCTGCGTCATCCGCTGCGGCGGTCGGCCACCAAACCCTATGCGGTTGAGTCAGTTGAGTCCGTTGAGCCTGCACCATGACGGATCCCCGGCCGCACCCTGCAGGACTGCCTCCATGCAACTTTCCGTTCCCGCCTTCGGCTGGGAAAACAGCCACCTCTACGCCATCCGCTGGAAGGACCGCGCCGGAAAGCCGCGGGAGATTGTGGGTCCCCAGGACCTCACGGAAGATCTGGACGCAGAGCCGGCTCCGGCGTCGTCCTTTCCGAACTGCTGGATGCCCAAAAGCCGGGAAGCGCGCTGGAATACGAGTACGACTTTGGCGATAGCTGGACGCATCACGTGGAGGTGTTTGGTTCAGCGGACCTTCCGGCCGGGGAACTGCTGTGCGTCGACGGCGCCAACCGCGGACCCGTGGAGGCCTTCGGCGGGCCCCGCGGTTACCAGCGACTGCTGCAGATCGTCGCGGACCCGAAGCATCCGGAACACGCGGATGCGCCATGCTGGCCGCCGGGTTTGTCACCCGGTCCGGCCATCCCATCCCGGACGAGTGGGTCAGCGACATCAACCGCGTGGTGCGTTGGAACTTCGAGTGCCTGCACCTGACGGCGCCCAAAGTGGGGCCTCTTGACAGGGCACTGCTAACCGACGGCGGCGTGAAGTTCCTGCTGGCGGTCCAGGCTGTGGGCCGCTCGGTTTAGGGCTGGCTTTCGCTCCCCACCCGGTCACTCGTCCGGGTTCGGATTGCGTACGTCCTTTTCGCCGATATCCGCAGCACCCAGGGCGGCCGCGGCCGGGCTGTGCGTGGTTTCGTGCGCGCGAACGCTGAGCTCCGGATGGTGGAGGTCCAGGGCGGGACGCTCTGAACGGATCCGGGGCAGGGACGTGAAGTTGTGGCGCGGCGGCGGGCAGGACGTGGCCCATTCGAGCGAGGCGCCGAAGCCCCACGGGTCATCCACCTCAACGCGCTCTGAGCTGCGCCACGTGATGTAGACGTTCCAGAAGAACGGAATCATCGAGGCGCCGAGAAGGTATGACGAGATGGTGGAGAACTGGTTCATCCAGGCGAAGTTGTCCTCCACCAGGTAGTCGGCGTAGCGGCGGGGCATGCCCATGACCCCTAGCCAGTGCTGGATCAGGAAGGTTCCGTGGAATCCCAGGAACAGCATCCAGAAGTGGATCTTTCCGAGGCGCTCGTTGAGCATTTTGCCGGTGAATTTTGGCCACCAGAAGTAGAAGCCTGCGAACATCGCGAACACCACGGTGCCGAACACCACGTAGTGGAAGTGCGCCACGACAAAGTACGAATCGGAGACGTGGAAGTCCAGCGGCGGGGAGGAGAGGATGATCCCGGTCAGGCCGCCGAAGAGGAACGTGATGAGGAAACCGAGGCTCCAGAGCATGGGGGTTTCGAAGGTGAGGGATCCGCCCCACATGGTGCCGATCCAGTTGAAGAATTTCACGCCGGTAGGTACGGCGATGAGCATGGTCATGAAGGCGAAGAACGGCAGCAGTACCGAACCGGTCACGTACATGTGGTGTGCCCACACGGTCATGGACAGGGCTGCAATGGCGATGGTCGCGTAGACAAGGCCCTTGTAGCCGAAGATCGGCTTGCGGCTGAAGACCGGGAAGATCTCGGACACAATGCCGAAGAACGGCAGCGCAATGATGTACACCTCGGGGTGTCCGAAGAACCAGAACAGGTGCTGCCACAGAACCGCGCCGCCGTTCTCCGGATCATAGATGTGGGCACCGAACTTACGGTCCGCCCCCAGGGCAAACAGTGCTGCGGCGAGCGGCGGGAAGGCCATGATCACCAGGATGGCCGTGACCAGCGTGTTCCAGGTGAAGATGGGCATCCGCCACATGGTCAGGCCGGGGGCGCGCATGCAGATGATGGTGGTGATGAAGTTGACGGCGCCCAGGATGGTGCCGAATCCGGACAGTGCCAGGCCGAAGACCCACAAGTCACCGCCGACGCCGGGAGTGAATGTGGTGTTGTTCAATGGCGCGTAGGCGAACCAGCCGAACGCCGCAGCGCCCTGCGGGGTGATGAAGCCCGAGACGGCGATGGTGGAGCCGAAGAGGAAGAACCAGAAGGCCAGGGCGTTCAGTCGCGGGAAGGCGACGTCGGGGGCGCCGATCTGCAGCGGCATGATGACATTGCCGAAGCCGGCGAACAGCGGGGTGGCGAACATCAGCAGCATCATGGTGCCGTGCATCGTGAACAGCTGGTTGTACTGCTCCTTGGTCTGCAGGATCTGCATGCCAGGTTCGAAGAGCTCGGCCCGGATCAGCAGGGCCATAACTCCAGCCAGGCAGAAGAAGACGAACGACGTGATCAGGTACATGTACCCGATGACCTTGTGGTCAGTGGACGTGATCCAGCTGACCACCATGGCGCCTTTGCGCCGGGGTACTACCGCAGGAGCAGCGGTTGAGCCGGTCCCCATTCGTGAATGTCCAGTGATGGCCATCTTCCACCTCACAGATACTTCTGCATGACAGCTATGGGCCCTTTGCATGAGCCCCTAATTGCAGGCTACTCACTAACGCGGCATCCCGAAAGAGTCAGTGCAGGCCCATCGCGTTCCGGACCTCGTCCAGGATGTGGTGGACGGCGGTCTCCGCCCCCACCGCGTCTCCACGGGCCACCGCTGCAGCAACATCCTCGTGGGCCTGTAAGGCTTCGTTCCGCGGTTTGAAGGGCATCAGGCCCTGCTGGGTCCGGCTGGTGAGCACCTCGGCCACCATGCCTTCCAACGCGGTGAACATCTCATTGCCGCAGCTTTGGAGCAGCAGGCAGTGGAACTCGATGTCGACGGCCAGGAACGCCTCGAGTTCGCCGGCCTCACCCAGTCGCCGCAGCTCTGCAGCCAGGGCAACCAGCTTGGCCCGTTCCGCGGCGCTCGCCCGGCGGGCAGCACCTGCGGCTGCAATGGGCTCGACGGCGATGCGCAGCTCCGTGAGGCTGCTGTACTGAATATCGCGCCGGACAGAGCCCAGGCGCCAGCGCACCAGCTTGGGATCGAAGACATTCCACAGCCTGCGCTCCTGGACCACGATGCCCACCCGCCGGCGCGAATACACCAGGTTCATGGACTCCAGGACCTTCATGGTGTCCCGTGCAACGGTGCGGGAAATGCCGTACTCCCGCTGCAGGCCCTCAAGGGTCAGCCGGCTGCCCGGAGGCAGGCTCCCTGCCGCGATGGCGACGCCAACCGCCTCGAGAACGCGTTCATGCATGGCGGGGGAGGCCCCGCCGTCGTGCGCGTCATCCGCGTCCGGTGGTGTCGCCGTCGACATCTTTCCTGCTTTCCTCTGCGCCTGTGCGCCCTCCAATCGTACCGACAAATTCCCAAAGGTATGACTTGTGACACCAAAAGATAGTATCTATGGTTAGAAATGGTGATACCTTATCTCCCGGCGCAGTTCCGTGTGGGATGCGCAATGAGCTTTCTTCATTTAGCCAACGGCGTCTTCTTCGGAGGTAAAATATGCAGTATCCAGCCACGCACCTGGTGGTGATGGGCGTTGCCGGTTCCGGCAAGTCCACCATTGCGGCAGCTCTTTCCCAGCAGCTTGGCTGGGCCTGTGCCGAAGCGGACGAGTTCCACCCCCAGTCCAACATCGACACGATGACCCAGGGCATTCCCCTGCAGGACGGGGACCGCTGGCCCTGGCTGCGGGAAATCCAGGGCTGGATGACCGCCCATGCCGCTGCCGGGAAGAGCACCGTGCTCACCTGCTCCGCCCTTAAGCAGAGCTACCGTGAGCTGCTCTCCGACGCGCAGGGACGGGTCCTGTTCATCCACCTCGACGGCGGGGCCGACCTGATCGGCCAGCGCATGCAGGGCCGCGAAGGCCACTTTATGCCGCCCACGCTCCTGCCCAGCCAGCTGGCCACCCTGGAACCGCTGACCGGCAACGAACTTGCCGCCGGCAGCCAACGCCTGGACATCTCCAATTCCCCGGAGGAGATCGTCACCGCCGTTCTGGCTGGCCTCGAGCTTCCCGCGGGCCTGGCGACGGGTGCTCACCTGGAGCTCAGCGCCAGCTGAGCTCAGCGCCTGCTGAGCCGGGCCGCTGAGCCCGCCCGATTTTCCCCCAATATTTCATTAGTTCTGTTTCAAAGGAGAACCATGGTCATCGAAGGATGGACCCAAACGCTGGGCGCAGGACCTCTGCTGCTCATCGCCGCGGCATCGATTGTTGTGCTGCTGTTCCTGATCATCAAGCTGCGGATGCACGCACTCGTCGCCCTGATCGTGATCAGCCTCGCCACCGCATTCGCCACCGGAATCCCCGCCAACCAGGTAGTTCCTGTGCTGATCAACGGGTTCGGCACAACCTTGGGCACCGTGGCCCTCCTTGTGGGCCTGGGCGCCATGCTCGGCCGCATCGTTGAGACCAGCGGCGGCGCCAAGGTGCTGGCCGACTACCTGATCGGCGTGTTCGGCGAAAAGCGTGCCCCGTTCGCCCTGGGCCTCGCCTCCCTGATCTTCGGCTTCCCCATCTTCTTCGACGCCGGCCTGGTGGTCATGCTGCCCGTCGTCTTCGCCGTGGCCCACCGCCTGGGCGGGGGAGTGCTGCGCTACGGCCTCCCGGCCGCCGGTGCGTTCTCCGTGATGCACATCTTCCTCCCGCCGCACCCTGGCCCGGTCTCCGCTGCTGCCTTCTTTGATGCCAACATCGGCCTGGTCCTGATCGCCGGCCTCATCACCGCCATCCCCACCTGGTACGTCACCGCCTACCTGTTCGGCCTCTGGACCGGCAAGAAGCTGGTCCTCCCGGTGCCGGAAATCCTGGGCCACGCCAGCGCTGAAGCCGAGTCCCACCCGCCGCGCTTCCGCACCATCATCGGCCTGCTGCTCCTGCCGCTCGTCCTGATCTTCATCAACACCGGCCTGAACACCCTTGCGTCCTCCGGCGTGCTGTCCGACTCGGTCAAGAGCGAGCAGTGGTTCCAGGTCCTGCGCACCATCGGTGAAACCCCGGTGGCCCTGCTGATCGCCGTACTGGTGGCCGTGTTTGTCCTGGGCGCCCGCCGCGGCAAGGACGCTGGCGCCATCGAGAAGCTGCTCGAATCCTCGCTGGGGCCGGTCTGCTCCGTCATCCTGATCACCGGCGCCGGCGGCATGTTCGGCGGCGTCCTCCGTGCCTCCGGCATTGGCGACGCACTGGCCGATGTCCTGGGCAACCTGGGCATCCCGCTGATCCTGGCCGGCTTCCTGATCGCCGCCATCCTGCGCATCGCCCAGGGTTCCGCCACCGTGGCCCTGACCACCACCGCTGGCCTGATCGCCCCGGCAGTGGCCACCGCCGGACTGACCGGCATGCAGATCGCCGCCCTGGTTATTGCCGTGGCAGCAGGCTCCGTGGTGGTCTCCCACGTCAACGACTCCGGCTTCTGGCTGGTGGGCCGCTTCTTCGGCATGGACGTCAAGACCACCCTGCGGACCTGGACCGTCATGGAAACCCTCATCGGTGTGATGGGCTTCGCCATCGCCGCGGTCCTCTTCCTGCTCGCTGGCGTGGCGGGTTAGCGCTCTGATTCCAGCCACGGCTGACTGAAGTACGGCGGCGGGGCGTCCAGAGAAATTCTGGGCGCCCCGCCGTCGTCGTACTCCTGGTCCGCCGCTACTTGCGCGGTTTGGCCGCCTTGGGCGCTTTCGGCGGGAGCTGCGCGACGTACTCGAAGGCCTTCTCCAGCCAGGCGCTTGCCCGCGCGTCGTCGCCGTCGCCCTCGGCGTTCCAGACCTCCGGCAGTCCGGTGTAGCCGCCCATCGGCCGCTCCGCCGGGCCGAACGGGACGGTCCGCTCCGTGCTTTCGAGCACCTGCCTGTCGGCGTCGGAGAGCTTCACCCCGATGGTGGAACCGAACAGTCCGGCGAACATGTTGCCGTTGACGAAGGCGCCCAGGTTGCCGAACATCGGCTTGACGACCACCTCGGGGTTGTCCGGCACTACTGAGCGGAACCGCTCCTTGGCTTCGTCGGACGCTTTGGCCATCTCCATGGTGCTTCTCCCAGGGTTGCGGTGTGATTCTTTGTGCAGCTTATGCCCGCTCAGTCGACTGGGACAGAATTTCCGTACCGCTAGGCTTGCAGGAGTCCGCACTCACCTCCCAGGTTCCCACCTCAACCAAAGGACACCCCTTGACCCAACGCACCATCGTGATCACCGGCGCCAGCGACGGCATCGGCGCGGCAGCCGCGCGGACGCTGACGCAGGCAGGCGACCGGGTGGTCGTCGTCGGCCGTTCCGAGGAGAAGACGCAGGCCATCGCGAAGGAGCTCAATGCCGACTATTTCGTCAGCGACTTCGCCGACCTGGATCAGGTCCGCACGCTCGCCGCGCAGCTGAAGGACGACTACGAGCGGATCGACGTCCTGGCCAACAACGCCGGCGGCATCATGGGCAAGCACCAGCTCACCGTGGACGGCAACGAGTCCACCTTCCAGATCAACCACCTGGCGCCGTTCCTGCTCACCACCGAGCTGATGGACGTCCTCACCGCCAGCAACGCCAAGGTCATCAACACCGCCAGCGCGGCCAACGGCTTCGGCAAAATGGACCTCTTCGACCTCAAATCGGAGCACACCTACTCCACCAACCGCGCCTACGGCACCGCCAAACTCGCCAACATCCTCTTCACCAGCGAGCTGCACCGCCGCTTCGGCGAGCAGGGAATCACGACGGCGGCGTTCCACCCGGGCGTGGTCCGCACCAACTTCGCGGCAGAGTCCACCAGCCCCATGCGGCACGCCTACAAGACGCTCCTCAACCGCTTTATGCTCACCCCGGACCAGGGCGCCGACACCCTCCTCTGGCTCAGCAACGGCACCGCCGGCACCGACTGGATCTCCGGCGCCTACTACGCCAAGCGCGCCCTGGCCAAGGCCAACGCCCAGGCGTACGACGCCGAGCTGGCGCAGGGTTTGTGGGAGGCCAGCGAGGCGCTCGTCGCCCGCTAGGTTCTGGCGTGCCGGGTTCAGGATCCCAACTAGGTAGCGCTAACTGTCGTTATGGGGCCTCAAAACGACAGTTAGCGCTACCTAGTTGGGCTGGACCGGGCCTGAACCGAGTCAGCGTGCCCGCTCGACGTCGGCGGCGCTTTCTGTCTCCCCGCGTTCGCTGAGCCCGGCCACGACGCCTTCCACATCCGCCGCGGACCGGTTCTGGCTCAGCTTGGTCTTCGCCTCAATCCTGGTGATGACCAGTTCAATGCCCACAATGGCGCGCAGCTGGCCCGAGATATAGCGCTCCGGCGCGTCATCCACGCTCCACGGGTGCTCGAAGTCTGCTTCGTTGATGTTGGTCAGCCGCCTGACCTGGCCGGCGAGCCAGGCCGGGTCGTCATGGATCACGAGCTGGCCGTACACGTGTGCCGTGGAGTAGTTCCACGTGGGCACAACGCGTCCGTGCTCGGCCTTGGACGCGTACCAGGACGGCGAAATGTAGGCGTCCGCGCCCTGGACGATCATGAGGGATTCCCCGATGGCCGGTTCGGACCACTGGGGGTTGTTCCTGGCGACGTGCGTGTGCAGCGCGCCGTGTTCGCCCACCGAGGGGTCGTAAACAAACGGCAGCAGCGTGGCGAGCAGGCCTCCCGGCGTCATGGTGACCAGGTTCGCTGCGCCGGGCCTCGTGAGTAGTTCCTGGATGGCGTCGGGGCCGGCTTCGAAATGGGCTGGCGTGTACATGGTGCTAATCCTTTGCAGGTTCGAGGGTTCTTGTGGCGAGAGGCTCGGCAGGGTGAGGGACGGCGGGCTGCGAGGATGCCGGCTTGAGCCGGACCCGGACCGCGGCGCCCGCGCAGAGGATGACAGCCAGGCCGCCGACGATCGTGCTCCACGTCAGCGACTCGCCGAGCAGTAGGCCCGCCCAGCAGATGCTCAGCACGGGCTGGACAAGCTGGATCTGGCTGACCTGCGCCATGGGGCCGATGGCCAGGCCGCTGTACCAGGCGAAGAAGCCGAGGAACATGCTGACCACGCCGAGGTACGCAAAGGCCAGCCACTGGACCGGTGTGCCCGACGGCGGCTGCTGCGCCACGGACACCGCCACCAGGAACAGCATCAGCGGCGACGCCAGCACCAGCGCCCACGACACCGTCTGCCAGGCGCCCAGCTCGCGGGCCAGCAGGCCGCCCTCCGCGTAGCCGATGGCCGCGGCCACCACCGCGCCCAGGAGCAGCAGGTCCGCCGAGTGCAGCTGCCCGAATCCGCCGGACTGCATGGAGGCGAAGGCGATGGCCGCCAGCGCTCCCACGCCGGTGATGAGCCAGAACGCCAGGCGTGGACGCTCGCGCCCCCGAAGAACTGCAGCTACTGCCGTCGCGGCGGGCAACAGGGCGATCACGACGGCGCCGTGGCTGGCCGGTGTGGTGGTGAGTGCAAAGGAGGTCAGCAGGGGAAACCCGACGACGATGCCGCCGGCCACCACGGCGAGGCGGACCCACTGCGTGCCGCGGGGGAGCCGCTGCCGGGTGAGGGCGAGTGCGAAGGCGGCGAGAATGGCGGCTACGACTGCACGGCCTGACCCGATAAACAGCGGGGACAGGGACTCGACGGCCACCTTCGTGAAAGGAACCGTGAAGGAGAAGGCCGCTACTCCGGCGAGGCCCCACCAGAGGCCGGTGGGCTGGCCGGGCGGTATCACTGGCCGAATAAGTGTAGTAGCGCTACTATTGTCTCTCATGAACAACGATAGCAGTTCCCGGATTGTGGCGCACCTGAAGAAATGGATTTCTTCGGCCGCGCCCGGTGCGAAGCTGCCCTCCACGCGCTCGTTGGTGGCCGAGTACCAGGCCAGTCCCGTCACGGTGCAGAAGGCGCTGCAGACGCTCACGGCACAGGGACTGATCGAGAGCCGGCCCGGCGTCGGGACCTTTGTGCGCGCCGTCCGGAGCGCCCGTCCCTCCGACTACGGCTGGCAGACGGCGGCCCTCCGTTCCCCGCTGGCGCCCCCGCCCCCGGCGTCCAGCACCATGCGCAACGTGGCCAACGATGCCATCTCCTTCCACTCCGGCTATCCGGACCGCGAACTCCTGCCCGAGCGGCTGGTGCGGGCCGCTATTGCCCGGGCAGCCCGCGGTGACGCTGCCTTGTTCCGTCCGCCCGCGGCCGGAATGCCCGAACTGCAGTCGTGGTTCGCGCACGAACTCGGTGCCTCCACACCGGCCGGGACCACCCCGCCGAACCCGAGCGACGTCGTCGTACTCCCGGGAAGCCAAAGCGGGCTGAGCTCCATCTTCAGCGCGCTCGCCGGCCGCGGACAGCCGCTGCTCATGGAATCGCCGTCCTATTGGGGCGCCATCCTGGCCGCAGCGCAGGCCGGCGTGCGCGTTGTCCCGGTGCCCAGCGGACCGGACGGACCGGACCCGGCGGAGCTGGCCCGCGCCTTTGACGAGTCCGGGGCGCGGCTGTTCTACGCGCAGCCCAACTACGCCAACCCCACGGGCGCGCAGTGGTCTGCCGAACGGCGTGAACAGGTCCTGGACGTGGTCCGCGCGAAGGGGGCGTTCCTTGTGGAGGACGACTGGGCGCACGATTTCGGCATCACCTCCAACCCCGTGCCCGTCGCCTCCCGCGACGACTCCGGCCACGTGGTCTACCTGCGCTCGCTGACCAAGAGCGTGTCACCGTCGATCCGCGTCGCCGCGGTCATCGCCCGCGGCCCGGCGCGGGAGCGCATCCTGGCGGACCGGGCGGCCGAATCGATGTACGTCAGCGGGCTGCTCCAGGCGGCAGCGCTCGACGTCGTGACGCAGCCCGGGTGGCAGACGCACCTTCGCAGCCTCCGCCACCAGCTCGAATCACGCCGGGACCTGCTGGTCACCAGCCTGCGCCAGCACGCCCCGCAGGCGCATATCGAGCAGGTGCCCAAGGGCGGCCTGAACCTGTGGGCGCGGCTGCCCGACGGGACCGACCTCGAACGGCTGACCCGCGATTGTGAAACCGCCGGGGTGATCATCGCCGGGGGAAACGAATGGTTCCCGGCCGAACCGGCAGGCCCGTTCATCCGGCTTAACTACTCGGGGACAAATCCGGGCGCCTTTCCCGAGGGCGCCCGGATTATTGGCCAGGCGATTGAACGCAACGGGGCCTAGGCCTCAGCTGGCCAGTTTGGCGCAGACATCAACCGCCGATCCCTTGGTACTCACCAACGTGAATATTCCTGTAACAAGGTCGACGTTGAAGACGATCCTTCCGACATACTGAGTGGTGGACGGTCCGGCTGGCACGTCACCTGGGAACATGACGAGCCCTTGATGACCCGTGGCCGTGTAGGTCAGGGTATCGTCCGGGTTGACCTTGATTGACGTCACTGATCCATCGGTCCGGAACGTGACTGACTTGCCCGCAACCGGATTCCCTAGGTCCGTTCCATAGTTGGTGTAGGTGAGGAGGACGCCCTTGCCTGCCGTGAGGATTCGAACGATGTTGCCGTCCTTGTCGAAGAATTCCTTGGTGTGAAGTTTGCCTCCCGTCCCACTCACCCCGAGGTTGAAGTCGGCACATCCGACTCCGACCGGGAGGATTAACGGTTCGTCGGCCAAGGCCGGCTGCGCGGGTGCCACAAGGGCTGCTGCTGCAAAGGCCGACAACGCCAGTCCGCGAGTAATGCTGTTTGTTTTCATGGGATTTCCTTTCGAACGTATATCGGGTGGGTGAATCAAGCGTGGCTCCCGGGCCTTAACCGGTCCTTAATCGCGGACGGGACTCCCCGAGGACTCTGGACCCTCTGCCCGCCGCAGGAGCATGATGGGGTTGATGTGGCTCCTCGGGGCCATCTCGTGTCAGGGCGGGCATATGGGCTCGCTGGTCGATGAGCTCCGCGGTACCGGGCCGACCAGGTCCGGGCCAGCGGCCGGTCGGTGAGGGGTGCTTGGCGATGGGCGCACTGTGGATCAGGACCCTGGGCCCTCTGGAAGTTGTTGCCGACGGGGCGCCGGTCATTGTGGGCAGCGGGAAGCTGCGGATCGTCCTGGAATGCCTGGCCCTGCGGGCAAACTCGGTGGTCTCCACTGACTTCCTGACTGAAGCCGTCTGGGACGGCCGCCCGCCCGCGCAGCCGGGCCCGCAGCTGCAGGTGTACGTGGCCAACCTGCGGCGCCTGCTCCAACCGGACCGGTCCAAGGGGATTGCTTCCCAGCGCCTGGCAAGCCGGCCGGGCGGTTACCTGCTGACAGTCACCGAGGACGAGCTCGACCTCCTGCAGTTCCGTGAACACGTCACCGCCGGTGAACTGGCCGTGCAGGCAGGAGATTTGGCCGGAGGCACCGAATATCTGCGCCAGGCTGTAGAGCTCTTCAAAGGGGCCGCCTTCCCGGACCTTGCCGACGTCGAGCTTCTGCGCCCGGACCTGGACGCACTGGAGGAAGCCCAGCTGGACGCGCACCAAGACCTCATCGACGTCGAGCTCGCTTTGGGCCGACACGGCACTTTGGTGGGGGAACTGCAGCGGCTCGTGTCCCGGCATCCATACCGGGAACGCCTGTGGGCCTCACTTGCGCTCGCCTTGTACCGCTCTGACCGGCAGGCCGATGCTTTGGCGGCATGCCGTAAAGCGCGGAGCATCTTCGTCGAGGAACTGGGTATTGATCCCGGTGCACGCCTGCAGGAACTGGAAGGCCAGGTCCTTCGGCAGGAAGCCTTGCTTGCGGCCCCCGCCGCTGACGGACACCGCAGGATCAGGCAACGGCTGGACAACCTCCCGGCCGAACTCACCCCGCTGGTCGGGCGGGCGGCAGAAATAAGAGAGCTGTGCTCAATGTATGCCGCGGAGGGGTGCAGGCTGGTTACCGTAACGGGCGCCGGCGGGACCGGCAAGACCAGGTTGGCCTTGGCAGCAGCGGCCCAGCTCGGTGAGCGAATGGCCGACGGCGTGGGCTGGGTCAATCTCGCCCCGCTCACCCAGACTCAACAAGTGCCGGCCGCCATAGTTGCTGCGCTCGGCTTGCAGGACCGGGCCGGAGAAGACCCGCTGAAGGTCGCGGCTCGCTTCTTACACTCGCGCCGGCTGTTGTTGGTCCTGGACAATTTCGAACATCTGGAGGAGGCGTGGCCGGTGGTGCTTGGCATGCTCACCGCCGCCCCCGACCTGCGGATTATGACCACCAGCCGACGAAGACTGGGACTGCGCGCCGAATACGAATATGAGCTCGCACCGTTGGCCCTGCCCCCGATTGACCAGCCCCTCCCGCCGACACTGCTACGGGAGGTGCCGGCCGTGAAGCTGCTCCTGGCCCGTGGCCGGGCAGTCCGTCCGCATTTCGATCTTAACCACGGCAACGCGGCTGTTCTCACCCGTCTGTGCCACCGCCTGGACGGCCTTCCGCTGGCAATCGAACTGGCAGCCGCCCAGTTGCGGGATCACAGTGAGGCTGAGCTCCTGGACGACTTGGAGGTCAGCCTTGCCGCGCTGCCGGCAGCCTTCCGCGACCTTCCGGACCGCCAGCGGACCGTCACGGCCACGATCGAGTGGAGCCACCAACTGTTGCGTAAGGCTGAGCGGCGGCTGTTCGATCAGCTCGGCGTCTTCGCTGCTGATCCGACTATGGCGGCAGTCAATAGCATCTGTGGTCAGCCTCCGGGCACGGAAACGATGCCTGAAGACTTGCTCATCTCCCTAGCCCGCCATAGCCTGCTGCATCGCTATACCGATCCCGCGGGACAAAGCCGCGTGTCGATGCTGCATTCGATTCGCGAGTTTGCCCGTGACCGGCTCCGGGTGCTCAACGATGGGTCGGCCGTTCGGCGCCGGCATGCCGAGTACTACCTCGGCCTCGCTGAGTCTGTCGGCCCACAGCTGTGGGGGCGCGAGCAAGTGGACGCCTTCCGGCTGCTGAATGCTGATACACCGGATTTACGCGCCGCACTGTTGTGGGCAACGGGGCCGGATGGCTCCACGGACCTGGCGCTTCGAATGGTCGGGCAACTCTGGCATTACTGGGAGCTCACCGAGGACGTGGCCGAGCAATGCGAGATCGCTCTCAAGCTGGTCGCGGGCACACCCGACGCTCCACCTTCGCTCCAAGCCCCTGCACTCAGTGGAGCAGCGACTCTGTGTTGGCTCCTCGGTCGCAACGACGCGGCGGCCGACCTTCACCACCGCGCGCTTGAGGCATTCCAGAGCGCTGGCAACGACGAAGGCGCCGCCTGGACCACGATGTGCCTGGCAGTGCAGGCGATGGAGATCAACGACACTATCACCGCCCACCGACTCGCTGCAGAAGCATTGGCCATACCTCATGCCAGCCCCCGGACTCGCGCTGCCGCATTCGTTGTTCTGGAGCGGTTAGCCTTCTACGCCGGTGACCACGCGCGAGCCCTTGACCTGAGCCGCGAGAGCGTCAGGCTTGTACGACCGCTCGGCGATCGATGGGCCCTCGGGGTAGTTTTGACTAACCTGGCCGAAAACGCAGAGCGGGCCGGCGACTACGACGCCGCGGAACGGCTGCTCCTCGAGGCGGTCGACGCTGGATTCGAGTTGGGTGCACAGGGCAACCTTGTGGGTTTCCTCGAGTCATTGGCCGGCGTCTACGTGGCCGGGCATGGCGTCGAGCTTGCCATTCGCGTGCTGGCGGCCGCCGACTCCTACCGTACCGACCGGGGCATTCCGCTCTACCCCGCAGAACAGCACCGCATCGAATCGATCATCACCAGGGCGCGCTCCGAGGCCGGTGCGATCCGTTTCGGCCTGGCCTGGACGGCCGGGCAGGCTCTGACCCTCACCCAGATCGTCAAGGACGTGCTCCGCACTAGGCAGGAGGGTAAGCAGCAGGAATTCGTTGCCGACCAGCACATTTATTCATCTTCAGACCAATCTGCAGAAAGTGCCCTGAGCGCGGCGCCGTGGTGACCGCCGCTTTGCCCGTTATTCGCCCAGCAGTCCGTAGGTGCTGACGACGTTGCCCTTCGTGGTCCGGTACTGGCCCTTGAGGCCGAGCCGCGTCACGGGGCCGCCGTCCTGGAACAGCTTCCGGCCGCTGCCGGCCACCACGGGGTGTGTGATCAGGGTCAGCTCATCCAGCAGCCCGGCGAACAGCAATTGGCGCACCACGGAAATGCTGCCGGTGACGGCGATCTCGCCGCCGTCGCGCTCCTTCAGGCCCGCCACGAAGGTGGGAGTTCTGCCACTCGAGCGGCTCCGTCAGCGTCCGGGAGGCCACAAACTTCTCCACCGGGTTGATGAAGCCGGCGAAGTCCTCGTCCACCGACGCTGTGGGCCAGTACCCAGCCCATTCCTGGTAGCTCACCCGGCCAAGCACCACGGTGTCCACGCTTTCCATCATGCGGGTCAGGGCCTTGCCGAGGTCGTCGTCGAAGCTGTCGAATTGTCAGAGGAACGGGTCCGAGACCACGCCGTCAACGGAGTGGAACAGGCCGGACGTAACTTTGCGCATGAGGACCTCCAAGATCAGGGCGGGTGTCATCCACGGTATTGGCAATGCCCGCAGCTCGGAAGCCCCCGCCGGTGGTTGAGCCGGGCGAAACCTGGATCTCGACGGGCTCGATCACCGCTCTCGAGCGGGCCGCAGTTAGGTTCGTCACCACCGCCTGCGTGTTGCGCGAATCCGCGGGCCTGCAGCCGCATACTGGTGTTCATGCGGCCTCTCACCGCACCCCGGCCAGGCAGGAGGAAAATGCATGGAAACCCTGAAGAAAATCGTACGCAACCAGTACTTCCCCGCGGCCGCGGTGTTGACGGCAGTATTGCTTTTCTGGATCATCGCCATGTTCGGCGGGCTCTCCCTGTTGAACAACAACCAACCTCCCATGGCCACCCTGACGTGGATGCTGTTCGTCTATGCCGCGGCTGTCCTGACGCCGCTGGCAGGCATCCTTGCCGGTGTGGACCTGGTCCGCCGCTGGCGCCGCAACCGGATGTATGCGTTGATTGAGCTGGAGCAGGACGGGACCGCCCAGTACGAAGCCGCGCAGGATGAACGGGTGCAGGACGAGGAAGCTGAGGCCCCGGTGCAGCCCGCCGAGCCCGAAGCCCGAAGGCAGTCCGCCCCGAAACAGCCCGCACAGCACCGCCCGGTAACCCAGCAGCAGCCCGCCAAGCGCCATCCGGTGCAGCAGCAGCCTGCTCAGCAGCAGACCGCGAAGAAGCAGCCGGGTCAGACCAAGCAGCGCAAAAAAGCCGCGTAGCCACCGGCCAATACAGGCCAAGGCTAAACGCTACAGCGCCAGCTCCACCCGGTTCCGGCCGGCCGCCTTCGCGGTGTAGAGGGCGGCGTCGGCTTCACCCAGGAGGGTGTCGGCGTCTGCCCGGTGCTCGGCCGTGAACGCGGAAATCCCGGCGCTCAGCGTCAGCTGCCCCAGCGGATCCCCGGAGTGGACAATTTCCAGCTCGCGCACGGTATCCAGCGCCCGCTCCATAAAGGCCTTTGCGCTCAGCTGTGACTGGTTCGGCAGGACCAGCAGGAACTCCTCGCCGCCGTACCGGTACACGCCGTCGGTTTTCCGCGCCGCACTCACCAGCGCCCCCGCCACGGCACGCAGCGCGAGATCGCCTGCCTGGTGCCCGTAGATGTCGTTGTAGCTCTTGAAGTTGTCCACGTCGCACATGGCCACGCAATACCCCTCCGTGTACCGCTGGCTGCGCGCATGCAGCTGCTCGAGGTCCTCGGAGAGCTTGAGCCGGTTGTGGAGGCCGGTCAGTGGATCGGTCCGCGCCTGCTGCGAGAGCACCTTCCGGTAATGGGCCAGATCAGCGTGCAGCGTGGTCACGCGGAGCGCCACCAGCAGCCGGGCATGCAGGACAAACGGATCCAGCGGCTTGGTGACGTAGTCGTCCGCCCCGGCTGCGAGCCCGGCGAGCACATCGTCCCGGGATCCTTGCGACGTCAGCAGCACGATGTACGTGTACAGGTCCGCCTCGCGCGCCCGGATGGCCCGGCACAGCGCCAGCCCGTCCATCCCGGGCATCATCCAGTCCGTGACCACCACATCGGGCTGGTGTTCCAGGTACAGGGCCCACGCCTCGTCACCGTCGGCCGCCGTCAGGCAGTCATGCCCGGAGCGTTTGACGGCGGCGCGGGCCACCAGGAGCGAGCCCGGATCGTCATCTGCCACCAGGACTTTCACTGTGCCACCTCCAGTGCTAGATCGAGTTCAAAGTCCACACGCACCAGCTCAGCTTCCAGCCGGCTGACCAGCTGCCGGCCGCCGTCGAGCTTTCCGCTGCGTCCCATGTCCTCCAGCTCGCCGCTCAGACTTGCGACGGCGGTAGCTCCGATGTTGGCCGCCGCACCCTTCAGGGCGTGCGCGGCCTGCGCCAGAGCCGGCCCGCCGCCGTTGGTCACCGCTTCGCGCAGTGCCGCGAGCCGCGCGGGAACGTCCTTCCGGAACGCCTCCGTCGTTGCGGGCAGCAGGCCCAGGCCGTCCTCGGGGCCGAGGTCGCGCAGCATGGCCAGCCGGTCCGCATCCAGCGCCGGCGGACGTCCACCGGTGACGGCCAGCAGCTGGGGAGCCTCCTCCCGCTGAGGAGCCGTCGGCTCCGGCGGCGCAGAACGCTCCGTGGCCTGCTCGGGGACCCAGCGGGCCAGGGCGGCTTCAAGCTCGGCGGCATCCACCGGTTTGGAGAGGTAATCGTCCATGCCGGCGGCGAGGCAGCGTTCCCGGTCCCCGTCCAGGGCGCCGGCGGTCATGGCGATGATGGGAAGGTGGCTGGCCCCGCCGTCGCGCCGACGGATGATGCGCGTGGCCTCGAACCCGTCCATCACCGGCATGTGGCAGTCCATCAGGACGGCGGCGTACCGCGTGCTGGCGGTGGCGGCCACGGCTTCGGCGCCGTCGGCAACCACGTCCACCGCGTAGCCGAACTTGGTCACCGTGGCGCGGGCCACCAGCTGGTTCACCTCGTTGTCCTCCACCACCAGGATGCGGCCCCGCAATGCGCCCCGAAGGGAGGACTCAGGCGACGACGCATCGGACGACTCCGGGGAGGACTCGGGCGACGAACCGGACGACTCAGCCGACGGCTCAGCGTCGGAAGGCCGGCCGGACCCAGAAGCCGCCGGGGCATGGTGTTCACTCGTGGACATCAGCCGGATCAGGCGGTTGTAGAACTCGGAGCTGCGGACCGGTTTCATGAGCCATTCGCGGACTCCCGCGTCGGCGATCTCGGCGGCGTTGACCTGCATGGTGGACGTGAGCATGATCAGCTCGATGTCCGCCAGAGCGGCGTCGGCCTTGAGTTCGCGGGCCAGCTCCAGGCCATCGGTATCCGGCATGCAGAGGTCCAGTACAGCCAGGTGGAAGGGCACTCCGGCCGTTGCGGCTTCGTGGGCGCGGGCCAGCGCGGCGCGGGCATCCGGCACGGCCTCCGGCTGCAGCTTCCAGCCGCGCAGCTGGGATTCCAGCACCAGACGGTTGGTGGCGTTGTCGTCCACCACCAGGACGCGCAGCCCGGTAAGGAAACCGGCGGCCGGCACGGGATCCGTGGACGGCGGTGCCACAGGCACGGGGATGCGGAACCAGAACGTGCTGCCCTCCTCCGGGACGCTTTCGAGCCCGATCTCACCGTCCATGGCCTCAGTGAGCCGGCTGCAGATGGCCAGGCCCAGCCCGGTGCCGCCGTAGCGCCGGGTGGTGGAAGCATCAGCCTGCGAGAAGGATTCGAACAGCCGCGCGTGGTGCGAAGGGTCGATCCCGATTCCCGTATCGCGGACCTCGAAGCAGACCATGGCGGTGGCCCCGGGTTTCGCGTCAGGCGTCTCCGTCGTCACCCGGATGGACACCTCACCGGCCGCCGTGAACTTCACGGCGTTGGAGGCGAGGTTGAGCAGGATCTGGCGGATCCGGCCGGAATCACCCTGCAGCCTGGCCGGAACGTCCGGTTCGCAGTAGGCGATCAGCTCCAGGTTTTTGGCCTGCGCGGGCTCGGTCAGCAGGCCCGCCACTTCCTCCACGAGGACGCGGGGATCGAAGGCGCGGATATCCAGGTCAACCTTGCCGGCTTCCAGTTTGGAGAAGTCCAGGATGTCGTTAATGAGGGACAGCAGCGCCTCGCCGGCGCCTTTGACGCCCTGGGCGTACTGCTTCTGCGTCTGGTCCAGAGGCGTCGTCTCAAGCAGCAGTGCGGTCAGCCCCACTACGCCGTTCATGGGGGTGCGGATTTCATGGCTCATGGTGGCCAGGAACTCGGACTTGAGCCGGCTGGATTCCAGCGCCGCTTCCCTGGCCGCCTTCAGCTCCAGTTCGGCGGCCCGGCGCAGCGTGATGTCCCTGGCGATAACGGCGATCCCGCGGACTGTCGCTCCTTCACGGATGGGGGAAATGGTCAAGGACACGGGGATGATGGCGCCGTCCTTGCGCAGGTGCTCCGTTTCGAAGCTCATGGCCTCGCCGCCGTCGCGGAGCTGCTCGAAAACCTCGTCGCCGCCGTCCGTACTGCCCGGCGGCAGGAGGAAACGCGCGTCCCGGCCGATCGCTTCCGCGGCCGTGTAGCCGTACTGGTGCTGCGCTCCCGGGTTCCAGCTGGTGATGATGCCGTCGGGCGTGGTGCTCAGGATGGCGTCCGTGGAGGAGTTCACGATCGCGCCCAAGCCCTCCAGCTCAGCCGTCCTGGCCGCCACTTCCTGCTCCAGCCCGGTGGTCAGGGTCAGGTTCTCGATGACGATCAGCACCTGGCGGACCAGGACGAGAGCCATGGTGACTCTTGCCACCACCAAGAGGAAAGTACTCATTTCCTGCACATGCGGGGCCGCGAGCACCACCACAGCCACCAGGATGGGTGCGTAGGGGAGCAGCTCCAGGGCCAGCGCAAACGCCCTGCGGTCCGGCCGCGGGTTTTCCGCATAGGGGACCAGCGGTGCCAGCGCAATCAGGAGGAAGGCGATAATCCAGCCCAAGGCGAGCGGTGAACCGGTGACTCCCGTGACGCCGTCGGACGTCAACCGCACGTAGCTGCTGTCCGTGACAGTGAGGACCAGCAGGCCGCCGCCGAAGCACAGCCAAGGCAGCCGTTCGCCGGGCTGCCGGCGCATCCCCAGGACCAGCACCAGCGACGTGATGATCACGTCCACCACAGGGTAGGCCATGGTGGTGAGCCGGGTCAGGAGGTTGCCCTCGGCGCTGAGGGCCGGGCCCAGCGTCACGTACCAGCTGATCGCCAGGACCGAGCCTGCGATGACCGCTGCGTCCAGCACTGGCCGGAGCAGTCCCACGCGGGTGGTGCCGCCTGGGCGCTTAAAGCTGAAAAGCGCGACGGCGGCCGGCACCGAATGCGCGAGGAACAGGGCATCGGCCAGGGAGGGGAACGGGTACACGTGGTTGTTGGCGAGCCCGAAGTAGGTCCAGACCGCCTGGCCGGCGGCCCAGACATAGGCGGCCACCGACATCAGGGTCCATGCGCGCGCGTTCACCCCACCGCGGCGAGCGGCCCGGGCGCAGCTGCGACCTGCCAGCGCGGCGGCCACGAGGATGGCGAAGTCGCCCGCCACCATCGCCGCCGGAGTGCCGCTGTTGGCAGCAAGAAACAGTCCGAGCACGCCCAGCACCACGGCAGAAAACACTATGAGCCAACCCCAGATGGCCATTCTCTTGCCGATGGCGGGACGTTGATTCAGAAGACCGGTCTGAGACACGCGGATCCTTCCCCATAGGTGCGCCCGTCACCCACAAAAAACCGAGACCTGGGCCCGCCCGAGACCTGGGCGGAGACGCATCCTTATGCTATCCCTCACAACTCAAGAAGGACCGTACTTCGCGTCCACATGAACTACCCGCCGGCCCGCGCGCTGCAACAGGCTTGCAGCCACCCCGGAGCGGTATCCGGTGGCGCAGTGCACCCACACCGTGCCCGCCGGAATCTCGGCCATCCGCGTCAGCAGCTCATGCAGCGGGATGTTCACCGCCCCGGCGACGTGGCCGGCGTCGTACTCTTCCGTCCGGCGGACATCGAGCACCACGTCCCCGGCGCTTCGCCCGTGCAGCAGATCTTCCCAGCCCACACGCGGATAGTGCACGACGGCGGTGCCAGGCGCGAGTGCCGACGGCTCCGCTCCGAGGGCGGCGTCGGGGGAGTCGATGCCGATGCGGCAGAGGTCCCGGATGGCCTTTTCGACGTCGTCCTCTGCACCGACCAAGGTGAGCTGCTGGTTCCACGGCAGGACCCAGCCCAGGTAGGCGGTGAAACTGGAGCCGCGGCCGTACTCGAAGCTCACCGAGCCCTGGAGGTGGCTGCTGGCGAACGCCACCCGGTGGCGCAGGTCAACCACCCATTCGCCGTCCGCGAGCCGGCGCGAGAGCTCTGTTGCGTCCAGTGATTCGGGCAAGGTGAGGTCCGCCGGGCCTGGCCCCTGCCGGTTCGCCGGGGCCATGTGCGCGTAGTAGGACGGGTAGGCGGTCAGGTTGTTGATGAGCTCCTGCACAAAGTGGTCCTCATCGGCGTCGGTGAACGCGTGGTTGGTTTCCTGCTGCTCGGCGATGGTGGACCATCGGGCGCTCGACGCCGGCCCCGACGAGCAGAACGAGCCGAACCCGTGCGTGGGGTACAGGGCAGCGTCCGGATTGGCCCCGGCGGCCAGGCGGCGGACCGAGGAGTACTGGTCGTGGGTGAGCTGTTCGGTGTCCTCGTCGCTGACCAAATCAGTCCGGCCCACTGACCCGTAGAGCAAGCTTCCGCCCGAGAACACGGCCTGCTCCTCGCCGTCGCTGACAACGTAGCTGAGGTGGTGGTGGGTGTGGCCGGGCGTGGCCACCGCCTTCACGGTGAGCCGGCCCACATGGACCGTGCCGCCGTCGGCTATTGGCGTGCGTTCAAACGCGACGTCGTCGTTTGCGCTCACCAGGTACAGGGCACCGTGCGCACGGGCGAGGATGAGGCCGCCACTGAGGTAGTCGTTGTGCAGGTGGGTTTCGGCAACATGGGTGATCCGGACGTTGGCTGCCGCCGCCGCAGCCTCCACCCGGTCCATGTCCCGCTGCGGATCGATGACCAGCGCCACCTCGCCGTCGTGGACCAGGTAGCTGCGGTCCCCGAGCGGGCGGGTTTCGATGACAACGACGTCCATAGATCCATTGTCCTCGCCTTGCCGGACGCGTGCCCGGATTCCCATTTGGCAAAGATGCTTAGCCTGGGCCGGAGCGGCTCGCCAACGCATAGAGCGCATGTCCGGCGTTCTTCAGCGCGTGCTCGAAGCGGTCGGCCGGTTCCGGGTGCGAGAACAGGTAGCCCTGCAGCGAATCGCATTCGAGTGCGATGAGGTAATTCGCCTGCTCGTCGGTTTCGATGCCTTCTGCTGTGACGGTCAGTCCCAGGCTGTGCGCCATATTGATCATGGAGTTCAGGATGGGCAGGCGTTCCGTGCCGGTGCGAATCATGGAGACAAACGTCTTGTCGATTTTGACGATGTCCACCGGCAGCTCCTGCAGCCGTCCCAGCGAGGAGTAGCCCGTACCGAAATCGTCCAGCGCCACCCGGGCACCGGCCTCCCGCAACCGGCTGAGCTGTTCGATCACGTTGCAGTCGGCGTCGAAGAACACGCTCTCGGTTACCTCGAAAACCAGCTGGTAAATGCCCACGCCGCACGATTCCGAAAGGTCCAGGACTTTCTCGGCAAAGTCGAGTTCCTGCAGCTGGACCCCCGAGACGTTCATGGACAGCGCCTGGATCCCCCCATGCGTTACCACCCCCAAGGACATCATAAAGTGCACGTGCGGATCGTGGAGCGAAAATGCGTGACCTTCGCGCGGCCGCCGGAATTGGAGGTCCGGGAATTGGCGCTTCTGCTGGTGCGCGGTGCGCGAATCCGGCTAAGAGTTACGCACTTCTGTCAGGCCCGCGTCGGCAATGTGATGGGAGCCGCCCCCGCAGGCCTACCCAGCCCGCGGACCACCCAGCCTTCCGCCTGCCAGGCAGCGGCGTCGAGCACGTTCCTGGCGTCCAGGATCATCCGCCGCCGCACCAAAGCGCCCGCAGCGGCAGGGCTCAGGCGCAGGTACTCGTCCCACTCAGTGAGGAGGAGCACCAGCTCCGCACCCTCCAAGGCCCGTGTTGCCGGGGTCTCGAACCGCAGTTGCGGATACCGCAGCCAGGCGTGGTTCACGGCCTTGGGATCGGTCACTGTCACGTGTGCGCCGGCGGCTGCCAGCCGGGCCGCGACGTCCAGGGCGGGGGAGTCGCGGATGTCATCGGTCTCGGGCTTGAAGGAGGCTCCGAGGATGGTGATCGCGCGTCCGGCGAGCCCGCCCCCGCACAGTTCCGCGGCAAGCGACACAGTCCGGGTCCGCTGGCGGACGTTGATGGCATCCACCACACCCATCCAGTCGTTCACCGGATCCACGCCCAGAGAGGCGGCCTGGCTGCGAAGGCTGCGGATGTCCTTGGGCAGGCACCCGCCGCCGAAGCCCAGCCCGGCATGCATGTAGCGGTTGCCGATTCTCGGGTCCATGCCCATGGCCTCGCTGAGTTCGGCCACGTCCGCGCCGGACGCGTCGCACAGTTCGGAAATGGCGTTGATGAAGCTGACCTTAGTGGCCAGGAACGCGTTGGCGGCCGACTTGATCAGTTCAGCCGTGGCAAAGTTGCACACCAGGCGCGGAATCCCGGCGTTCAGCAGCGGCTCATAAACGGCATCCAGCGCGGCCGTCACGGCACGCGGCGCCCCGGTCTTGGGGTTGAAGGCCGCGGCGCGTCCGCCCGCCACACCGTAGACCAGCCGGTCCGGGACCAGCGAGTCCTTCACCGCTGTGCCCTGCCGCAGGAACTCCGGGTTCCACCCCACCTGCACGTCCGGCCGCCCCGCGAGGACGCCCTGGAGCATGTCCACCGTGCCCACGGGCACGGTTGATTTACCGACGACGACGGCGCCCCTCGCCAGGTGCGGGAGCAGCGCCTCGGTGGCGGAAACGAGGAAGGTGAGGTCGGCGCCGTCGGACGTCTTGGACTGCGGCGTCCCGACGCACAGGAAGTGGACCTGGGCGCCGGCGGCAGCGGCGACGTCGGTGGAGAACGTGAGGCGGCCGGTGCTGCGTCCGTCGCGGAGCAGTTCGTCCAGGCCGGGTTCGAAGAAGGGGGCCTGGCCACGGCCCAGCTGGTCCACTTTGGTGGCGTCCACGTCGATGCCCACCACGGTGTGGCCCATGGACGCGAGCGTGGCGGCGTGCACGGCGCCGAGGTAGCCGCAGCCGATCACCGATATTTTCACAGGGACGCTCCACTTTTGGTTTGGGCAGGCTCAACCACCGGGCGGCGGCTCTTGGTTTCGACGGTTTCAGCCAACGGTTCTCCGGCGATTACTGATTGGTACTGACGCACCAGCTCGGCGCTGAGCACCGGCCACGTCCGCGGCTGTACCGAGGCGTGCGCTGTCCTGGCGAACGCGCGGCGCTTGGCGTCGTCGCCCATCAGGTCCATCACCCGGGCCCGGAAACCGGCCAGGTCGCCGGGCTGGTACAGCCAGCCCGTACGGGAGTTTTCCACCAGGTCCAGAGGCCCGCCGCGGCCCGTGGCCACCACCGGCACCCCCGATGCCATGGCCTCCTGGATGGTCTGGCAGAACGTCTCGAACTCGCCGGGATGGACAAAAAGGTCGAAGGACGCCACCGCCTTCGCCAGCTCCTCACCGCCGAGGAACCCGGTGAACACCGCGTCCGGCAGGGCTTCCTGCAGGGCGGACTTTTGGGGTCCGTCGCCCACAATCACCAGCTTGGTGTTCGGGACGTTGGCGAGCGCGGCGAGGTCCTCCACCTGTTTTTCGATGGCCAGCCGGCCGACGTAGCCGATGATCCGCTCACCGCCGGGGGCAACCCTTGCCCGCCACCCGGCGTCGCGCTTTTCCGGCGAAAACCGCGCGGTATCCACACCGCGCCGCCACATGCCCACCCGCGGAATCCCGCGGCCGCGCAACTGGTTCAGCGCGAAGGTGGACGGCACCAGGGTGCGGGTGGCCAGCAGGTGGATGTTCTCCACCCGGTTCCATGCCCAGTTCTCCAGGAACGGCACACCATAGCGGGCGGCGTAGCTGGGAACCTCGGTCTGGTAGATGGCTATGGTGGGGATCCCCAACTGATGCGCGGCCTGCACTGCCCGCCACCCGAGGATAAACGGCGATGCGAGGTGGACAACGTCGGGTGCGTAGTCGGCAAGGATTCGCTTGACCCGGTACACACCGCCCATCGCCACTCGAACGTTGGTGTAGCCGGCCAGCGGAACCGCGGGAACCCGGTGCACCGTCGCGCCGTGAACCACCTCGGCCGGTCCCACGAACTCGGAGACAGCATAGGTGGAAGGGGCGATGACCAGGACGTCGTGGCCCTGGTCCTCCAGGTGTTCAAGCACCCTCAGGATGGAGTGGGTCACTCCGTTCATCAGCGGCAGGAATGACTCGGCAACAATTGCGATCCTCACCCCTCCACGGTGGGCGCGTCGCCTGTCGGGGCGGGGTCACCTGGGTTGAGTAGAGGGAAAGGTTGGGTTAACAGATCAGCGCTTGGGGTCAGCCGCCTTCGCCGTGCCGCAGCACGTCCGGGAGTTCGTCCACATAGACCGTTTGCGGCGGCTCGAAGTAGATGACCAGCACTTCGTCGCCCACCGCGAAGATGCTCGTCTTGTCGAATGGGTGGGCGTGGAACGCGTTGGTGCCGCCCAGGTAGGGCAGCATGACCTCGCCGAGGGTTCCGGGCCCAATGCGCCCGGTCACGCGGCCGATCTTGCCGGTAAGGCTCCGGTCAACGTTTCTATGCATCGGGGCCTTTCGCGGGGCGCTTGCCTTCCCGGCTGTTCTTCAGTGCCGAGGACAAGGCAGGAAGGTAGTCACCCACTGAGCCAGGATGCCGCCCAGCATCTTGTTGACGCCCTCGCCGCCGTTCAGCACGGTCATCTGGCCCACGTGGGAGAAAGGCTCGGCCGCTGCGGCGATGATGGCCGGCATGTTTTCGGCCAGCTGCTGCGAAATGACGGCGTCCTGGTTGGTCCCGAGTGCTTCGGCCCGCGCCTTGATGCCGTCTGCCTCGGCCAGCGCCTTGGCCTTGATGGCGGAGGCCGCGGCGTCACCGCGGGCCCTGGTGGCAGCGGCTTCGGCCTCGCCGGTACCTTCGTGGCTCCGGCCGCGGCCGCCGCGGCAGTGGCGTTCGCCTGGGCCTGCAGCTCCGTCCGGCGGGCGTTGGCCTGGGCCTCAAGTTCCGTGCGGCGGGCCAGCGCTTCGGCGGCGCTGATGTCCGCCGCTTTCTGGCCCTCCGCGTCTGTGCGCTTGGCATACGCCCTGGCGTCGGCGGGCTTCCGGACCGTGGTCTGGAGCTTCTGCTCCTCCCGGTCCGCCTCAAGCTTGGCCACTTCCGTTTCCTGAACGACGACGTGCTGCCGCGCGGTCGCATCCGCCAGCGGTCCCGCCTGGGCGGCCTCGGCTTTGGCCCGCTCGGCGTTCGCCTGCGCCACCGACTGCCGGATGGCCGAAACGCTCTGCGCGTCCGCGATCATTGCAGCCGCCTCGGCCTCCTTCTCGGCCGCCTCACGGTTCCGCGTGGCCTCCGCGATCCGGGCCTCCATTTTGACCTGGGCGATGTGGGGCTTGGCGATGTTCTGGATGTACCCCGTGGGGTCCTGCAGGTCCTTGATCTGCAGCGAATCCACCACCAGCCCCAGCTTCTCCATTTCCACTCCGCTGGCGCTGCGGACCTGGGACCCCATCTTGTCCCGTTCGCGGATGATCTCTTCAACGGTCATGCTTCCGATGATGGACCGCAGGTGGCCCTCAAAGACGTTGTAGACCTGGCTTTCCATTTTGGGCTGCTGGCCCAGGAAACGCCTGGCCGCATTTGCGATAAACGGCGGGGCGTCACCGATTTTGTAAATTACCACGCCTTCCACAATCACCTGGATGCCCTGCCAGGTCACGCAGGAAACCTTAAGCTCCGTTTCATTCAGCGTCAGGGAAAGCGTGCGGACGGTCTGCAGGCCCGGAAATACCAGGGCGCCCTTTCCGGTGACAATCTTGAAGTCCATCCCGGCCCGGGTTTCCAGGGTTCCGCGGGTCAGGCCGGAGATGATCAGGGCCTCATTGGGCTCCGCCACTTTCCACATCAGTTTGATGGCCCCCCAGACAAAGCCGACCACCAGCATTGCCCCGATAATCGCGGCAAGAAGCGGGAAGAATGCTGACAGATCCGGCATGACGAGGTCCTTTCGCGCGTGCGGAACAGGCCTCCCAGGAAAGCCCCAATAATGGCAGCTGCTCAGTCCCTGCCGGTATTGCGTGTCTCCAATTCCGGCCAGCCGGCCAGCTGTTGTAGACAGTCTGGTTGGCGCCCGCCCAAGAGTCCAGGGCGCGGGCTGTTGCGTGGGGGTTTCAACAGGCTGGATCTCGACCGGCCAGGCTCCTATTTGCCGAGGATCTCGCGGGCAACGCGCTGGGCCTCAATCTCCTCAGGGGCAACGGTGGTTCCGCGGAGGTATCCGGCGGTGGCCATGATTTGCCGCAGCTCGGCCTGCGTGCGCGGCGTGCTGACTCCGTGGTGGGCCATGCCATGGCAATTGGCACAGAGCGGAACCAGATCCGTGAGCGGATCCAGCTGGTAGCCGCCGCCGAGTTGGGCCGCCGGCACCACATGGTGGACGTCGATGAAGTCCTTGCCGAGCTCCCCGTACGCCAGTTCGAAGGAGAACCCGCAAGCCGCGCAGCTGTTGCCGCGGTGCGCGATACACGCCCGCCGGGCCTCGGGGTCACGCTCGTAGCGGTTGGCGGCGACGCGCACGACGGCGGTCTCGGGGTATGTGCCGGGCACAGGTTGGGTTGGGTCGGGTCCTTGTGCCGGTCCGTGAGTGGCCCAGAGCGCAAGGACCGCGGCTTCGTCGCCGGACTCCAGCGCCATGCCCCCGGTTTCGGCGCTGTCCCAGACGACGCCGGGCACCGCTGCGTCGAGGACCGCCGCAGGCACGTGGTCGCCCAGCGGCAGGAGCGCATCGAACGCCACCTGCGCGGTGAACTCAGGCTGGCCCGACGACGTGGCCGCTTGATCCGGGTGCCCGGGCTGCCCCGACAGGACAACGCCATGGCCGATCAGGCCGGGGCCGTGCGCTCCCAGCAGGAGCAGCCACACGCCGGTGCCGGGGGCAACGCTCTGGCCCACGCTCCAAGGCTCCAGGTGCAGCCCTGTCACGGCGACGTGTTCAGTAACAGCCGCGTAGTTCCAGCGGTTCCAGCCGGCCGGGTCCCAGCCCAGGATGATGGCGCTCATGGGGCCATTGTTGCAGGCTCCATGGCCCGTGCCGCCTTTGGCGCGAACGGACACTTGGGGGCCCTGACTTCCAAGCGCGAACTTGCAGGTAATACCGTCAAAACCGAGTTTTGAGGGTATTACCTGCCGGTTCGCGCCACGGCGGGCAACAAGTGACCGTTCGCGCTGGACCCATTGCGGGGCACTAAGTTGCCACGCGATCAGAACGTGGCCACGCGCCGCCGTCGGCCGCTAAGAAGCCCACAAAGAAGCCGGTGCAGCTGTTCGCGGAACGCGGCAACTGCACCGGCGAGTAGGACGAAAATTCAGAACTTATTGATCATTTCTCATTCGCGGCTCCTGTATCCCGGCCTGTCATTTCCGGGCTATTTCCTCTCGCCGGACATGTTCCTGGAGAACAGCCAGCCAGCAGCTACCATCGCTACGCCCAGCACCAGGTGGGTCCAGTTGTCAGCCATGTTGAACGACAGGAAGTTGGCCGCCGAGTCAACGCCGACACTGAGCCCGAAAATGCTGAGGATGATGTACAGCGCGCCTGCTCCGATGAGGAAGTTCCGTGCGCCGTGTTCGGTCCGGGACATCGCCCAGCCCGTTGCGCCAATGACCAGCTGCACAATATTGAGCAGCATGGACACCTGGAACAGCCCAAGGAACATTGCATGGGAATCAGGTCCCAGGAACATCAATTCGCTGTACTGGGTGGTGACGCCGGGGATAAAGCCCAGGGCACCCACCACCAACAACAGGATACCTACTCCCATGCCCGCATTCTGGACGTCTGCGCGCCCAAAATGAACGTGTGCATGTGGGGATGCGGTAGTCATTTTTTCTGCCTCCAACCACTGATTGCGGACATTCCAATCTTACGGCGGACCCGCGGAAAAAGCGCCGAATCAGGCCCGGATGGGGACATCTGCCCAGCGTCATGAGCGACCCGGACGAGGCGCCCCGACACTCTGAACGCCCGACGACGGCGCCATCACCGGCGGCGGCCGTCCCGCCGTCGTCGTCCGGTTCTTCGCCTGCCACGGGCCCCGCCGGCCGGTGATGGGGCAGTCGGTGAACAAGGACAGGCAGCGCAACATCGTGTGCTCGCGGGAGCCGGGCCGGATGGCCTGCGCCCACCTCCGGACCGGTCACGGGTTCACGATCAGCGCGGCGGACTACAAACTCTGGTGAGGCGCGTCTCGCATGGAGAATGAGCCTGTCGAAGCCCGGTCCGAAGCCCCGGCCGTGACACCATGGGACACGATGAAACTGCGCGCTGATCAGACCGGAGACCGAGGCCTTCCCATGCCCTTGTGGCTGCAGGGAGGCCTCGAAACGGCGCAGGCTGCCATCATCTCCGCGCTCCTGGCGGTGGTTCCCATTGTGGCCGTGTGGGCCACCGCGGGCTTCCAGAACACCGCCTTTGATGCCCTGGCCCGACTCGCCGGCCAAGGCTGGCTGCTGATTCACGGGGTGCCGCTGCAGCTCGCCGTGGTCTCCGGCGAGGCTGGTGCGGCCGGCAGTCCAGGCTCCGGCCTGCTGACCCTGGTGCCCCTCGGCCTGACCCTGATCCCGTTTTTGCTCGCCTGGCGTGCGGGGCGGCGCCTGGCCCGGGCCTCCTATACGGACCAGCTGTGGCAGGCGCTGCTCGGGTCCTGGGTGGTCTACTCGGCGTTCGGCGCTGCCACCGGCTTTGTGTGCCGCACGGCCGACGTCGTCATTAACATCTGGTTGGCAATGCTCATCCCGCTCATCCCGTTCGCCCTCGGCATGGTGATCGGTGCCCGCCGCGAGGCAGGCTCATGGAGCCGGCTGATCGGCGTCGACGCCGTCGACTGGATCTCGCGCACCAGCCAGCATTCCCGCTGGGCCGGCTCCTATCTGGGCTCCGCGGCGAAGGCGGGCTGTGTGGCCCTTCTAGCGGCGTTTGCGCTCGCCGGTGTGCTCCTGGCCGTGGACCTTTTTATCCACTGGAACCTGGTGATTGCTGTCTATGAAGCGCTCGACGCCGGCGCGGTAGGGGGTGCCGCCCTCACCATCGCGCAGCTTGGGTATCTGCCCAACCTTGTGGTTTTTGCGCTGGCCTGGGTCTCGGGCTCGGGCCTCGCCCTGGGCGTGGGCTCGCAGGTGGGGCCGCTTGGTACAGCCACCGGGCCGCTGCCGTCCATCCCGGTCTTCGCCGCTATCCCTTCGGGTCCGCTGGACTACGGGTTCATGGCGCTGGTGCTGCCCGTTCTGGCGGGGATCCTGGCCGGCTGGTGGTTCCTGCGCGAAGGCGAAAACCACTTCGACGAGTGGCTCTCCATCAAGATTGACGCGCGCTGGTTCACGGCCACGGTGTCCACCCTTGCCCTCGGCGCGCTGGTGGGCGTTGTGTCCGGGCTGCTGGCCGCGGGCCTGGCCTGGCTGGCCCGCGGCTCGGCCGGGCTGGGCCGCCTCACGGCCATCGGACCCGACCCCTTGTGGATGGGACTCTGGATTGCCGCAGAGGTGGGCATCGGCGTAGTGATCGGTTACGCAGCCGGACCGTGGCTGGAACGCCAGCAGCACGTGGATGAGGAAGCGGAACT
The DNA here is from genome assembly GCF_054510755.1 of Pseudarthrobacter sp. MDT3-1. NCBI lineage: Bacteria > Bacillati > Actinomycetota > Actinomycetes > Micrococcales > Micrococcaceae > Pseudarthrobacter > Pseudarthrobacter sp. MDT3-1. The sequence goes on along the minus strand of NZ_JBTNDX010000009.1, from coordinate 87,681 downwards.
GGCCCGCTGACTTTCGTGGCTGTTGCTGGCGTGGCTGTTGCTGGCGTGGCTGCTACCGGAGACCCGGCAGCGAGCTTTCCAACTGGACCCGGCAATTGGAGAGCGCCTGGTCAGTGAGGGCCTCGCGTGAGCAAGTCTGGAAGTCCTGGACCTGGCGGAAAAACAGCGCCGTGGCCAGGATGACCAGCAGGATGATCAGGGAGACCACCAGCCCCGAGATGGTGCCGAACAGGACCAGCTTGGACTCCTTGAGCCGAGCCGACCGGACCAGCAGAAGGATACCCAGCACAAAGCTCGCGGCGGTCAGGATGCCGGTGAGCCAGAGGTAGCTGACGTCGAGCTGGTAGACGAAGAAGGCGCCCAGCACGGTGACAATGAAGATTCGGAACAGGTTGCGGGTTTTGGTGAGCGAGTCCTTGGCGGCGTCGCTGAGCGGCTGTTTGGTCCGTTGCTGGCCAGCCGGTTCCGGGGTGTTGTTCATGTTTTCCAGCCTACGCGAGCGTGCCCATAAGCTAGACCCATGCGCATCGTAGTCCTCGTTTCCGGCACCGGGTCCAATCTCCAGTCAGTCATCGACGCCGTCAAGGCAGGGGAGCTGGACGTGGAAATCGCCGCGGTGGGTGCCGACCGGGAGGGGACCTACGGCGTCGAACGATCCTCGGAAGCCGGGCTGGAGACGTTTGTGGTCAACTTCAACTCCTTCCCCACCCGCGACGAATGGGATGCCGCGCTGACCGCCCGCGTGGCGTCCTACGCCCCGGACGTGGTGGTCTCCTCCGGCTTTATGCGCATTGTCAGCGCCGACTTCATCGCTGCATTCCACGGCAAGTACCTCAACACCCACCCGGCCCTGCTGCCCGCCTTCCCCGGCGCTCACGGCGTCCGCGATGCCATGGCCTACGGCGTGAAGGTCACCGGCTGCACGGTGCACTGGGCCGACGCCGGTGTGGACACCGGGCCCATCATCGCCCAGGAAGCGGTCACGATTGAACCGGGCGACACCGAGGAATCCCTGCACGAACGCATCAAGGTGGTGGAGCGCCGCCTCCTCGTCAACACCCTGGCAGCCCTCGCCGCCGCTTCCTAACCCCAACAACCCCAACCCTCCCCCAACTAAGTAGCGCTATCTGTCGTTTTGACCGCCAAAACGACAGATAGCGCTACTTAGTTTGGCAGGTGGGCAGGAACCTGTGGATAACTTCAGCGGCGTTTTCGCGGGGCTGCCAACATGGGCACATGAAAGTCCCCCGTTCTCTGCCGGAGCCGCTGGCTGTGCTGCCGTTCACCTTGAAAGAAGCGGCCGACGCCGGGATCACCGAACGGCAGTTACGTCACCAAGGTCTGGGGCGGCCCACCCGTGGAGTCCGGGTGCCAAGGGCGGACGACGTGGCCGTGTACGGCCTGGCGCCCAACATTCGGCCGTACACCCAGGTCACGGAGTTCGCGGCAGCTTCGCACGCCTCTGCGTTCTTGCTGTGGCAATTCCCCGGGTTCCTGCCGGGGAGCGATGATCCACTGATTCATATCTCGCGCCCGGACACGGTAGCCATCATGCGCCGACCAGGGGTGAAAGGTCACAGGGGTCAGTTCTTTGCCGACGAAATTGTCACCCTCAACGGCCTGTTGATCACGTCCCGGGCGCGGACGTGGCTGGATTGCGCCCGGAAGATGAGCATTGACGAGCTAACTGTGGTTGCCGATCACATGCTGAGGATTCCCAGGCCTGATTTCGAGGGCAGATCCGAGCCTTATGCCACGCCGGCGGATCTGGCGGGAATGCTCGACCGGCACAAAGGAACGCCCGGCATTCAAAAGGCGCGCCTTGCCCTTGAGCAGGCCCGGATCGGGTCCGACTCTGCCCCGGAAACCAAACTTAGGCTGGCCCTGGAGAACCGCGGGCTGCCAGAACCGCGACTGAACGTTCCCGTGTTACTGGGCGCCGGCGTCGTACGTCAACCGGATCTCGCCTACCCGGAACAAAAAGTTGCAGTGGAGTACGACGGCGAAGGCCATTCCGAGACGGCGCAGATCGTCCGTGACATTGCCCGCGAAGAGGACTTTGCCAGGGCGGGGTGGTTGCTGGTCCGGATCTCGAAACGGCACATGGAGAACGAAGCCCGGGCCGCCGTCGCCAAAGTCCGCTCAGCGCTGATGAACCGCGGCTGGTCGCCCAACTAAGTAGCGCTAACTGTCGTTCTGAGCGCTCAAAACGACAGTTAGCGCTACTTAGTTGGGTGGGGCGACGCCGGGGGCTACTCGAGGCGGCGCTGCTTGGTTTCGGGGGAGAAGAACGCCATCCACAGGACGGCCACCAGCACCAGCCCGCCGGCCAGGGCGAAGGACGTGGCCAGGCCGAGCTCGGGCCAGAAGTAGTTCGCAAATATCAGGGGCCCAAAACCAGCCCCCAGCCGCGAAAATGTTGACGCCCAGCCGAAACCCGTGCCGCGGAGCTCGGTGGGGTACAGCTCAGACACATAGGCGTAGAGCACCGGAATCGCTATCTGCACCACAAATCCGAACACCAGCAGCCAGAACACCGCCGCCGTGGGGATGTCGACCACAATCGCCACGATCACCAGGGTCAGCGCGGACAACGGGCCGGTGATGGCCAGGATCCATTTGCGGCCCACACGCTCCACCAGCAGCGCGGCCACAACCACACCCAAGAGCCCAACCGCGGCCATGGACGCCGTGGTCACAAACGCCTTGTACTCGGCGAAACCAGCGCCGATCAGGATCCGCGGCATCCACGTCAGGGACAGGTAGTAGACCAGCAGGATGCTGAAGAACAGGGCCCAGGCCGTGGCCGTGATCTTCCAGTTGAACTGCCACACCAGCCGCAGCTGGTGCCACGCGCTGCCGGCGGAGAGCCGCGGAACTTCCTGCGCGTCGGGCAGGCTGTAGGCGCGGGGTTCGGCGCCGGTTGCCGCCACGAGGTCGTCGATGACCTTGGCAGCTTCCTCGCGGCGCCCCTTGCGGATGAGGAACAGCGGCGACTCCGGAACGCTGCGCCGGACCCAGAACACCAGGAGCGCAGGCAGCACCATCACCAGCATGGTCAGCCGCCAGTCGCCGAACACCGCCACGAGGCCGGCGGACACAAAACCGGCAAGGGCCGCGCCCACCGGCCACCAGCCGTCCATCGCGGTGAGGACCTTCCCGCGCTGCTTGCGTGGTGTGAACTCACCCACCAGCGCGTAGTCCACGGGAATGCAGCCGCCCAGACCGAAGCCGGCCATAAAGCGGAACGCGCAGAACCAGATGAAGTCGGGGGAGAAGGCGCCCAGGACCGTGAAGAGCGAGAAGATCAGCAGCGTGGCCGTAAACGCCTTCTTCCGCCCGATCGTGTCCGCGATGGTTCCCCACACAAACGCGCCCAGGGCCATGCCGATCAGGTTGGACGTACCCACCCAGGCCACCTCGCCGGGAGCCAGGGCCCAGTGCGTCGAGAGCAGCGGGATGAGGATGCCATTAAGCGTCACGTCCCAGGCATCGAACATAAAGCCGAGGCCGCCGATCACGAAGATCCTGCCCTGGACTTTCCAACGCCAGGGCAGTTCCTGGACCACTTGTTCGCCGCTGGGCACAGTGGTGTAAGTATTCATCGCAGCCTCCTGTGAAAACTCTAACCGTGCCCACTGACGTTCACACTGCCGCCGGCAAGCGGGGCAAACCGCACAACACGATAAACTGGGCCCATCCCCACCAACCGCGGCACTGTTCCGCGAGATCAGACGGAGACTTTTTGTGAGCGTCACGCAGCCTGACCGTGTATCCATCGACCGTGTTCCCATCCGCCGGGCGCTGATCTCGGTCTACGACAAGACCGGTCTGGAGGATCTCGCCAAGGGCCTGCACGCAGCCGGCGTGAAGATCGTCTCCACCGGTTCCACGGCCAAGAAGATCGCCGCGGCCGGTATCCCGGTGCAGGAAGTCGAAGAAGTCACAGGGTCTCCGGAAATGCTGGACGGCCGCGTCAAGACGCTGCACCCGCGCGTCCACGGCGGCATCCTGGCGGACCGCCGCGTCCCCGCGCACATGGAAACCCTCGCCGGCATGGAAATTGAAACCTTCGACCTGGTGGTGGTGAACCTCTACCCGTTCGTTGAGACCGTGAAGTCCGGCGCCGCGCAGGACGATGTCGTTGAACAGATCGACATCGGCGGCCCCGCCATGGTCCGTTCGGCAGCGAAGAACCACGCCGCCGTCGCCATTGTTGTGGACCCCACGTACTACGGCTCCGTGGTCACCGCCGCCGCTGAGGGCGGCTTTGACCTGAAGACCCGACGGCGGCTGGCCGCCAAGGCGTTCGCCCACACCGCGTCCTATGACAACGCCGTGGCCACCTGGACTGCCAGCCAGTTCCTGGATGAAGACGGCGACGGCGTCATCGACTGGCCTGCCTACGCCGGCCTCTCGCTGGAGCGCTCCGAGGTTCTCCGCTACGGCGAAAACCCGCACCAGCAGGCCGCGCTCTACGTGGACAAGGCCGCCCCGGCCGGAATCGCGCAGGCGGACCAGCTGCACGGCAAGGCCATGAGCTACAACAACTTTGTCGACGCCGACGCCGCCCTCCGTGCCGCGTTCGACTTCGCCGAGCCCGCCGTCGCCATCATCAAGCACGCCAACCCGTGCGGTGTCGCCGTTGGTTCCGCTGATGCTGCAGACCCGATCGCCGACGCCCACGCCAAGGCCCACGCCTGCGACCCCGTCTCCGCTTTCGGCGGCGTCATCGCTGCCAACCGCACGGTCACCGCCGCCATGGCGCAGACCGTTGCCGGCATCTTCACCGAGGTTGTCATTGCCCCGGACTTCGAGCCGGAAGCCGTGGAGATCCTCGCCAAGAAGAAGAACATCCGCCTGCTGGCCCTGCCCGAAGGCTACGACCGCTACCCGGCAGAAATGCGCCAGGTTTCCGGCGGTGTCCTGGTACAGATGAGCGACAAGGTGGACGCCGACGGCGACAACCCCGCCAACTGGACCCTCGCCGCCGGCGAAGCCGCTGACGAAAAGACGCTCGCGGACCTCGCCTTCGCCTGGACTGCCTGCCGTGCCGCCAAATCCAATGCCATCCTGATCGCCGATCACGGCGCAGCCGTGGGCATCGGCATGGGCCAGGTCAACCGGCTGGACTCCTGCCGCCTGGCCGTCGAGCGTGCCAACACGCTGGGCGTTTCGGTGGAGTCCGACGTCGAAGGTGCTGGCGGCGCGGCTGGTCCGTCGACGACGGAGGCGAGCGTTGCACCCGAGCGTGCCCGCGGCGCCGTCGCAGCCTCCGACGCGTTCTTCCCGTTCGCTGACGGCCTGCAGATCCTGATCGACGCCGGCGTCCGCGCCGTGGTCCAGCCGGGCGGTTCCGTCCGGGATGAGGAAGTGGTCGCCGCGGCCAGCGCGGCCGGCATCACCATGTACTTCACGGGTGCCCGCCACTTCTTCCACTAAGCGGCTAAACGTCGACGGCGCCTGTCCCCGCTGAGGGGACAGGCGCCGTCGGGCCTTAACGGGCAGCTAGGAAGGACGTGGTGCCGGGTCCGCGCCCCGCTGCATGAGGCGCGGACCCCCTTCCGGAAGCCGAAGCTCCCGGGGCTTGGCATCGGCCATTCGCGGTTTGGTCCAGTACTCGAGGATCTCCCCGTGGGTCTGGTCCGATTCGCTGTGGCTGACGGATCTGCTCCCGGATTCCGCGACAGGTGAGGATTTCCTAAGCTCGTGCGGCACGGACATAGGTCTCCTGGATGGCCGCGCCCCAGTACGGGCCGTACATCACGGGTTTCTGGCTATAGCCGTAACTGTTGACGGAGTTCTGGAAGCCGTCGGGGCCGCTGCCGATGAACCACGGGCCACCGGAAGAGCCACCGTTCATGTCGCATGGGATGCCCTGGGTATTGAACTGCGGGTTGTTGGTGTCTTTGGTGGCCGTGCCAGTGCAGCTCCAGAGCCGTTCGCCGCTGAAGGGCTTGGCGGCAGGGTAGCCGTAGGAGGTGTACTGAAGGCCGCGGTCTTCATTGAATGCCACGCCGGAGCCCCCGACGACGTCGGTCAGGAACGCGCGGCCAAGCTGATTCATGACCGCAAAGCCGGTGTCGTAGCTGATGTCCCCGGAGCCCTCCCACTGGGCCGTGGTGTAAAGCGCCTTGGCTGTCCAGGTACCGTAAGGCCTGGCGCCATTCTCGTAGGCCGGTACAAAGACGAAGTTAGTGGCATGCGAGTTGGGGCCATCACTGACGCAGTGCCCGGCGGTGGCCACGGTGCTCTTGTTCGTCGCCGCAACGGCGTTTCCGGAACAGACGTAGTTCGCGCCGCCAAGGGTGAAGAACACCTTGCCGATGTGGGCTACCGGGTTCGCAGGCTGAGCGAGTGAGGGCTTTCCCGTGGTGCCCGCCACCTTGGTTTTGGGTCCCTTCAGCACACTGGCCGCACTGGATGATTTACCGCGTTCCAGCGCCTTGCCGGCCAGGACATCACCGGGAATCGCGGCGCGCATGCGGTCTGACGTCCAGTAGTCCGCCGCCCCAGTGCTGTCTACGATTGCGCTGGCCACCGAAGGAGCTGCTTTATCGCTCGACGACGAGGCAGCATGGGCACTTCCGGCGCCAACCAGCGCCAGGACGGCAGCCGCCGAAAGGCTCAGGAGGGTGGCAGCCAAGGACCTGGTACGCGTCATTATCGTCCTGTCTAAACGTGTGAAGGCGTGCCCGGGAGAGCCAGCCGCGTGACCCATGTAACCTATCGAGACATGACAAATTTGTAAATAGTAGTGACGCCAAAAGTATGGTCCGCAAACGTGTCCTGGATTCGCTGGAACTAGTGTGCCGCTCTGGTCAAAACCGTTGCCGAAGGGTATTTTTCTCCTATACAGTGGCACGTCCGATCTGGGCTCCGGACTCTATGCGAATTGGGGCCCCATCGTGATTGCTTTCTGGAAGTCCGCCAAGAAGTCGGCCGTACATGGCCGGCATTTTGCAGCCGAAGGGAGCGCCCAGGGCGCTTCGCCGGAAATTGAGGCCTACGCCGCAGCCGTGCAATTGCGCGACGTCGACCCTATCCATTCGTTTACGGCGACGGAGGAGCTGCGCCGTCAGGACACCAAATACGTGCAGCTCTGGCCCAGTGATATTCCCCACAAGCGGCGCTGACCGGATCCTTACCTGCGCCGGTGGCTCCCGGAGGTAAAGCGCTACGGCGGCTGGCCGCCCCGGGTGCGCACCGCCGTCGGGCGTTATTGCATGCCCCAATCCGCTGTAATGCGGGACCGTCCGGCCGCCCCGGTACGGTTCAAAGCCGTGTCCTCAGGTAAGTTAGGGGGTGGTGAAATAGAACAAAATTTCCAAAAAATCAGCCGACCTCCAGGGAGACGCCCGCGCATGTCCAAGATTATCTATACCCACACCGACGAAGCGCCGATGCTGGCTACGTATTCGTTCTTGCCGATCATCGAAGCATTTGCTTCGACCGCAGGTGTGGAGGTGGAGACCCGTGACATTTCGCTCGCAGGCCGCATCATCTCCGTGTTCGGTGACTACCTCACCCCGGAACAGCAGATCGGCGACGCCCTTGCTGAACTGGGTGAGCTGGCAAAGACGCCGGAAGCCAACATCATCAAACTGCCCAACATCAGCGCTTCCATCCCGCAGCTGAAGGCCGCCGTCGCCGAGCTTCAGGGCCAGGGCTACAACCTGCCGGATTACCCGGACAACCCCTCCTCGGACGAGGAAACGGCCGTCCGCTCCCGCTACGACAAGATCAAGGGCTCCGCTGTGAACCCGGTCCTGCGCGAGGGAAACTCGGACCGCCGTGCACCGCTGTCCGTCAAGAACTACGCCCGCCAGAACCCGCACTCCATGGGTGCCTGGTCCGCGGATTCGAAGACCAACGTTGCATACATGACGGCTGACGACTTCCGCGCGAACGAGAAGTCCGTGGTCATCGAGTCCGACGGCACCATCGCCATCCAGCTAGTCCGCGAAGACGGCTCGGTCAAGGTCCTGAAGAAGGCCTTCCCCGTGCTGGCCGGCGAAGTCATCGACGGCACTGTTATGCGCGCCGCAGCACTGGACGAGTTCCTGGCAGCCCAGGTAGTCCGCGCCAAGGAAGAGGGCGTCCTGTTCTCAGCGCACCTGAAGGCCACCATGATGAAGGTCTCGGACCCCATCATCTTCGGCCACGTGGTGAAGGCCTACTTCTCCGAACTGTTCGAGACCTACGGCAAGCAGCTCAAGGCCGCCGGCCTGAGCCCCAACAACGGCCTGGCCGCCATCCTGAGCGGCCTCGAGGAGCTGCCGGAGGACGTCCGTGAAGGCGTGAAGGCACTGATCCAGAAGGGCCTCGACGACGGCCCGGCACTGGCCATGGTGGACTCGGACAAGGGCATCACCAGCCTCAATGTGCCCTCCGACATCATCGTGGACGCATCCATGCCCGCCATGATCCGTTCCTCCGGCCACATGTGGGGCCCGGACGGCAAGGAAGCCGACACTCTGGCGGTCCTTCCGGACAGCTCCTACGCCGGCATCTACCAGGTTGTTTTGGACGACTGCCGCGCCCATGGCGCCTTCGACCCCACCACCATGGGCACAGTCCCGAACGTAGGCCTCATGGCCCAGGCCGCCGAGGAATACGGCAGCCACGACAAGACGTTCGAGATCCAGGAAGCCGGCACGGTACAGATCGTTGACGGTTCCGGCGCCGTGCTGATCGAACACGAAGTTGCTCCCGGTGACATCTGGCGCGCCTGCCAGGCCAAGGACGCCCCCATCCGCGACTGGGTCAAGCTCGCCGTCACCCGCGCCCGCGCTTCCAAGACGCCCGCCGTCTTCTGGCTGGACGAGACCCGCGCCCACGACCGCAACCTCATCGCCAAGGTGCGCGAGTACCTCAAGGACCACGACACCGAGGGCCTCCAGATCGAAATCATGTCCCCGGAGAAGGCAACGGCCTTCACCCTGGAACGCATCCGCAAGGGCGAGGACACCATCTCCGTCTCCGGCAACGTGCTCCGCGACTACCTCACGGACCTGTTCCCCATCCTGGAACTGGGCACCAGTGCCAAGATGCTTTCTGTGGTTCCGCTGATGAACGGCGGCGGACTCTTCGAGACCGGCGCCGGCGGATCTGCCCCCAAACACGTCCAGCAGCTGCTTAACGAAAACCACCTGCGCTGGGACAGCCTGGGCGAATTCCTCGCTCTGGCCGTCAGCTTCGAGCACCTGGCCACCACCACGAACAACGCCCGCGCGCAGGTCCTGGCAGACACCCTGGACAAGGCGACGGGAACTTTCCTGCTGGAAAACAAGTCCCCGAGCCGCCGCGCGGGCGAACTGGACAACCGTGGCAGCCACTACTTCCTCGCCCGCTACTGGGCTGAGGAACTGGCCAAGCAGACCGAGGATGCGGAGCTGGCGGCATCGTTCGCGGCTGTGGCCAAGGAGCTTTCCGCCAACGAGGACACTATCGTGGGCGAGCTGGCCGCGGTGCAGGGCTCAGCGGTGGACGTCGGCGGTTACTACCGTCCGGACGAGGCCAAGGCCTCGGCCGTGATGCGTCCGTCCGCCACGCTGAACAATGTCATTGCGACGCTGAACTAAGCGGAAACGAACGTTAGGAGGCGGCGCCCCGGGAAACCGGGACGCCGCCTTTCTCGTATGGCCGACGGGAGCGGATGAAGCACGGGTGAGTTAATACACAACGGGCCGTCCGTCTGCCCGTCAGTCGTCGTCCTTGCCTTTGCCTCTATTTCCCTTGTCGTCTGTGGGCGCGGGAGCTACCGGCGCGGTGGCTGCTTTTTGGGCCGCATCGGCGTCCGCCTGCCTTTGCGCTGCGGCCGCGTCCTCCGCAGCCTTCGCTGCTGCGGCGTCGGCTACGGCCTTGGCCGCCGTCAGGTCTGCCCGGACGGCAGTGGCGGCCGTCGTGATGCTGCGCCGGCGTTCCTCGGAAACCTGCCCGGTCCGCGCAGCGGACGCGAGGTCGGCCTCGAGGCTATCCAAAGCTGCCAATCCGCCAGCGGGGTCATTATTCGCTGAGGCCTGGGTGACGCCGAGGACTCGTTCCTGGAGTTGGCGGGCGGCATCACGTTGAAGGCTGGCCTCAGCCGGACCGCACGCTGCCAGTGAACCGGCGAGCAGAAATGCTGCTGCAGCTGTCAGGCATTTGGCAGTGGCCGAACGCCCGCGGTGCTTCGGTGCAGGGCTCATGGTTCCACGCTCTCCTGAAGTTCCTTGAGGTGGTCGCCCAAGGTGCCGGTGACGGCGGGGTAAGGAACGACGTCGGGCGTTGGCTGAGGTGCCAGGCCCAAGGTCAGCGCCGCCGCGGCTGCTCCAGCGGCGAGCATGCCCAGTGCGGTGACCGTCCAGAACCGCCTTCCGGCGTGGCGGAGACGAGACAAGTCCGGGACCCAGCCCCGCGCGTCAGGACCGCGGGTGATGTCCAACTGGCCCTTGCTGGACCGGACTACAGGCAGATCTGATTCCGCGGTGATGGCGATGGACGGCGGCCTGAACGGCATGGCCGGGAGTACACGGGTTGTCTCCGCCGCGAGCTCGCCCGGTGCGGACACGGGTGACACCAGGGCCTGACGCAGAGCGGATTCAACATCGGACGCCACGGGACGTTCCAGCGGTTCGATGGCAGTCATTGAACGGATCAGATCAGCCCACTCCGCCGGAAGGTCAGCGGGGATCTCGGGTGCCCGGTGCAACCTGGCCACTGCGGATTCCACGGCGCTGCCCGGGAACTCAACGGTTTGCTTGACGCATTCCAGCAGTACCAGACCCAGCGAGTAGATATCCGTGGCGGGCGACAGGGGAGAACCCATGGCCTGCTCCGGACTGAGATATGCGGCCGTCCCCACCATGGTTCCCGTGGCGGTCAGCCGGGCTGAATCCGCCATCCTGGCGATGCCAAAATCCGTGAGTTTTGGTCGTAAAGGTTCGCCCGGACGGATCTTCACGAGCAAGATGTTCCCGGGCTTGATGTCGCGGTGGATGATGCCCAGGCTGTGCACGTAGGCCAGCGCGTCAGCTACGCCTGCCCCGATGACTGCAAGCTCGTCCAAGGGAACTGCACTGTGCCTGATCCGGCTGCGGAGGTCCTGGCCCTCCACGAGCTCCATGGTCAGGAACGGCCGAGGTTCGTCCAGGACACGGGTATCGATGCCTGCATCGAACAGCGTGACCAGGCTGGGATGGTTGAGCGTTGCCAGCAGTTGGATTTCGGCTTCCTGGCGCCTGAGCTCATTGGCATCCGGTGCCTGTGGGGCGAAGAGCTTCAGAGCGACATCCCTGCCGAGGTTTTCGTCCCGGGCGCGGTAGACGGATGACATGCCGCCGCGGCCGATTACGTCCGCCAGCCGATAGCGTTCGCCGAGCACTTCATTCTTAATGGAGCTAGGCGAATCCGCCACCATGACCAGTTCCTCCCGGTGCGCTGCGGCACTATTCCTGCTCAATAATACCGGCTGGCAGGGCATCCCTTAAGCCGTCTGCCGGCACGCCGGCGGCCCGGCTAAGAAGTGATTGGGACTTTCTCAGCCGGACCTCCGGTCACAAGGACAAGTGCTGGTAGTTGAGCTCTCTGGTTGCCACCTCCTATCCGAACAGTTGGCTAGGCCCCGAACGGCGGAGCCGGTGCGTTGACGGTCTTAGCCGTCGCAGTCCGCTGAGTGCGGAGGCCGCTAGGCCTTCCGACGCCGCTTGAGCATCAGCAGTCCGGCAAGCAGCAGGATGACGACTAGAGGGATCAGTGAAGCATCCATGCCCGTCTTGGCTAGGGCGGCCGTGCCGCCTTGGCCTGAGGTGTTGCCCATGGTGTTTGCTGCGGAAGATACCGAACCGGTGGTGGTGCCGGCGGGAACAACAGTGATACCGGTCGTGCCACCTCCCGTGGTGCCGGTCGTTCCGGTTCCCGGATCGGTGGTGCCGGTGGTTCCGGTTCCTGGGTCCGTTGTGTCCGTGTCACCCGTCGTGCCGGTTCCTGGGTCCGTTGTGTCCGTACCGGGCATTTCCGTACCGGGGGTTTCAGTACCTGGGGTTCCACAGCCATCGCCGCCGCCGAAGATGACGCATGCATCAATAACAACATTCGAGCCGTCAAGAACGCCGGACGTGCCCAGGCCGAGGTTTATGTCGGCTGCTGCGGCAACGTCGGCGGTGGTTCCGCTCCCGTCGGTGCCGCCGAGACCGAGGTTGACGTCGACCACAGCGGCGACGTCAGCAGTGTCCGACTGCGTTGAGCCACCCAGCAGGCCCAACGACGTCGAATCTGCGGACGTCGCCGCTGAGACCAGTGCGGAGGCCGTGAGGTCCGGTCCGCTGGTTGTGTCCGCGGCGCTGGCCGCGGTGGCGCCGAAGGCTAGTAGCCCGCCGGGCAAAGAGGGTGCTAAGCAGCCCCCTACGAAGGTTGCAATTCATGGTGATGTCTCCTGAAGAGTTGATTTGGGGCGCTGTTCAGCGCCTTGAGGCCGTGTTCTGCCCATGAAGGGCAGGGGGCTCAACTAGTCAGGAGAGGAACCGGGGTCGAATGACACCGGCGAAGGGACATGCTGAGGTGATCCGCTGACCGGGAAGGATCCCGGGAGCGGCAGGTAAAAACCGAACTCATTCAGCCAGGCAGCAGAGCCTGAGGGGCCGGATGGCGAGGCGCCACCCCCTGCCCCCGATGCAGGTCCTGCCGGGGCTGGAGCCGGAGGCATGGACGGGTCGACTGTCCACGTAATTCCGGGCGCAGCCGGGAGCGTTCGTGCGCTGGTCTTAGCCAGCGCGGACGACGTGCCAGTGGCGGCCCGAAAGTGGTCTGCAGTGTTGGTGGAGCGGCCCGGCGCATCATCGGCGCTGTGCTCAGCACCTGCAGTTGGTCCCGCGGCGGCATCCGTGCTGGTGGAGGCCTCACCGGCGACGGCAATCCCGTCAACGATCAGGTCGGGCAGCGTGACCGGCACGGCCGCCACGGTTGCATCCACCAGATCGACCAGGGGCTGCAGCGCGGGTTCAAGAACGGGGACCGCTTCGGCGAGTGGCGGAGCGACGGTCTCGATCAGGTCATCGGCAGCCGTATCGACCACTCCGGCAACCGGGACGGCCACGGAAGTGACGGTGCCAGCCGGAACCACGCTGTTCACTACGGGTAATGGGGCTATCAGGTGGTCCGCTGTGCCCGCCACGCTTCCCACAACGGGCTGCAGGAGTCCGTTGGGAGAAGGAGCCGGGGACGCGGCCGATGAAGAGAGGCCGCCCAGAAGGGATCCTGAATCTCTCGAGGAGTCAGCTGTTGCGGCTGAAGCGGAAAGTGTCAGCCAAGTGGCAGTCACTGCACCTGCGAGGAGAAGCGGCCGGAGCGCACGCCATGGCGAACGGAATTTAGCCATGCGTACCACCCCCAGCATCGTTGAGACCTACGATTTCATCAGCGTAAGACTCTCGCGTGCAGGAAGTCTAGGGAAACTGAAAATAAATCCAGCAAGCTTACTAATTTGTCACTCAGTCATCGATAACCGAAAGATGATTGTCAAGCCTGTTACAAAAAAATCATAGGCCATAACGATCAGTGGGCATCGTTCGGGTAGCTGACGCCCAGCTGCCCGCGCACTCCGTCAAAGAGCCGCATGGTTTTGATGGAATCCTCCAGCGGCATGACCGGGCTCTCGGTCAGGCCCTGTTGGATGCAGCGGGTCACCTCGCGCAGTTCGTAGGTATAGCCGATGCCGACGACGTCGAACGCCTCCGTGCGCAGGCCCTCCCGTCCGACGCCGATCACCAACTCCCGCGGATTGTTGATGGAACCGACACTCTGGAGGTAGCCCAGGCTGCCGGCCACGGTGGCAGTCCGCGGACCGTACGCCAGGAGCGAGGACGTCAGCTGGGCCTGGGCACCATGGTTGTAGCCGAGCGTCAGCGCATTCTGGGCGTCCACGCCGTCGTCATTAATGAAGCCGGTGGCACTGACGGTCTGCGGGAACCCCAGCGTTCCCACTGCCCACAGCAGGGGGTAGACCGAGATGTCCAGGAGGGCACCGCCACCGTCCTGCCTGGCCCACAGCCTGGACGTAGGGGAATACGGTGCGGGAAAACCCAGGTCAGCGGTCACCCAGTGCACGTCCCCGAGCTCCCCGGACGCGGCAATCTCGAACGCCCGCTGCATGCCCGGGAGGAAGCGGGACCACACTGCCTCCATGAGGAAGAGCTTCCGTTCCCGGGCAAGCGCGACGAGTTCGCTCGCTTCCCTGCCGTTGATGGTGAACGCCTTTTCGCACAGGACGTGCTTGCCCGCATTAAGCGCAGCGAGCACAATCTGGTGGTGCTGGGCGTGCGGTGTTGCGACGTAGACAACGTCCACCGAGTCATCGGCGAGCAGCCGCTGGTAGCCGGGCACGCCGTCGTCGTCCCCGTAGGCCTTGGCGAAACCGTAGTCCGCCGCGAAACTCTCCGCAGTGCCCGGTGAGCGGGAACTGACGGCATAGAGCTCGGCGTCTGGGAGCAGTGCCAGGTCCTGCGACACTGACCGCGCGATCCCGCCGGTGGCTATGACGCCCCACCGCAGGCGTCTTCCGGTGGCAGACCGGGGATCCGGGTCGGACTGGGTGGACAGCCACGGTGTGGCAATGGGCGCGCTCATGGTGCCCATCCTCTCATTCAGACCAGTGCGGGCGTCAGACCAAGGCGCGCGCCGGTTCTTCCGTCAGTCTGCCCTGCTGGAGCCTGAAGCGGCGGTCCGTCTTGTTGGCCAACGCCTTGTCGTGGGTGACCACAAGGATGGTGGTGTTGTGGTCACGCCTGAGCGAGCTGAGCAGTTCGATGATGTGGTCACCGGTCTGCTCGTCCAGGTTGCCGGTGGGCTCGTCAGCGAGGATCAGCTTGGGTTCGTTGGCCAGCGCCCGGGCAATCGCCACGCGCTGCTGCTCGCCGCCGGACAGCCGGTTGATGCGGCGCACCTGCTTCTCCGGGTCCAGCTGCACCTGCTCCAGAAGGTCCGTTGCCCGCTGCCGACGCTCGGTCCTGCGCACGCCCGCGAACTCCATGGGCAGCATGACGTTGTCCATCGCCGAAAGATTCGGGATCAGGTTGAACTGCTGGAAAACGAACCCGATATCCCGGCGCCGGTACTCGGTCAGCTTGCCGTCCGGCATCCCGGCCAGGCTCACGCCGTTGACGACGACGTCTCCGCTGGTCGGTTTGTCCAACGCACCCAGGAGGGACAACAGTGTGCTCTTGCCGCTGCCGCTCTTGCCGACAATGGACGCCAGCGTGCCCTGCTCCAGAACAAAACTGACGTCGTTGACCGGCTTGATGGTGTGGTCACCGGAGTTGAAAGTGCGGACCAGGTTCTTGACTTCAATCATGGCTATTCTCCTCGCAGGACTTCGATGGGACGGATGCGTGCCGTGAGCAGTGCAGGGACCAGCGCGCCGATGATGGCCACGCCGAACACCGCTGCGATGCCGGCGGCGATGACGCCGGGGGAGGCGCTGGCGGTGACCGATGTCAGCAGCTGGGAAGCGCCACCAAGGGGGTTCCCGGAGGGAAGGCCAGCGCCGCCGGGGAAGCCAGCACCGCCGCCCGGCATTCCGGCGCCGCCTGCAGCGCCGGCCATGGCGGCCCCGCGACCGGTGGTGGTGGCCGCCGTCGTGGTGGTGTTGGTGCTGATCAGCGCGGAAGCGATGCCGCCGCTGGCAAAGGAGGCGACGGCGGCGCCCACCGCGCTGCCCATGGCCACGAGGACCAGTGCCTCCAGCACGAACTGCAGGCCGATGGTGCGGTTGGGTGCTCCGATCGCCTTCAGAACACCGATTTCCCGGCGGCGTTCGCGGACCAGCATGACCATGATCAGCAGGATGATCAGTCCGGCGGTGCCCAGGGCAGCTACGAAGGCGATGAAGGAGATGTTCTTGACGCTGCCGAGCGAGCTGACCGCCGACTCCAGGTTCTGGCCCTGCGTGACGTCGGCTTTGTCGGTGCCGAGGGCGGACTCAAGCGCGGCCTTGGCGGCCTCGAGGTTTTCCATGCCGTCCACCGTGACAATCATCGAGGACAGCTCGCCCGGCAGTTCCGCGACGGTCTGGGCCGTGGGGAGGGTCAGGTAAAGGGCGTTGTTGCCGAACGTAGTGCCGGAGTCGAAGAGGCCGGCCACAGTGAACGTCTGCCCGTTGATGGTGAACGTGGAGCCGATGGTCAGGTTGTTCTTCTCGGCCAGAGTGGTTCCCAGGAGGGCGTTGGCGGATTCAGCCGTGTAGTCGCCGAGCCCGGTGCCTTCGGTGATGGTCAGGCTCTTGCCGATGGTGTCCACTTCGCCGCCGATTCCGGTTGCAGTGATCGGGAGGGAGCGTACCGGCTGCGCGGTGGTGGTTCCGGTGGTGCCGTTTGCGGGCTGGTTCCGTCCACCGAGGGTGCCAGCGTCGATGGCTGCGGTAAGGCTGGTGGTCAACGTGGTGGCGTTCTGTCCGGCGGGACCGCACTGGCCGCCGGCCGGGTTGACGGTCAGGACGGTCCCGACGGACGCGTTCAGCTCCTGGACTTTGGCTCCGACGGCCTGGTTGGCCACCAGCATGGCCAGTGCAAGTCCGATCGCGACGGCCAGGAGTGCCACCACCGCGGCTGTTCGGACCTTGTTTCTGAAGGCATTGCCAACACTCCGGGCAAGGACGCTCACTATACTCCTAGGATCTGGGGCCGGCGGAAGGCCGGCATCTGCTCCTACCCTCGCTTCGGGGCCTGTGCAGGAAGGCGGCCGAAGCTGTGTTTGGGCTGTGAAAGGCGGCGGGCAGTGAGAGAGCGCTAGTGAAAAGCGTGCATTAAGTGAGAGAGCGTTGGAATGCGGAATGCCCCGGCTCCCTGTGGGGGAGCCGGGGCATTCTATGTAAACCGGTGGTGACCGGCGGACCGCGTTACTTAGACCGCGTTACTTGGTCAGCGGGCCCAGTACCGGATCGTCCACGTAGGCCGTCTTCACGTTGGCGGCGGTCACGATGACCGGCGGCAGCAGGAAAGCGGGTACGGTCTTCACCGTGTTGTTGTAGGACTTGTCGTCGTTGATCTCAGGCGTCTTGCCTGCCTGGAGATCCTTGACCATCACGATTGCGTGCTCAACGAGCTTGCGGGTGTCCTTGTTGATGGTGGAGTACTGCTCGCCGGCAAGGATGGACTTGACGGATTCAACTTCCGAGTCCTGGCCGGTGATGATGGGCAGCGGCTTACCGGCGGCCTTGACAGAAGTCAGGACAGCGCGGGCCAAAGTGTCGTTCGGTGAGAGGACACCGTCCAGGGCAGCGGTCCCGTAGGAGCCGGTCAGCAGGGTGTCGGCGCGGCGCTGGGCGTTCTCTGCCTTCCAGCCCTGGGTGACTGCCTGTTCGAAGGTGGTCTGGCCGGAGACAACTTTGAGCGTTCCGTCGTCGATCTTGGGCTTCAGGATGCTCATGGCCCCGTCGAAGAAGACCTTCGCGTTGGCATCATCCGGCGACCCGGCGAAGAGCTCGACGTTGTAGGGGCCGGTCGGCTTCTTGGCCTTCATGCCGTCCAGCAGCGCCTGGCCCTGCAGCACGCCCACCTTGAAGTTGTCGTAGGCCACGTAGTAGTCCACGTTCTCCGTGTTGAGCAGGAGCCGGTCATAAGCAATGATCGTCGCGCCGGAGTCCTTCGCCTGCTTCAGCTGTGTACCCAGCTGGGCACCGTCGATGGCACCGACAATGATGACCTTGGCGCCCTTGGTGATCATGGCGCTGATCTGGTTCTGCTGCTCGGAGACGCCGCCGTTGGCGAACTGCACGTCCGGCTTGAAGCCGGCGCCGGAGAGCCCATCGTTGAACAGCTTCTCCGCCAGCACCCAGTTTTCGCTGGTCTTCTGGGGAAGCGCGACGCCGATGGAGGAGTTCTGCTCGAAGCCGCCGGCTCCGGTGGTGCTGGTGGTGCCGGGTTCGGCCCGTCCGCAGGCCGTCATCGCCAGTGCTGCGATTGCAGCTATCGCTGCTGCCTTTCCTGCTTTACCAATCATTCGCATTTCTTGGTCCACTTTCTCTTTGAGGGTATTGGTTCCGGAACCTGCATCGCTCAGGCTTCCCTGGCGATCGTTTCCTTGGTGGAGGTGGTTTCGTCGGGCTGCAGGGGTGTGCCGGGCCCGCCGGTTGGGCGGTTGAAGTTGTTCATCATCAGTCCGATGATGGACCGCTTGCCCTGAGACTTGTTGTAGACGTCGAACGCCACTGCGATCAGCAGGACCAGGCCCTTAATGATTTGGGTGAGGTCGGCGCCGACGCCGAGGAGCTGCAAGCCGTTGTTCAGGACTGCCATGACCAGGCCACCGATGATGGAACCGATCACGGTGCCCACGCCGCCCGTCACGGCCGCGCCGCCGATGAAGACTGCGGCGATGGCATCCAGTTCCCAGCCGACGCCGTCGAACGGGCCCGAAGCGGTGGAGCGCCCCACGAAGATCATGCCCGCGAGGCCAGCCAGGATGGACATGTTCATCATGACCAGGAAGTTGACCTTCTTGGACTGGACGCCGGAGAGTTCGGCTGCATGCCGGTTGCCGCCCACGGCGTAAATGTGGCGACCCACCACGGTCTTGGAAGAGACGAAGCCGTAAATCAGGACCAGGACGGCGAGGATCAGGCCGGGGATGGGGAAGGACGTGCCCGGACGGCCGGTGGCGAAGAGGTACGTGGCGTACAGGATGGCCGCGCAGACCAGGACAAGCTTCAGGACGACCACCCAGGTCTCTGCCACTTCGGCGCCCAGCACCTTCGCGGTCCGGCGGCGGCGGATTTCGCTGAAGATCACAAAGGCGACTGCAGCGAGGCCGATCAGCAGGGTGAGGTTGTTGTAGCCGGTGCTGGGCCCAACCTCAGGAAGGTAGCCGGAACCCAGGTACTGGAAGTCATTGGGTACCGGGATGGTGTTGGACTTGCCCACGAACTGGTTGAAGCCACGGAACAGGAGCATGCCGGCCAAGGTGACGATGAAGGCGGGGATCCCTACGTACGCCGTCCAAAGTCCTTGCCACGCACCGATCAGGGCACCCAGGAGCAGGCCCAGCAGCACGCCGGCGTACCAGGGGATACCCCAGTCGCGGATGGCCAGGGCCACTGTCACGCCCACAAACGCGGCCACGGATCCTACGGAGAGGTCGATGTGACCGGCGATGATGACCAGCACCATGCCGATGGCGAGGATGAGGATGTACGAGTTGCCATTGAAGAGGTTGATGACATTGCCCGGAGTGAGAGTGCGGCCCTCTGTGGTGATCTGGAAAAAGACGATCAGTGCGACCAGGGCGAAGATCATCCCGAATTGGCGGGTATTGCCGCCAAACAGCTTCTTGAGCGCGTTCATTGTTTCAGTCCTTGTATCTGGAAGGATCTGGAGGATTCCAGAGGGTCAGGCGGCCTTACGGGCGGAGGTCATGAGTTTCATCAGGCTTTCCTGGCTCGCTTCCTCCTTATTCAGGACCCCGGTGATGGCGCCCTCGAAGATGGTGTAGATGCGGTCGGAAAGACCCAGCAGCTCGGGCAGCTCGGATGAGATGACCACCACGCCTTTGCCCTGGTTGGCCAGTTGCTGGATGATGCCGTAGATCTCGTACTTGGCGCCCACATCGATGCCACGCGTCGGTTCATCCAGAATGAGGAGGTCCGGGTCCGTGAACATCCACTTCGCCAGAACCACCTTCTGCTGGTTGCCGCCCGACAGCTTGGCGACGCCTTCCTCCACAGAGGGCGTCTTGGTACGCAGCGCCTTGCGGTACTGCTCGGCAACTTCGAATTCCTTGGCAGTGTCCACCACGCTGTTTCGGCTGATCTTCTTGAGGTTCGCTGAAACGGTGGTGGCCTTGATGTCATCGAGCAGGTTCAGGCCCAGGGACTTTCGGTCCTCGGTCACATAACCCAGTCCGGCGTCAATCGCCTGCCGGACGTTTTTGAGGACAACTTCCTTGCCGTCCTTATATACATGGCCGTTGATGAACCGGCCATAGGAGCGGCCGAAGACGGAGCGGGCCAGTTCGGTACGGCCGGCACCCATCAGCCCGGCGAATCCCACAATCTCGCCGCGCCGCACAAAGAAGTTTGAGCTCTTGCAGACCAGCCTGTCCTGGATGGCGGGGTGGCCAACGGACCAGTCCTTCACTTCGAAGAACACTTCGCCGATCTTGGGGGTGTGGTCGGGGAAGCGGGACTCCAGGGCCCGGCCCACCATGCCCTTGATGATGCGGTCCTCGTCGACGCCGTCGGCCTTGACGTCGAGCGTTTCGATCGACTTGCCGTCCCGGATGATGGTGATGGAATCGGCGATCTGCTCGATCTCGTTGAGCTTGTGGGAAATGATGATCGAGGTGATGCCTTTGGCCTTGAGGCCCAGCATCAGGTCCAGGAGGTGCTGGGAATCGGATTCGTTCAGCGCCGCGGTCGGCTCGTCCAGAATGAGGATCTTGACTGACTTGTTCAGGGCCTTGGCGATCTCCACGAGCTGCTGCTTGCCGACGCCGATCTCCTTGATGGGGGTGTCCGGGTCTTCCCTGAGTCCCACCCGGGCCAGCAGCTCCGTGGACCGCTGCCGGGCCTCCGCCCAGTTGATGACGCCGCGTTTGGTCGGTTCGTTGCCCAGGAAGATGTTCTCCATGATGGACAGTTCCGGGATCAGGGCCAGCTCCTGGTGGATGATCACAATGCCGGCGTGCTCGCTGGCGCGGATGTCCTTGAACTGCTGGACCTCGGTCTGGTATACGATGTCGCCGTCGTAGCTGCCGTACGGGTAGACGCCCGAAAGCACCTTCATCAGCGTGGATTTGCCGGCGCCGTTTTCGCCGCAGATAGCGTGAATCTCGCCGGCTTTGACCCGGAGGCTCACTTCCGACAATGCCTTGACGCCGGGAAATTCCTTGGTGATGGAACGCATCTCCAGGATGACCGGGTCAGTGTGCGTGGTCTGGGACGTCATTTGCCCTTACGCCTCCAATGCATGACTTCTTTGTCCGCCCCGCAAAGCGCAGGGGCGTCTGATGAAAAAGTAAACTGGATCACACCCGTTGTCGTCAAGTCTTTAACGCAATTGCCGGATAACAAAACGGCTACGTTCGCCGGATCCCGGCATGCTGGAACACCAACGCGGCAGCCCCCAGGGCCTCCGCGCGGTCCCCAAGTGAGGACATCGTCAGCTTGGTGGTCTCGCCGATCACCGGCACTGCATGCCGGATAAGCCCCCTCCGAATGGGGTCGAGCAGCAGGTCGCCCAGCCCCGCGAGGGGACCGCCCACCACGATCACTTCAGGGTTGATCAGATTGGCCACATTGCCCAGGGCGCGTCCCACTGCCAGGCCTGCATCATCCACCACCCTGAGCGTGGCGGAGTCGCGCGCCAGGGCTTTGCGCACGATGTCCGCCGGCGTCAGGGGCGGGTCTTCGCCGCGGCCCAGCAGCTCCATCATGGTGGTAGTGGAGGCGATGGTCTCCAGACAGCCACGGTTACCGCAGCGGCACACCAGCCCGTGCTCGTGGATCGTTGCATGGCCGATTTCGCCCGTAATGCCGACGTTGCCGTAGTACGGCGCGCCGTTGAGGATCAGGCCCGCGCCGATGCCCGATCCGATCTTGAGGAACATCAGGTTGCTCACGCCCGAATGCGGCCCCCAAGTGACCTCGGACCAAGCGCCAAGATTGGCGTCGTTGTCAACGAATACGGGGATATTGAGCTTTTCCTCCAGATGCTGGAGGATGTTGATGCCCACCCATTCGGGGAGGATAGCGCCCTGCGCCACGGTGCCGGTCCGGCGGTCGATGGGGCCGGGAATTCCGACGCCGGCGCCCACCACCAGGGTCCGGTCCACGCCGCTTTGCTGCAGCAGTTTGTCCAGTAGTCCGACGGCTGCCCGGATGCCTTCCTCGGCCTGGTGGCCGAGCGACAGCAGGACGGATTCCTCGGCGATCACGTGGTAGCTCAGGGATGCCAGGACCACTCGGAGATGCCGCCGGCCGAAATCGATTCCCACTGCCACCGCGCCGTTGCTGTTTAGTCTTACGTTGAGTGCCCTGCGGCCGGAACTGGTGATCGGCTCGGTTGACGCCAGGCCCGCGTCCTGCATGATTTTGACGATGTTGGACACCGTGGCGGTGGAGAGGCCGGTCTGGCGCGCAAGCTCGGCCTGGGTGGACGGGCCGCTCATGAGGGTCTCGATGATCCGTTGCTGGTTCAGTTGCCGGAGGGCTGACTGGGATCCCGGATTTTTTGGCTTGCTCCTCGTCGAGCGCGGTGTGGCGGACATGAAAAGAAGACTGCCCTACATTGACGGTTGCAGTCAAGAAGTTAACGCAAGGAGTCTGCCGGATGAGAAAAAAAGATAGGACGATCCGTCCCTCCTGTGGCTTCGGCCGGTGCAATTGGCCCCGGATGCCGTTCAGGCCCGGTGGCTAGGCTGGAAAAAGCGGACGCATACTTCCTGTGGCCGTCCCGATCATGTGAGGTGGAAACGGTGCTGCTGGCCCTGATGCAGGCAAACGCCCGCGTACTCGATGTGGATGCAAACTGTGCCGCCCTGGATGCGGCTGCCCGGGCGGCCGCCGGGGAGGGCGCAGCAGTCCTGGTCACCCCGGAGCTGTTTCCCGTGGGCTACGCGCCGCTGCGGCTCCGCGCGGAGCTGGACCCTGCCGGGCTTCCCGCCATCCGGGAGGCGCTGGAAGGGATCGCGCGGCGCCACGGGATCGGACTGGTCTACAGCCTGCCGTCAGTCACAGACGGGGGCAGCTGGCACATCACCTCCACGCTCGTGGACGCCACGGGGGGTGAGCTTCTCACCTACGCAAAAGTGCACCTCTTTGGCGATGACGAACGCGCGGCGTTCAGCCCCGCGGAGGCGGGTCCCGCCGTCGTCGATTTCAACGGATTCCGGACCTCAATGGTGATCTGCTACGACGTGGAATTTCCGGAATCGGTCAGGGCCGCCGCGCTGGGCGGGGCAGAGCTGCTCCTGGTGCCGACCGCTCTGGCGCACGGCTTCGAGGCGGTTCCCCAAGTGCTGCTCCGGGCCCGCGCGCTGGAAAGCCAGCTGACCATCGCCTATGCCAACCACTCAGGAACCGAGGACGGCTGCGAATTCCTCGGCGGCAGTGTCATTGCCGGACCGGATGGTTCGCTGCTGGCCACGGCGGGACCGGGGGCCGAACTCCTGTTCGCCGAGGTGGATCCGGACGCCGCCCGGATTACCCGTGACGTGATGCCCTATCTCCGGGAACGCCGCCCGGAGCTCTACCGGTCCTGGGGCATCTGAACCATCCGGTCCTCCAGGCCGTCCACATACTGCAGGGCAATCCACAGCTCCGCCCGCACGTGGGCGGAACCAAGGTCCATGGCCAGCAGCTCGGCCAGTGCATTGATCTGG
This sequence comes from Pseudarthrobacter sp. MDT3-1, assembly GCF_054510755.1. NCBI lineage: Bacteria > Bacillati > Actinomycetota > Actinomycetes > Micrococcales > Micrococcaceae > Pseudarthrobacter > Pseudarthrobacter sp. MDT3-1. The sequence continues at coordinate 64,332 of NZ_JBTNDX010000009.1, read as the reverse complement.
CGCCGCACGCTGTTCCGGTGCATCCCCAGGACTTTGGCAGTGGCATCCCAGTTGCCGTTTTCGCCCAGCCACGACTTCAGGACACTGAGTTGGGAGCTGATTCGGTCAGGCTCCTGCGCCAGGATCGGTTCCAGCAACCGGGCGGCAAGCATGGTGCCGGCGCTGCGGCCCAAGAGCCCCGTGACCGACCACGTGACGTCATCCACGCGCACACTTTGTCCGCTGGCCTGGACGCGGGGCCGCAGCGACGCCGCACGCTGGTACGCGGCAGGAAGTCCGGCCATTTCCGTCGGATCGCCCACCACCAGGCGCCAGCCCAGCTCCTCCACCTCATGCAGCAGCGTGTCGTCCACCTTGAGCCGGGTGACGGCGGCAAACCCGTAGTCCGTCAGTTCCACCATCTTCGTGTCGAACAGCCTGCGCCACTGCAGCAGTTCCCTGACAGGGCCATCGGCCGGCGCGGGCGCCGACGCGTCCGCCCGCACGCCCTGAACCACCCGGAGGGCACCGGACCGGGTTCCGGAAACGCTTTGCGCCAGGAGGTCCCTGAGGACGTTCAGCTGCCGGGTTGAGCCGGCGGCCAGGCTCTCCGGATGCAGCAGCAGCGCCGTTGCCAGCTGGCTGGGGGCGAGCGAGCCGCTGGTGCGTTGTCGCACCAGCAGTTCCAGCAGCCCCACTACCGAGGACACCACACTGTTCTGCGCCGGGGTCAGCGCCCTGTCCGTCCCGAGGATCAAAGCGCCGAGGGTGGCGTCCCGCGTGCTGCGCAGCGGATGCCCGAACACCAGGGCAGAGCCGGGAATGTCGAAGGATTCCATTTCCACCCGGGGGCCGCTGCCGCTGAGCAGCCGGTCGAGGATCTGCTGCAGGGCGGGAAGTTCGACGCCGGTGCCCGCCCGGGCGCGGACCCTTCCGTCCGCGCCGACCAGCACCGCCCACACGGGAACCCGCTGGGCCAGTGCGGCCAGGAGTTCATGCTCGGGGCGGGCGGAGAGGACTGCGCGCATCAGCTGCCGGTTGATGTCCGCCAGCTGCCTGAAGGCTTTGGCGTTATCCGATTCGAGCAGCTGCGAAAATTCCAGCCCGATGGCAGCGAACGGCACAGTGCTTGGTACCTGAACCAGAGTCAGGTTATGCCGGACGCAGGCCTTCACCAGTGCCTCCGGCGCTGCGTCGAAGTAGGGTTCCAGCCCGAAGCCCAGGGCCCCCACCCCGGCTCCCACCAGACGCCGCACGTACGCGTCGACCCGGACCTGGTTGCCTGCCTCGCCCACAAACGGCAGACCCGCCGTGAGGAGGAACTCACCGTCGAGCAGGTACGGCGTGGGGTCCTCCAGCTCGCTGGGCTCTACCCAGCGCAGCAGGCCGGAACCGTTGCCGCCGTCGTGCAGGATCGTTAACTCCGGCGGCAACTTTTCCAGGAACTGCTCCAACGTGACAGCGCTGATCGGCTCGGCGCCGGTCCCTCTTCCCGTTACGGCTCTGGTGCCCGCTCCCGCGGCAGCTTCAGGCGACATGCGGCACGCTGACTTCAGGATCCTGGTAGTCGGGGCACTCGTAGGCCCTGGGCAGCCGCGGCGCTATCCGGTTGATGATTTCGTCGCCGTGGCTGCCGATGGCCGAGCCCCATTCGTCCGCGCTCGCCGCACCGGTGTCCGGATCGCCGAACAGCACGGCCGTGTCGCCGACGGAAACTCCGCAGGCTTCCAGGCCGAGGTCCACCATGAACTGGTCCATGCACACCTTGCCGATCACGGGCACCCGCCTGCCGCCCAGTTGGACAATGCTGCGCCCTGAGATGCCTTTCGGGATGCCGTCCGCATAGCCGAGGGGGATCAGCCCCAGATACCTTGCCTCGTGGGTGATGGCCTGGTGTTCGTAGCTCACGCCGGTGCCGGCCGGAACCTTCTTCACGAGCACAACGGGAGCCGTGACAGTCAGGGCCGGGCGCAGCCCGAAATCCGCGGGGTCAAGATGGTCGGCGGGCGCCAGGCCATAAATGGCCAGCCCGGCCCGCACCATGTCGAAGGCAAACTCAGGGCGGTCCAGGATGTTGGCAGAGCTGGACACATGCCTCAGCTCCGGTTCCAGGCCGCCTTCCCTGGCCTGCCGTACGGCTTCCCCGAAGGCGTCCACCGCTGCGGCGTTCCCGGGGTGGGCCGGTACGTCGGCCCAGGCCAGGTGGGTCCAGATGCCCCGGACAGTGAGGGTCCCCTCGAGCTCGGCGTTGCGTGCAGCGGCCACAAGGTTAACCCAGTCTTCCGCGCGGGCGCCGCCGCGACTCAACCCGCTGTCCAGCTCAAGGTGGACCGCGGCCGGCCTTCCGAGCGTGCGGGCGATGCCGGCCACAACGTCGAGTTGGGCGGGGCTGCCCAAGGACATGTCGACGTCGTTTTCCACAGCTTCGCGAATGATCTCGCTGGACGCTGTGGCGAGGTACAGCCAGGACAGCACCGGCGCCGTGATGCCTGCGCGGCGTAGCGCAAGAGCCTCCGTGAGCTGTGCCGTTCCGAGCCAGTCAGCGCCGGCAGACAGGGCAGCCTGCGCCACCTCGACAAGCCCGTGGCCATAGGCGTTGCCTTTCACCACCGCCATGAAGTGCGGTGCGGGAGTGAGTTTCCGGAGGGCGCGGACATTATCGGAAATCGCGGCCAGATCAACGCTGACCCGGCCGGAAAGCACTGCCGAAGGCGTGCTGGTCTGTTGTGCATTACGTCTCATGCCAGAACACTATAGGTCATTTTGCACACTCATGAGAGGTGGCTCACATGCCTAAGCTGGGCGAGGGGAAACGACAACTACTCACGAACGGACGTCAACGATGACTGTGCCCACCTACACAGAACGCCGGCCGGCACCGCCTGCCGGCAGGCCCGGCCTGGCCGCGCAGCTGCTGCGCCGCAAGCCGATCGGACAGATGGTCAATGAAGCCGAAACAGGCCATGGCGGCACCCGCCTGATCCGCAGCTTCGGCGTTTTCCAGTTGACCATGATCAGCGTCGGCGCGACCCTGGGAACCGGAATTCTGGTGATCCTGGGCGAATCGGTTCCGCTGGCCGGGCCGGCCATCTGGATCTCCTTTGCCATCGCTGGACTCGCCGCCCTGCTGTCCGCGGTGTCCTACGCCGAAATGGCCGGCCTGGTTCCGGTGGCAGGTTCCAGCTATTCCTACAGCTACGCCACTTTGGGCGAGGGCATGGCCTGGATCTGTGGCTGGTGCCTCGTGCTCGAATACGCAGTCTCGGTCGCGGCGGTGGCAGTTGGGGCCGGCCAGTACGTGAACGAGTCCCTGGCGGTCTTCGGCCAGTTCCTGCCCGACGCAATCTCCCAGCCACCCGGAGACGGCGGAGTGGTGAACGTCCCGGCGATGGTCATCGTTCTGCTCGCCATGATCCTGCTGGTTCGCGGCGCCAAGGAAAGCGCCTGGATTAACACCGCCATCGTGGTGGTCAAGGTGGGAATCCTGATCTTCTTCTGCGCCGTGGCTTTCACCGCCTTCAGCGCCGGCAACTTCGAGCCTCTCCTGCCCATGGGCGCTGCTGGTGTCTCAGCCGCCGCGTCCAGCGTCTTCTTCTCCTACATCGGCTTCGACGCGGCGTCCACGGCCGGTGAGGAAGCCCGCAATCCCAAGCGCGACTTGCCGCGGGCCATCATGCTCTCCATGCTGATCGTCACCACCATCTATGTCCTGGTTGCCGTCGCCGCCGTCGGCGCCCGTCCCTGGGGCTGGTTCGACGGTAATGAAGCAGCACTCGTGAAGATCCTTGAGGAAACCACCGGACAGCCGTGGATCGCCCTGGTCTTCGCCGTCGGCGCGGTCCTTGCCATCGCCAGCATCGTGCTGACTGTCCTTTACGGACAGACCCGCATTCTTCTCTCCATGGCCCGCGACGGACTCATTCCAAAAATCTTCGGCCGGGTCTCCGCGAGGACCGGCACACCGGTTGCCGGCACCCTGATCGTGGGCCTCCTCGTGGCAGTCACGGCCGGCCTGGTTCCACTCGGCGCCCTGGCTGACGCCACGAGCATAGGCACCCTCTTCGCCTTCGCGCTGGTGAACGTTGCCGTCATCTACCTGCGCCGTGTGCGGCCTGAACTCAAGCGGACCTTCCGGGTCCCGCTATTTCCGCTCACGCCCATCCTCGGAGCGCTCATGTGCGCCTACCTCATGGCCAACCTGGGCGCCGACACCTGGGTGACCTTCGGCATCTGGATGATGGTGGGTATCGCGGCGTACTTCGGCTATGGCCGGCGCAATTCAAGGGTGGCTTCCATGAGCCACGAGGAATACCGTGAGCTGAGCAGGCCGGAATCTTCAACGCTGTCCACCCCCGAACAAACAAAGGCAGAGCTTTCATGACCGTCGCCACCGAACTCCCGGCCTCTGACCCATCCAGCACCCAGGCTGGCCCCATCACCATGCTGAACCCCGATTTTCCGTTCAGCTACGACCACTACCTCGCCCATCCGGCAGGGCTCGGCGCGGTTCCGCCGGAGCTGTACGGCACCGAGGTGGCAGTTGTAGGGGCGGGCCTTTCGGGCCTCGTCACGGCCTACGAACTGATGAAGCTGGGCCTGCGCCCTGTCATCTATGAAGCGGACCAGATCGGCGGCCGCCTGCGGACGGCCGGTTTTCCGTCCGCTCCCGGCGTGGTGGCCGATCTGGGCGGCATGCGGTTCCCCGTGTCGGGCAGGGCTTTCTACCACTACGTGGACCTGCTAGGGCTGGACACCCAGGATTTCCCCAACCCGCTGGCACCCGTCACGTCCAGCACCGTGATCGAACTGGCCGGCCAGAAGTACTACGCCGAGACCGCCCAGGACCTGCCGCCGTTCTTCCGCGAGGTGGCCGATGCCTGGAAGGCCGCGGTGAACGACGGCGCGAGGTTCGTCGAAATGCAGGAGGCCATCCGGGCCCGGGACACGGGCCGGATCAAGGAGCTCTGGAATGAGCTGCTGCCGCTCATGGACGAGCAGACCTTCTATGGGTTCATCGCCGGGAGCGAGTCATTCAAGGAAGCCGGCTTTGCCCACCGGGAGGCCTTTGGCCAGGTGGGCTTCGGCACAGGCGGCTGGGACACCGACTTCCCCAACTCCATCCTGGAAATCCTCCGCGTGGTCTACACCGACGCCGATGACCAGCACCGGCTCATCAGCGGGGGAGCCCAACGGCTGCCCGAGGCACTGTGGCAGCACGCGCCGTCGGGCATGGCCCACTGGCCGGACGGAACATCCCTGGCGTCGCTCCACTCCGGCACGCCCCGCGGCGCCGTGGACAAGATCAGCCGCGATGCCGACGGCGACCTCCGGATCCGGGAGCGCTGGGGCCGCGAAGCCAGCTACCCCGCCGTGGTCACCACGTGCCAGTCCTGGCTGCTGTCCACGCGCATCCACACCGAGGAGGCACTGTTCCCGGCCGAACTGTGGACTGCGATCGAGCGTTCGCACTACATGCAGTCATCCAAGACGTTTGTGATGGTGGACCGGCCGTTCTGGAAGGACATCGATCGGGACACCGGCCGTGAGGTCCTGTCCATGACCCTCACGGACCGGTTGAACAGGGCCACCTACCTCCTGGATGACGGCCCGGACAAGCCCGCCGTGATCCTGCTGTCCTACACGTGGAACGATGACGCGCTCAAATGGCTGGCGCTGGACGCCGACGAACGCGTTGAGCTGATGCTGCACTCGCTCGAGCAGATTTACCCGGGCGTGGACATCGCCAGCCACATCGTGGGCCAGCCGATCACCGTTTCCTGGGAAGCGGACCCCAACTTCATGGGTGCCTTCAAAGCGAACCTGCCGGGGCACTACCGCTACCAGCAGCGCCTCTTCACGCACTTCAAGCAGGACAAGCTGCCCGAATCCCAGCGCGGGATCTTCCTTGCCGGTGATGATGTGTCCTTCACGGCGGGCTGGGCCGAAGGCGCCGTAACCACCGGCCTGAACGCGGTGTGGGGTGTGGTGAAACACCTGGGCGGGACGTCGGCGCCGGGCAACCCCGGTCCGGGCGAACTCCTGGACGCCATCGGGCCCATCAGCCTCGACTAGCCGTGCAGCTCCCGGTGCGCGCGCGCCAGCTCGACGTAGCGCACGGCGTTCTGCTTCACGCCGTCGAACTCCTCATCGGTGAGTTCCCGCCGTACCTTCGCCGGGACGCCGGCAACCAGCGAGCGGGGCGGCACAATAGTCCCTTCCAGGACAACGGCGCCGGCTGCCACGAGCGAGCCGGTGCCGATCACCGCGCCGTTAAGCACAGTGGCGCCCATGCCGATCAGGCAGTCGTCCTCTACAGTGCAGCCATGGACGACGGCGGCATGTCCCACACTGACCCCGGCCCCGACTGTGCAGGGGAAGCCCGGATCGGCGTGCAGCACCACGTTGTCCTGCAGGTTGCTGCCGGCGCCGACGCTGATGGCCGCTGTGTCGGCCCGGACCGACACACCATAGAAGGCGCTTGAATCCTCAGCGAGCGTGGCCTTGCCGATGATCGACGCCGTCGGGGCGATGAAGGCGGATTCGTGGACGGCCGGGGTGTTCCCGGCGAAAGTGTGAAGAGGAGCCATGGGCCAAGCCTAGGACATCCGCCCACCCCAACTGAGTAGCGCTATCTGTTGTTATGAGCCCTCATAACGACAGATAGCGCTACTCAGTTGGGAGAGGCGGGGGTGCGGAGGATCAGGAACTGGTAGTGCTGTGTCCAGTTCCCGGCGCCCGGGCCGGATTCCTCGCCGTTGCCTTCCGGCCAGGTGACAAAGTCCTCGATGGCACCGTGCCGGCCAAAGACCTGCCGCACCGTCGCGTCGCTGCGCCGGCTGAAGAACCGGGGTTCTACGTCGTCCTCGGGGTTCAGGACCTCTTCATCCTCACCGGACCAGAGGCCGACGGCGATGGGCGCGCCGCGTGCCGTGACGCGCACCAGTTCGCGCAGGACGCCGTCGATATCGGTGGCAGGGACGTGTAGCAGCGTGCTCATGGTCCAGAGGGCCGGGAAGGTCCCGTCCGGGAAGGGCAGCTGCCGGGCGCTGGCCACGGAGACGTCCAGGCCCTTCGTCCGGGACCTGCGGACGTGCTCCTCGGAGAGGTCAACGCCGGTGTAATGGATGCCGGCCCGGACGAACTCCAGGCCGTCGAGCCCCATGCCGGAGCCGATCTCCAGGACGTTGTGCCGGCCCTCGGCCTTGAGCAGCGAGATGAACCGCTCACGCTGTTCTACCCGCTGGGGCGCAAGCGGATGTTCCGTGCCGGACGCCGCGCGGCGGTTATAGAACTCGGCGAGGCGCTGTTCGCGGCCGGGTTCCTCCACTGCATTCTCAACTGCGTCCATGGACCACGACCTAGATAAGAGACTGCCTAGTTAAAGACCACTGTCCGGTTGCCGTCCAGCAGCACCCGGTGTTCTGCATGCCATTGGACGGCCTGCGTCAGGGTGCGGCCCTCCACGTCCCGGCCCATCTGCACGAACTGCTCCGGAGTGCGGGCGTGGTCCACGCGGATGACTTCCTGCTCGATGATGGGGCCCTCGTCCAGCGCGGCCGTGACGTAGTGGGCAGTGGCGCCGATCAGCTTCACGCCGCGGGCATGAGCCTGGTGGTAGGGCTTGGCGCCCTTGAAGGACGGCAGGAACGAGTGGTGGATATTGATGGCCTTGCCGGTGAGCTCCGCGCACAGGTCATCCGAAATGATCTGCATGTAGCGGGCCAGGACGGTCAGTTCGATATCGTGCTCGGCCATGAGGGCGCGCAGCTTGTCCTCGGACTGGGCCTTGGTGTCCGGGGTGACCGGGATGTGGTGGAACGGGATGCCGTAGAACTCGGCCAGCCCGGCGAGGTCACGGTGGTTGGAGACGATGGCCGGGATCTCGATGGGCAGGGTGCCGGAGCGCTGCTGGAACAGGATGTCGTTGAGGCAGTGCGCGGACGTGCTGGCCATCAGGAGCGTGCGCACCTTCTGGCCCACGGGGTTGAGGCTCCACTGCATGCCGAAGGAGTGGACCACCGGCTCAAGGGCGGCCTGGACCTCGGCCCGGGAGGCCGTCGTCGTCGCTTCCACCCGCATAAAGAAGTTGCCGGTTGCGGGGCTGCCATACTGCTGCGAGTCCAAAATATTACAGCCCGCCACCAGCAGCGCTCCGGCCACGGCGTGGACAATTCCGGGGCGGTCCGGGCAGGACAATGTCAATACGTAAGCTCGGTTCAGCTGCTCTTCAGTCACGACTACAAGCCTACCCGCGCGGCCCGCCCGCGTTTGGTAGTCTGGTGGGGTCGCAACTGGCGTTGGGTGGCTAACCACCAGGGAGTGGCAATCACGAAGACCACGGATCGTACGCCTGGGCCGAGGGTCATGTCTTACCGGAACTGCACCCTCTGAGGGTGCGGTTCGCTTTCACGCCCTGTCATCAAGGGGCGGTGATGTGCGCCAGCCGGTAGCCTGACCTTAGCAGTGCCCGTATCCCTAGCCAGGAGTTTTTCGTGACTACTACCGCCACCACAACAGCCGCCGTCAGCAACCAGTCGCTGGCCGAGCTTGACCCCGAAATCGCAGCAGTCCTCAGCCAGGAACTTGGCCGCCAGCGCGGCACCCTGGAAATGATCGCCTCCGAAAACTTTGCCCCGCGCGCTGTGATGGAAGCCCAGGGCTCGGTCCTGACCAACAAGTATGCCGAAGGCTACCCGGGCCGCCGTTACTACGGCGGCTGCGAATATGTGGATATCGCAGAGCAGTTGGCCATCGACCGCGTCAAGGCACTGTTCGGTGCCGAGTACGCCAACGTCCAGCCGCACTCCGGTGCCCAGGCCAACGCCGCAGCACTGTCCGCCATGATCGCTCCCGGTGACAAGATCCTGGGCCTGTCCTTGGCCCACGGCGGCCACCTGACCCACGGCATGAAGCTGAACTTCTCCGGCAAGCTCTACAACGTGGCTGCCTACCAGGTGGAGCCGGACAACTTCCGCGTTGACATGGACAAGCTGCGCGAGCAGGCCATCGCCGAGAAGCCCCAGGTCATCATCGCCGGCTGGTCCGCCTACCCGCGCCACCTGGACTTCGCGGCCTTCCGCTCCATCGCCGATGAAGTGGGCGCGCTGCTCTGGACCGACATGGCACACTTCGCCGGACTGGTGGCTGCGGGGCTGCACCCGAGCCCGGTTCCGTACTCCGACGTCGTCACCTCCACCGTGCACAAGACCCTCGCCGGCCCCCGCTCCGGCGTGATCCTGGCCAAGAAGGAGTGGGCCAAGAAGATCAACTCCAACGTCTTCCCGGGCCAGCAGGGCGGCCCGCTCATGCACGTCATTGCGGCCAAGGCCGTGGCCTTCAAGATCGCCGCCACCGAGGAATTCAAGGAACGCCAGGAACGCGTCCTGGAAGGCGCCCGGATCATCGCCGACCGCCTCAACCAGTCCGACGTCGCCGACGCCGGCGTCTCCGTCCTCACCGGCGGCACCGACGTGCACCTGGTCCTGGTGGACCTGCGCGACTCCCAGCTCGACGGCCAGCAGGCCGAGGACCTCCTGCACTCCGTGGGCATCACCGTGAACCGCAATGCGGTTCCGTTCGACCCCCGCCCGCCGATGGTCACCTCCGGCCTGCGCATCGGCACCCCGGCCCTGGCCACCCGCGGCTTCGGTGCTGCCGAGTTCACCGAGGTGGCAGAGATCATCGCCACTGCACTGAAGGCCGGCACCGCCACGGACGTCGAGGCACTGCAGTCCCGCGTGGACAAGCTCGCCGCCGATTTCCCGCTGTACCCGCTGCACGAGCAGTGGTAATCCATGACCACTGAAACTGGAACTGCACAGATTCTTGACGGCAAAGCCACCGCCGCTGCCATCAAGGCCGAGCTGACCGAACGCGTGGCCGCACTCAAGGCCAAGGGCGTCACCCCCGGACTGGGGACCGTTTTGGTGGGCTCCGACCCCGGGAGCACCTGGTATGTGGGCGGCAAGCACAAGGACTGCGCCGAGGTGGGTATCACGTCCATCCGCCGCGACCTCCCCGAGGAAACCACGCAGGACGAACTCCTCGCCGTGGTCCGTGAGCTGAACGGGAACCCGGAATGCACCGGCTACATCGTGCAGCTTCCCTTGCCCAAGCACATCAACCAGGACGTCATCCTGGAGGCCATGGATCCGGTCAAGGACGCAGACGGCCTGCACCCGATGAACCTGGGCCGCCTGGTGGCCAACGTCAGCGGACCGATGAACTCGCCGCTGCCGTGCACCCCCAAAGGCTGCGTGGAGCTCCTCACCCGGCACGGCATCAGCCTCAAGGGCAAGCGCGTCCTCGTGGTGGGCCGCGGCGTGACCATCGGCCGTCCCGTCGGGCTGCTGCTGACCCGCAAGGACGTCAACGCCACGGTCATCCTGGCGCACACCGGGACCGTGGACCTGGCCGCCGAACTCCGCCAAGCCGACGTCGTGATCGCCGCCGCGGGAGTCCCGCACATGATCAAGGCAGCGGACCTCAAGCCGGGCGCAATAGTGCTCGACGTCGGCGTGAGCCGTGTTGACGACGGCAACGGTAAGGCAGTGGTCACCGGAGACGTGGACCCCGCCGCTGCCGACGTCGCCTCGTGGATCTCCCCGAACCCGGGCGGCGTGGGGCCGATGACCCGCGCCATGCTGCTCGCCAATGTGGTGGAAACCGCGGAGCGCCAGGCGGGAATCGCCTAGTTTCGTTCCTCAACAGCAAAGCCCGACGGCGGTCAGCACCTCCACTTGAGGTGCGGGCCGCCATCGGCCGTTAACCGTGCCCAGCCCAACTAAGTAGCGCTATCTGTCGTTTTGGAGGCTCAAAACGACAGATAGCGCTACTTAGTTGGGAGCGTGCAAGTGTTCGCCGGGGGTGGAAGGTGCGCTGGGGCTCTGCTGCGTTTGAGACAATAGACGCATGCGATCTCTGGGTAACACTCAATCTCCGTCCGGCCGGCCCAAGGGCGGCTTCTCCATGCTGCGGATCAGCGGCCCGGGAATGATGGTCTTTGTCATCGCGTTCATCGTTGCCGTGATCTTTGCCGCGAACCAGAACGACGTCGTGGGCTGGGTTGTCGCCATCATCGCCGCTTTCTGGCTGGCCCTCGCAGCCTTTGTGGTGTTCAGCATCCAGAAGGCGGCCAAAAAAGCCGGCGCGAAGCTGACGGAAGCCCAGAACGCCTTCAACAGCGCAGCCGGCCGTGCGCCGTCGTCGTCCTCGGCCGACCACGGCGGCACCCGGGTGGTGTACGAGCGGACCGAAGCGGACGAAGTCCGCGACCTCAAGCTGGACCACTCCTTCAAGATCGTCCAGGTCCAGATCCAGGTAGTGGAGAAGGAACGTGCCAAGGGCGAGGCAGCGGACCAGGATACGATCCGCCGCGCGCTGGAGACCATCGAGATCACCGCCACCAACGCCCGCGACATGATCCGCGCTGCCGGCGGCACCGGCGACCCGGTCAGCGGAACCATCATCGACTAGAGTAGTGCGGGTGATCTCGGCATTGAAGAAGGACCACCTTCGCATCGCATCAGTCAACGTCAACGGCCTCCGGGCTGCCTACAAGAACGGTATGGCGGCATGGCTGGAGCCCCGCGAGGTGGACATTGTCTGCCTCCAGGAAGTCCGGGCCCCTGACGCGATTGTGCGCCAGCTGCTCGGTGATGGCTGGCACATCCTGCACGCCGAAGCCGAGGCCAAGGGCCGCGCCGGCGTAGCCATCGCTTCCCGCGAAGAACCGCTGGACACCCGCAACGGCATCGGCGATGACTACTTCGCCACCGCCGGACGCTGGGTTGAGGCTGACTTCAGGGTGGCCGACGCCGAGGGGAACCCCGCGCAGCTGACGGTTGCCAGCGCCTACGTGCACTCCGGCGAGGTGGGTACCCCGAAGCAGGTGGACAAGTACCGCTTTTTGGATGTCATGACCACCAGGCTGCCGGAACTGTCCAAGCACAGCGATCACGCACTGGTGGTGGGGGACCTCAACGTGGGCCACACCGAACGGGACATCAGGAACTGGAAGGGCAACGTCAAGAAGGCCGGCTTCCTGCCTGACGAACGTGCCTATTTTGACCGCTTCTTCGGCGAGGACATCGGCTGGAAGGATGTCCACCGTGGCCTGGCGGGCGACGTCGACGGTCCCTACACCTGGTGGTCACAGCGTGGGCAGGCGTTCGACAACGACACCGGCTGGCGCATCGACTACCACATGGCCACCCCGGACCTCGCCGCCGCCGCGTTCTCGGCAGTGGTTGACCGGGCGCCTTCGTGGGACACCCGCTTCTCTGACCATGCCCCGCTGGTAGTGGACTACCGGCTCTAAGCCCCGAAGGTTTTTTCCCATGACTAGCCCGAATTCCCCGGTGACCAAGAAACGCATCCTCTCCGGCGCCAAGCCCACGGCGGACTCCCTGCACCTGGGCAACTACATTGGCGCTGTCCGCAACTGGGTGGACATGCAGGCTGAATATGATGCCGTCTTCTTCATCCCGGACCTTCACGCCATCACCGTGGACTTCGATCCCGCCGAGCTTGCCAAGCGCACCCGGGTGGTTGCCGCGCAGTACATTGCCGCCGGCATCGACCCGGACAAAAGCATCTTCTTTGTGCAGTCCCACGTCCCCGAGCACGCCCAGCTGGCCTGGGCCCTGAACTGCATCACCGGCTTCGGCGAAGCGTCCCGGATGACACAGTTCAAGGACAAGACCCAGAAGTCGGGCGCGGACGCCGCAACTCTTGGCCTGTTTGCCTACCCCACGCTCATGGCAGCCGACATCCTGCTGTACCAGACTGACCTCGTGCCGGTGGGCGAGGACCAGCGGCAGCACCTGGAGCTCACACGGAACCTGGCCCAGCGCTTCAACACCCGTTACGGCCACACGTTCACCGTGCCGGAGGCCACCATCCTCAAGGCCAGCGCCAAGATCTATGACCTGCAGAACCCCAGCGCCAAGATGTCCAAGACGGGGGAGTCGCCCAACGGTTCCATCCAGCTGCTGGAGGACCCCAAGCTCGCCGCGAAGCGCATCAAGTCCGCGGTCACTGACACGGGATCCGAAGTCCGGTTCGATGCCGAAGCCAAGCCCGGGATCTCCAACCTCCTCACCATCTACTCCACGCTCACCGGAAAGTCCGTGGCTGAGCTGGAGACGGAGTACGAGGGCAAGATGTACGGCCACCTGAAAGTGGACCTTGCGGAGATCATGGTGGACTTCATCACGCCGCTGCGGAACCGCACCAACGAACTGATGGCTGACCCGGCCGAGCTGGACCGGCTGCTGGCCCAGGGCGCCGAGCGGGCCAGGGAAATCGCCGCAGTGACCCTTGGCCAGGTCTATGAGCGCATGGGCTTCCTGCCGTCCCTCAGCCTCGCAGGCGTCCGCTAGCTCGATGTCGGCCGCCAGCAATGTCAGTGAAGGAATGAGCGTAGGCGTCATTCTGGGCTTTCCCCCTGCCATCGCCGAGGAGCTTCAACGGTGGCGCGCCTCCTTCGGGGACCCCATGGCGGGGGTGGTGCCCGCGCACATCACGCTGGTCACCACCACGGCCACCCAGGACTGGGCAGCCACCCAGGCGCACGTCCGCGACGTGGCGCGGCGGCAGGTCCCGTTTATGGTCACCATTGCCGGGACCGGAACGTTCCGGCCGGTCTCCCCGGTGGTTTACATCAACGTCGAGGACGGGTTCGACTCCTGTGTGGAGCTCCACGAAAGACTCCAGAGCGGCCCGCTGCAACGCGAGTTGCCGTTCTCGTACCACCCGCATGTCACCATCGCCCACGATGTCGCGCCCGAAAGCCTGGACGAAGCCGAAACGGTGCTTGAAAGTTACCGGGCGACGTTCCCGGTGGTTAGCATGGGACTCTACGAGCACGATGCCGACGGCATTTGGCAGCTACGGGAAGAGTTGGACTTTGGGACCGAAACTGACGACGGCGGGTCCTTCGCCGCGGACGCCGACGCAAACGGAGCCACCGCTCCCTACTGAACAGGCCCGCCTGAAGCTCGCCGTCATCCAGAAACGGATGGAGTGGGGCAAAGCCAGAAGGTCCGACGGCGGCCCGGTGGCCAGCTCGCTGGCGATGCTCCAGTGGCTGCTGGCCAGGCTTAATGCCTTCCGCCCGATGCGCGCGTGGCAGCACTACAACCTCCAGCATGGCCCGTTGATGAGCGCCGGCATCGGCTTCAACATGTTCTTCTCCATCACCGGCCTGTTGGCCACGGGTTTCTCCGTTGCCGGCCTGGTGCTGCGGGGCCAGCCTGCCCTGCTGGACACCATCATCCGCAGCGTGGCCCAGAGTGCGCCCGGACTGCTGAAGGTGGGCGGGGGAGAAGGGCTGGTTGATCCGAACGACCTCCTGAACCCGGACGGACTCGGCTGGACCGCCGTGATTGCTGCCGCGGTTACGGTCATCACGTCCCTGGGCTGGATCGCCGGACTCCGCGACGGCCTGCGCGGTGTGGTGCAGTTGCCGCCCCTGAAAATCAACCCGATTGTCCTTAAACTGCGCGACGCCGGCACCCTCCTGCTCCTGGGAGTGGCCCTGGTGATCAGCGCCGGAGCGTCCCTGGTGTTCGGCACGGCGGCTGGCTGGGTCACGGACTTCCTGCAGCTGGATCCGGCGGTGGCAGGTCCGCTGACCACAGCGATCAAGATCGGTGTGCCGCTGACGCTCAACTGGGTCACGGCCGTCATCATGTTCCGGCTGGCCGGTGGGCTCAAGCTCTCCCGGCGGGCACTCCTGGAGGGGACCATCCTTGCCGCGGTGGGCACCACCGTCCTGCAGGTCTTCAGCACTGAACTGCTGGCCGGTGCGGGACGGAACCCCATCCTGGCGCCGTTTGCCATCATCATCGGCCTGCTGATCTGGTTCAACCTGGTCAGCCAGGTCTACCTCGTGTCCGCCGGCTGGTCCACCATCCGTGAAGAGGACCTCAGGAGCGCACCCGCAGGCCAGGAGAAAGCACTGTGGGGCTCCCGGCAGGTCCAGCCCGGCAAGGTACCCGTGGAGGGCCACAGCGACGGAAAGGGCCCCGGCGCCGGGCACCAGGGCAGCCCGGCAGTTACTTCCCGGCGTCGAGGTACTGGTCGGCCCAGGCAGAAATAATCCTGGCGGCCCGGGCTGCCTGGCCCTTGCCGGTCAGCAGGTGGTCGCTGCCTTCGAGTGAGACGAAGTTCCGCGGATGGCGCGCCGTCTGGAAGATGGTGCTGGCGTTCTCGATGCCCACGGTGTTGTCCGTGGGGGAGTGGAGGACCATCAGCGGTTTGTGCAGCTGCCGGATGCAGTCCGTGAGGTCCGCGTTTTCCAGGTCCTCCACAAAGTGTTTCCGGATCTCCACGCGTTTCCCGCCGAGGTCCACTTCCGCGCTGCCCTCGCTGAGGATCTTGTCCAGTGCGGCGTCAAAGACGTGGGCCACGTGCTTGGGTGAGAACGGGGCCGCAACTGTTGCGACGGCGTCGAGCTCCGGGATCTGTCGGGCGGCCGAAAGCACCGCCGCGCCGCCGAAGGAGTGTCCCACCAGCAGCGAGATGGCCCTCCCGTGGCTGCGCATGAACTCGGCGGCCACCACGGTGTCCGCCACCTTGTGGCTGAAGGAGCCCTCCGACCAATGGCCGGCTGACTCGCCCAGCCCCAGGTTGTCGAAGCGGAGCATCCCGATGCCGGTGTCGGCCAGGGCCTTGCACATCCGGGACGCCGCCGGGCTGTCTTTGCCCAGGGTGAAGCCGTGTGAGAAGACGCCCCAGCCCCGCACCGGCCCCTCCGGGACGTCGATGATGCCGGACAGGAGCTCGCCGGTGGAACCTTCGAAGCTGACTTTTTCGGAGCGGGACATCGCGTGCTGCTTTCGTTGGTGCCGTCACGTGTTAAACAACGACGGCGCCCATCCCACCTAAGGTGGGTGACGCCGTCGTAAGCAAGAACCTGAATTAGATCTTACGGGAGAGAATTGCCTGCTTGACTTCGGCGATTGCCTGGGTCACCTGGATGCCGCGGGGGCATGCTTCGGAGCAGTTGAAGGTGGTGCGGCAACGCCACACGCCTTCCTTGTCGTTCAGGATTTCCAGGCGCATGTCGCCGGCATCATCACGGGAATCGAAGATGAAGCGGTGGGCGTTGACGATCGCGGCCGGGCCGAAGTACTGGCCATCGGTCCAGAAGACCGGGCAGGAGGACGTGCACGCCGCGCAGAGGATGCACTTGGTGGTGTCGTCGAAGCGCTCACGGTCCTCGGCGGACTGCAGGCGTTCCTTGGTGGGCTCGTGGCCCTTGTTGATCAGGAACGGCATGACTTCGCGGAAGGACTGGAAGAACGGCTCCATGTCCACGATCAGGTCCTTCTCCACCGGCAGGCCCTTGATGGGCTCAACGGTGATGGGCTTGGTGGTGTCCAAATCCTTAAGGAGCGTCTTGCAGGCAAGGCGGTTGCGGCCGTTGATGCGCATGGCATCAGAACCGCAGACACCGTGGGCGCAGGAACGGCGGAACGATACGCTGCCGTCAATTTCCCACTTGACCTTGTGCAGGGCGTCCAGCACGCGGTCGGTGCCGTACATGGTCACCTTGAAGTCGTCCCACGTGGCGTCCTCGGACACCTCAGGGTTGTAACGGCGGACGCGCAGGGTGACGTCGAACGTGGGGATCTCTCCGCCGCCTCCGATGTGTGCGGGCAGTTCGATCTTGGAGGCTGGCTCAGCAAGTTCAGCGGTCATCTTAGTACTTCCTCACCATCGGCTCGTAGCGGGTAAAGACAACCGGTTTGGTGCCCAGACGGATGCCGGCGATTGCCTCTGCCGAGCCGTCGGCCGGGGCGTGGTCATCCTTGTACGCCATGGAGTGCTTCATGAATTTTTCGTCGTCGCGTTCCGGGAAGTCCTCACGGAAGTGTCCGCCGCGGGATTCCTCACGGTGCAGGGCGGCCACGGTCATGACCTTGGCCAGTTCCAGCAGGAAGCCCAGTTCAACGGCCTCGAGCAGGTCCAGGTTGAAGCGCTTGCCCTTGTCCTGGACGCTGATCTTCTTGTAGCGGGCCTCGAAGGACTCGATGTCCGTCAGGACCTGGTTCAGCGTGTCAGCCGTACGGAACACCTGCATGTTGGCGTCCATGGTGTCCTGGAGTTCCTTGCGGATCACCGCCACCTTCTCGTCGCCGGTGCCGTTGCGGGCAATGTCCAGCAGCTCGATGGTGTAGGCCTCCGGATCCTCTGGGAGGTCCACGAAGTCAGCAGTCTTGGCGTACTCCGCGGCGGCGATGCCGGCGCGCTTGCCGAACACGTTGATGTCCAGCAGTGAGTTGGTGCCCAGGCGGTTGGAGCCGTGGACCGAAACGCAGGCGACCTCGCCGGCGGCGTACAGGCCCGGGATGACGGTGTCGTTGTCCTGCAGGACCTCGGTGGTGATGTTGGTGGGGATGCCGCCCATGGCGTAGTGCGCCGTGGGGAACACCGGAACCGGTTCCGTGTACGGTTCCACGCCCAGGTAGGTGCGGGCGAACTCGGTGATGTCCGGGAGCTTGGCATCGATGTGCGCAGGCTCCAGGTGGGTCAGGTCCAGCAGGACGTAGTCCTTGTTCGGGCCGCAGCCGCGGCCTTCGCGGACTTCGTTGGCCATGGAGCGGGCCACGATGTCACGCGGTGCCAGGTCCTTGATGGTGGGGGCGTAACGCTCCATAAAGCGCTCACCCTCGGAGTTACGCAGGATGGCGCCCTCACCGCGTGCGGCTTCGGACAGCAGGATGCCCAGGCCGGCTAGGCCTGTCGGGTGGAACTGGAAGAACTCCATGTCTTCCAGCGGGATGCCGCGGCGGAAGGCGATGCCCATGCCGTCACCGGTGAGGGTGTGGGCGTTGGAGGTGGTCTTGAAGACCTTGCCGGCGCCGCCCGAGGCGAAGATCACGGACTTGGCCTGGAACACGTGCAGCTCGCCGGAGGCAAGGTCATAGGACACGACGCCGGCAACACGCTTCTGCTTGTACGGCGTGCCGTCCTCGCGGACAGCGTCTTCCTCGACCGTCAGGAGGTCAAGGACGTAGTACTCGTTGTAGAACTCCACGTTGTGCTTGACGCAGTTTTGGTACAGCGTCTGCAGGATCATGTGGCCGGTGCGGTCAGCTGCGTAGCAGGCACGGCGGACGGGCGCCTTGCCGTGGTCGCGGGTGTGGCCACCGAAGCGGCGCTGGTCGATCCGGCCTTCGGGCGTGCGGTTGAACGGCAGGCCCATCTTTTCCAGGTCCAGCACGGCGTCGATGGCTTCCTTCGCCATGACCTCGGCGGCGTCCTGGTCAACCAGGTAGTCACCGCCCTTAATGGTGTCAAAGGTGTGCCATTCCCAGTTGTCTTCTTCGACATTGGCAAGGGCCGCACACATGCCACCCTGCGCCGCACCGGTGTGCGAGCGGGTGGGGTAGAGCTTGGTCAGTACTGCTGTTCGCGCGCGCTGACCGGACTCGATCGCGGCGCGCATGCCAGCGCCACCGGCACCGACGATGACGACGTCGTACTTATGGACCTGCATACTTGGGCGCTCTTTCTCTCAAAATTCGCTATGAAACAACGGGCGGGCGTTGCCTGCACCGCAAAATACAGCCTGCGGCTCACCGCGGGCAGCGGATGATCTGGCTACGCGGGGCAGAATCCGCCGGGCAGCGGAACGCCGTCAACCACGGGGCACGGGTTGAAGGTGAAGATCACCAGGGTGCCAAGGACGATGATCACGGTGGTGGCCGCGTAGAGGACGATCTTGAGCCAGAGTCGGGTGGAATCCTTCTCGGCGTAGTCGTTGATGATGGTGCGTACGCCGTTGGTGCCGTGCAGCATGGCCAGCCACAGCATGGCGAGGTCCCAGATCTGCCAGAACGGGTCAGCCCACTTGCCGGCGACGAAGCCGAAGTCGATGGCTTGGATGCCTTCGCCCACCAGGAGGTTCACGAAGAGGTGCCCGAAGATGAGCACCACCAGCACTACGCCGGAAAGGCGCATGAACAGCCAGGCGAACATTTCGAAGTTGCCCCGGCTTGCGCCGGTGCGGCGGTACTGGGGGGAGATCTTGCCGCTACTGTTTTTCCCACTGCGTGGGCTGTCGATCGTTGCAGTCATGGCTCAGTGACCTCCAAGTGCGAGGGAAAGGTGGCGGATGGAGAAGCCGACCATAACAACTACCCACAGGGCCAGGACGGTCCACAGCATCTGGCGCTGGTATTTGGCGCCCTTCTTCCAGAAGTCGACGGCGATGATCCGCAGGCCGTTAAAGGCGTGGAAGACAATCGCGGCAACCAGGCCCGTTTCACCCAGGGCCATAAGGGGGTTCTTGTAGGCACCGATAACAGCCGTGTAGGCCTCCGGGGACACACGCACCAATGAGGTGTCCAGCACATGGACCAACAAGAAGAAAAAGATCACTACACCGGTAATCCGGTGTCCTACCCAGGACCACATGCCTTCACGGCCGCGGTACAAGGTGCCAGCTGGTTTTGTCGGCACTGATAAACCTCCCTGCAACACAGCGGCGCTGGCATGAGATCCACGCGGGGGGAACGCCTGCTGCGAGAGCAACTCGTAGCTCAGGCCTAAATCTAGGCTTCGCTCACAGCTTATTCAATTTAGGAACTCCTTGGTGACCCCGCAATGCCTGCGTTTTGCCTGCAGATGAGACGAACACCACATCATGGCGCGCCCGCGGGGGTTGGCGGAGGGTTCTGAAAGGGGCAGTTCACGGCTCGTCAGCTAAAGTAGCCGTGATGAGTACAGACAAAGTGACAAGCCCGGATTCACCCCTGAACCGCTTTATTGCGGTCATTCCGGCAGGCGGAGTGGGGACTCGCCTCTGGCCCCTGTCACGGGCAGCAGCTCCCAAATTCCTCCATGACCTCACCGGGTCCGGCAGCACTTTGCTGCGCGCCACCTACGACCGCCTCGAGCCGCTGGCAGGCAGGCGCGTCCTCGTGGTGACCGGCACTGCACACCGGGCCGCCGTCTGCCGGCAGTTGCCCGAGGTCCAGGAGTCGGACCTGGTCCTGGAGAGCGAGCCCAAGGATTCCGGCGCCGCCATCGGCCTGGCTGCCGCCATCCTGTACCAGCGCGACCCGGACACCATCATGGGTTCCTTCGCCGCTGACCAGGTCATCAGTCCTGACCACCTGTTCCAGCAGGCCGTCCGCGAAGCCATCCACACGGCCGCCGCCGGCAAGATCGTGACCATCGGCATCAAGCCGACCCACCCGTCCACCGGCTTCGGTTACATCCGCGCCGGCGCGGAACTCAACATCGAAGGTGCGCCCAGCGCCCAGGCCGTTGTCGAGTTCGTAGAGAAGCCGGACGAGGAAGTTGCCCAGCAGTATGTGGACAGCGGTGAGTATGTCTGGAACGCAGGAATGTTCGTGGCTCCCGTTGCCCTGATGCTGAGGCACCTTGAGGCCAACCAGCCGGAGCTGTTCAAGGGCCTGCAGGAGATCGCCCAAGCCTGGGACACTCCCGAACGTGATGTCGTCACAGCCCGCGTTTGGCCCACGTTGCCCAAAATCGCCATTGACTATGCGGTGGCCGAGCCTGCCGCCGCTGCCGGCGATGTGGCCGTTGTGCCGGGCACGTTCGGATGGGACGACGTCGGAGACTTTGCTTCGGTGGGCCGGCTCAACAGTGCGCGGGAAGTCGATGACGTCACCGTTATCGGTGAAGGCGCCCGGGTTTTCACCGAAAACGCCAGCGGTGTGGTGGTTTCGGACACGAAGCGCGTGATCGCCCTGATCGGCATCAAGGATGTGGTCATCGTTGACACGGGCGATGCCCTCCTGGTGACCACCAAGCAGCACGCGCAGCGGGTCAAGGGAGCCGTTGACGCGCTCAAGGCCAGTGGCGACACCGACGTTCTGTAACCCGGTCGGGAGTGTCCAGGCGCGGCACAATCTGTAACGCGCCCGCCGTGATGACGCTATTCCGTGGACGCTCGCTAGAGTAAATGAGTGCGTAATTACACTACTGAAGCCGAGCCCACCGCATTAGTGCGGCCATGGTTGGAACCCCTCCTGCCGGAGCTGATCGACTTCCGCCGAGATCTGCACGCGCACCCCGAGCTTTCCTTCAAGGAATTCCGCACCACAGACAAGCTGTTGGAGCGGCTCGAAGCCGCCGGACTGGCTCCGCGGCGGCTTGAAGGCACCGGCCTCACCGTCGACATCGGCGAGGGGCCCATCGCCACAGCGCTCCGGGGCGACATTGACGCCCTGCCCATCATCGAGGAAACGGGGCTGCCGTTTGCCTCGAAGAACCATGGCGTCACGCATGCCTGTGGCCACGACGTACACACCGCCGCCATGCTCGGCGTCGCTCTGGTCCTGCAGCGCATGCACGAGGAGTCCCCGCTGGGCGGTTCGGTCCGGATCATTTTCCAGCCTGCCGAGGAGACCATGCCCGGCGGCGCTCTGTCCTGCATTGAGCAGGGCGTCCTGGACGGTGTGCCGCGCATCCTTGCGCTGCACTGTGACCCGAGGATCGACGTCGGACGCATCGGCACGCGCATCGGCGCCATCACTTCCGCCTCGGACACCATCAGGATCGAGCTGAGCGGCCGCGGCGGCCATACCTCCCGTCCGCACCTGACGGAGGACCTCGTGTTCGCCCTGGCACAGATCGCCGTGAATGTTCCGGCTGTGCTGTCCCGCCGCGTTGACGTGCGCAGCGGTGTCTCTGTGGTGTGGGGCCATATCTCCGCCGGATCGGCGCCGAACGCCATTCCCGGCACGGGCTTCATGGCCGGGACCATGCGCTGCCTGGACCGCGATGCCTGGAAGGACGCCGGCGAGCTCCTGGACGAAGTGGTACATCAGGTGGCCGCGCCCTACGGTGTCGAAGTACGCCTGGAGCACACCAGGGGAGTGCCGCCGGTGGTGAACTCCGAGGACGAGACGGCTCTGATCGAGGCCGCAGCCCGCGCTGAAATCGGCGAGGGCGCCGTAGTGCTGACGCCGCAGTCCATGGGCGGCGAGGACTTCGCCTGGTTCCTGGCTGAACGGCCTGGCGCCATGATGCGCCTGGGTACCAAGACCCCCGGCGGCGAAGAGTACGACCTGCACCGCGGTGACTACATCCTGGACGAACGCGCCCTGGGCCTGGGTATCCAGGTCCTCACGGCAGCTGCCCTCCGGACCATCCGCGACCTCTAGCCCCGCGCCCCCCGACCTACCTAAACCCCTGGCGCGAACGGACACTTAACCACCACCCCCGGCGCGAACTGGCAGATAACACCCTCAAATCCCGGTTTTGAGGGTGTTATCTGCTCGTTCACGCGTCCCTTTGGCGCGGTAATTTGTGCACAATTGAATTGTGGACTACCGTCTTAGGTATGACTGAAGCCCCCCGCCTCGACCGCCAGGTGTGTTTTGCGCTGTACTCCGCGTCCCGCGCGGCAACAGCGGTCTACCGCCCCGTCTTGGAAGACCTCGGCCTGACGTACCCGCAATATCTGGTGATGCTGGTCCTCTGGGAATCGGAGCCGAAGGGCGTCAAGGAGCTCGGCGAGGAACTGGGCCTTGACTCCGGCACGCTGTCGCCGCTGCTCAAGCGGCTTGAGGCCATGGGGCTCGTGGAGCGCCGCCGGTCCGGGGAAGATGAGCGCCGTGTTGCAGTCCACCTGACGCCGACCGGGCGCTCGCTCAGCAGCAAGGCCAGCGGGATTCCACGGCACCTTGCGGACGCCGCCGGGTTGTCATCCGAGGAGCTGGAACAGCTTCGCACCACCTTGGAAAGGCTCACCGAAGCTCTTCACCGCGCGCACTGAGCGCCAAGATTTTCCGTTATCCACATCCAACAGGACGGACCACATATGAAGACTCTCTACACTGCCGAGGCCCTCGCTTCCGGCGAAGGCCGGGACGGCAACGCACGCACCAACGACGGCAAGCTGGATGTCTGCCTGGCCAGCCCTGTGGAGCTGGGCGGTGACGGCCAGGGCACCAACCCGGAGCAGCTGTTTGCCGCCGGTTACGCGGCCTGCTTCCACTCCGCGCTCCGCCTCGTAGGGCGCAAGGAGCGCGCAGACCTGACCGACTCGGCCGTCGCGGCCAAGATCCACTTTGGCGCGCTGACAGACGGCGTGGGCTATGGCCTCGCTGCTGAACTGGAGATCGCTGTTCCGGCCCTGGATCTCGCCACGGCCGAGGCCCTGGTCGCCCAAGCGCATCAGATTTGCCCATATTCCAACGCCACCCGCGGAAACATGACGGTGGACATCAAGATCCTGGAGTTCGCAGCATGAGCCTGACAACGGCACTTCCAACATCCAGCCGGGAAATCCGCCTGGCCTCACGTCCGGTAGGGCGTCCGGTCAGTGAGAACTTCCGGCTGGCAGAGTCACCGCTGACGGAGCTTCAGGACGGCCAGATCCTGGTCCGCAACCTCTACATCTCCGTGGACCCTTACATGCGCGGCCGTATGAACGACGTCAAGTCGTACTCGGCGCCGTTCGCGCTGGATGCAGCGCTCGACGGCGGCGCCATTGGTGAGGTCATCGCGTCCAGGGCCGAAGGGCGGAAAGTGGGGGACGCCGTCGTCCATCAGCTGGGCTGGCGGGAATTCGCCGTACTGGACGCAGACTCAACCTCGGTTGCCCGCACGGACCTTGCGCCGGCGTCGGCGTTCCTTGGCGCGCTGGGCATGACCGGCCTGACGGCGTACGCCGGCCTGCTCAAAGTGGCGGAGTTCAAACCCGGCGATGCGGTGTTCGTGTCAGGTGCGGCGGGTGCCGTGGGCTCTCTTGTGGGCCAGATCGCCAAGGCGATGGGCGCTTCCAGGGTCATCGGCAGCGCGGGAACCGCGGAGAAGGTGGCCCGGCTCCTGGAACTGGGCTTCGACGCCGCGTTTAACTATAACGACGGGCCGGTGCTGGACCAGCTTGTCCAGGCCGCAGGACCCGCAGGCATTGACGTGTATTTCGACAACGTGGGCGGCGATCACCTGGAAGCTGCCCTGGCGGTCCTGAATGTGGGCGGCCGCGTTGCCATGTGCGGCGCGATAGCCCAGTACAACTCCACCGAACCCACCCCGTCACCGCGGAACCTCGCGCTTGCCATTGGCAAGCAGCTCATCCTGCGGGGGTTCCTGGTCGGCGGACAGCGCCAGCACAGTGCTGAATTCTTCGGGAAGATGTCAGCCTGGCTTGCGGACGGTTCAGTCCAGTATGACGAGACCGTGGTGGATGGACTGGAGAATGCGCCCCAGGCCTTCATGGATCTGCTCGATGGTGCGAACACCGGCAAGATGCTGGTGCGCCTCTAAGCTCCCCACCAGCGCGAACGGACACTTGGGGCCCCTCCCGGGCGGGCCCCAAGTGTCCGTTCGCGCTTAAAGGAGGGGCGCAGCCAAGACGACTTCTACTGGTTGGTAACAAATTCTCAACAATCTTCGGGATCCGGCGCCAATGTGGTAGCGGATGTGCTGCAGGCCACTAATGTTGGTTCTATCAGAGCGCTTCGGCGCAGTGCTGCGGACCGTCAGTGAAAACAGAATTTCAGGGTTGAAACAGACACTCATTGAATTCACGTCGTAGCGCCTCTCTCTTCATCCTGGAGGAATCTTGAAGACATCACTGCGTGCACACGTCAAGCGCGGTTCAGTTGCTAGCGTGGCCACCATGGGTGCTACCGCACTCCTGCTGACCAGTTGCGGTGCGCCGCCCGAAGCCGGCAGCCCCACCGCGACGGCCACAGACTACACCGGTTGCATCGTTTCCGACTCCGGCGGATTCGATGACCAGTCGTTCAACCAGTCCTCCTACGATGGACTGAAGAAGGCTGAGAAGGACCTGGGCATCAAGGTCAACCAGGTCGAGTCCAAGACCAACAACGACTATGAGCCAAACCTCCGTGCCATGGTTGCCGCTAACTGCGACCTCACCCTGACCATCGGCTTCCTGTTGGGTGACGCCACGAAGACCCAGGCCGCGGCAAACCCGGAGAGCCACTTCGCCATCATCGACTTCGGCTACGACACGCCCATCAGCAACGTCAAGCCCATCATCTACGACACCTCCCAGGCTGCGTTCCTGGCCGGTTACCTCGCTGCAGGCACCACCAAGACCGGAACCGTGGCCACCTTTGGCGGCATCAAGATCCCCACGGTCACCATCTTCATGGACGGCTATGCCGACGGCGTGAAGTACTACAACGAGAAGAAGGGCACCAGCGTCAAAGTCCTTGGCTGGGACAAAGCCTCACAGGACGGCAGCTTTACCGGTGACTTCGAAAAGCAGGACGTTGGCAAGCAGCTCACCCAGAACTTCCTGGACCAGGGCGCGGACATCGTGATGCCCGTAGCCGGTCCGGTGGGCAAGGGCGCCGGCGCAGCCCTGAACGAAGCGAAGGCGGCAGGCAAGGACGTCAAGATGATCTGGGTGGACTCCGATGGCTTCCTCACTGCACCGGAATACAAGGACATCATGCTGTCCTCGGTCATGAAGCTCATGGGCGAGGCCGTTGAGACCGTAGTGAAGGAAGACAAGGAAGGCAAGTTCACCAACACGCCCTACGTGGGCACATTGGCGAACGACGGCGTCCAGCTGGCACCGTTCCACAGCTTCGACTCCCAGGTCTCTGCCGATCTGAAGTCCGAGCTGGACCAGCTCAAGAAAGACATCGTCGACGGCAAGCTGAAGGTCGAGTCAGCAGCAAGTCCCAAGGTATAGGCATCCTCGCCAAGCGCCGCCCCCGGATGGTCTTCGACTGCCCGGAGGTGGCGCTTTGCGTTGCAATGCAGGCCTCCGCGCTACCGCCCACCCGAGGCTGCAGGCACTAGGCTGGTGCTGCAGCCTCCTATCCCGTCCGGTTCCTGTACGGACGCTTCGAGATTGGTCAGAGTTTTGAAACTTGAACTCAGAGGGATCACCAAACGCTTCGGCTCCCTGCTCGCCAACGACCACATTGACGTGGTGGTTGAACCCGGACAGATCCACTGTCTGCTGGGCGAGAACGGGGCCGGCAAGTCCACCCTGATGAATGTGCTGTATGGGCTCTACGAGCCCTCCGAGGGCGAGATCCTCATCGACGACAAACCGGTTTCGTTCCGCGGGCCCGGCGACGCCATGGCCGCCGGGATCGGCATGGTGCACCAGCACTTCATGCTGGTCCCCGTCTTCACCGTCGCGGAGAACGTGGCCCTTGGAGCCGAGACCACCAAGGCCGGCGGCTTCCTCAATCTGGAGGACACCCGCCGCAAGATCAAGCAGATTTCCGACCGCTACGGGTTCGACGTCGATCCCGACGCGCTGGTGGAGGACCTCCCCGTGGGTGTCCAGCAGCGTGTGGAAATCATCAAGGCACTGGTCCGCGACGCCAGGGTACTGATCCTGGATGAGCCCACGGCAGTGCTGACGCCCCAGGAAACGGACGAACTGCTGGACATCATGCGCCAGCTCAAGTCCAGCGGAACCTCGATTGTCTTCATCTCGCACAAGCTGCGTGAAGTGAAAGCCGTCTCGGACACCATCACCGTGATCCGCCGCGGCAAAGTTGTGGGTTCGGCCAGTCCTGGTGACTCCACAGCAGAGCTGGCCTCCATGATGGTGGGCCGCGCCGTCAGCCTCACGCTCGACAAAGCCCCCGCCAGCCCCAAGGAGAAGACTTTCCAGGTCAAGGACCTCACAGTCATTGCTCCGAACGGTCAGCACACCGTGGACGGCATCAGTTTCGACATTGCGCGCGGAGAGATCCTGGCGGTTGCGGGCGTCCAAGGCAACGGGCAGACCGAACTGACCGAAGCCATCCTCGGGCTGCAGGACCGCGTGCAGGGCTCCATTCTCCTGGACAACGTGGAGCTCGTGGGCCGCAGCGTGAAGGACGTCCTCAACGCCGGTGTCGGCTTCGTCCCGGAAGATAGGTCTGTCGATGGCCTGATCGGCACGTTCTCGATCGCCGAAAACCTGATCCTTGACCGTTACGATCAGCCACCGTTTGCCAAGGGCATCAGCATGAGCCCGGCAAAGGTCCTGGAGAACGCGAAATCGCGGATCGATGAGTTCGATGTCCGGACGCCCTCGGGCCTGCTGGCCGCCGGCACCCTCTCGGGCGGCAACCAGCAAAAGGTGGTCATGGCGCGGGAACTGTCCCGGCCGCTGCGCCTCTTTATCGCCTCCCAGCCCACCCGCGGCGTGGACGTCGGGTCCATCGAGTTCCTGCACAAGCGGATCGTGTCCGAACGTGACCAGGGCACACCGGTCATGATCATCTCCACCGAACTGGATGAGGTCATGGAACTCGCCGACCGTATCGCCGTGCTCTACAAGGGCAAACTTGTGGGAATCGTCCCCGCAGGCACCGGACGCGATGTCCTGGGCCTGATGATGGCAGGGATCTCCGCGGAAGACGCGGCCAGCGCAGACCATGCCGGCCCGGTGAAAGCTGACACACCGGCCACTGAAACGCCCCCGGCCGACACGAAGGATGCCGCTACCGCAGAACGCCGTGCAGCCTCCAGCCCCGAAGGAGGCGATCATGTCTGAAAAGCATCCCCCTAAACATGCTGACCAGCACCCGAAACCGCACCAGCCGACCCCGGCGGCGGACGAAACCGCCGCAGGGGTGGCCGTGGACACGGCCGGCGGCACCATCAGCCCTTCAGCCTTACCAGCCAGTGCCCAAAGCGGAAAGCTGCCCGGCGGGCCGGACACGCTGCTCCGGAAGATCTTCACCGGCAGCGGCATGGTCTCAGTCCTGGCGGTGCTGCTGGCACTCGTGATCGGCGGACTGCTCATTGCCGCCACGGACGAACGCGTCGGTGCCACGTCGTCGTACATTTTCGCCCGGCCCACCGATTTCCTTTCCGCGGTCTGGGACGCTGCCACCCGGTCCTATGTGGCGTTGTTCCAGGGGTCCGTCTTCAACCCGAGGGGTTCCAGCCTGGCCGCCCGGTTCGCACCCATGATGGAGACTCTCACCATCGCCACACCGCTCATCACGGCTGGCCTGGGCGTTGCCCTCGCGTTCCGGGCAGGCCTGTTCAACATTGGTGCCCAGGGCCAGATCATCATGGCAGGCATCCTGGCGGCCTGGGTTGGTTTTGCCCTGCACCTTCCCCTGGGCCTGCACCTGTTGCTGGTGCTGGTTGCGGGCATCATGGGCGGCGCTCTCTGGGGTGGCCTGGTTGGCCTTCTCAAAGCCAGGACAGGTGCCCACGAAGTCATCGTGACCATCATGTTCAACTACATCGCCCTTTACTTCCTGCGGTACCTGCTGAACACGCCGGCGTTCCAGCGCCCGGGGGAGTCGAACCCGATCTCGCCCATCCTGGATCCCACCGCGATCTACCCCCAGATTTTCGGCTCGCAGTACCGCCTGCACCTTGGCTTTGTCCTGGCCATCGCGGCCACCGTCCTGGTGTGGTGGCTGCTGAACCGCTCCACCGTCGGCTTTGAATTCCGGGCAGTCGGGGCCAACCCCAAGGCCTCGCTGACCGCCGGCATCAACGTCTCGCGATCCACCATCCTGGTCATGGCAATAGCCGGCGCACTCGCCGGAATGTCCGGAGTGGCCCAGGTGGCGGGCACGGAAAAGGTCCTGACAGACGGCGTCGCTGCAACGTACGGGTTTGACGCCATCACGGTGGCGCTGCTGGGACGTTCGACGCCGTGGGGCACCTTCGCTGCCGGCCTGCTGTTCGGCGCCTTCCGCGCCGGTGCCGTGCAGATGCAGATCCAGACCGGAACGCCCATCGACATCGTTCTGGTGGTCCAGTCGCTGATTGTCCTCTTTATCGCGGCCCCGCCGCTGGTGCGGGCAGTCTTCGGGCTGAACCCCCGCCGCAAGAAGCCGGCCAAGGCCGGCAAATCCCAGCAGGCAGCAACCACCGGAGGCGCAGCATGAGCGCAACAGCAACATCGCCCCTGCCGGGACGCGGAACGCCCGGAACATCGCCCCAGGCCGACGAGGCCCAGCCAACATCCGGCAAACCTGTGCTCTGGAAAACCCCCGTCCTGCTCTCGGCGCTGGGACTCGTCGCTTTTGTTTTCTTCGGCCTGATGGGATCAGCGCAGACCGCAAGGTTCGGAATTTCCACCGGCGGGGATTTCTTCCAGCTGCCCACGCTGGAGGTTCCTGCAATGCCGGGCGGCATCGTCCTCTCGGTCCTGATGCTTGGGCTGGCGGCCTATGCCGTCTATCTGAAGACCAAGGCCCGGCCCACTCCGGCCTGGCTGACCGTCACTTTTACGGTGCTGTTTGTGGCAGCCTTCCTCATCTGGGTGGTGGGCGGTGCCCGGACGCCCAGCATTTCGCTGGCCGGACTCATCGCCGGTTCGGTCACCCTGGCCGTCCCGCTGGTGTTCGGCTCTTTGTCCGGCGTGCTGTGCGAGCGGGTCGGGGTAGTCAACATCGCCATCGAAGGCCAACTCCTGGGCGGCGCCTTCACCGCGGCAATCGTGGCCAGCATTACGCAGAACCCCTTCGTGGGCCTGCTTGCGGCCGCTGTGGCCGGCGCGGCGGTGTCCATGGTGCTTGCGGTGTTCAGCATCAAGTACCTGGTCAACCAAATCATCGTCGGCGTGGTGCTCAACGTCCTGATTTCCGGCGTCACCGGCTTCCTGTTCAGCACTGTTATGCAGGCGGACAAAGCCAAGTTCAACTCACCGCCCGGCCTGGACATCGTCCAGATTCCCATCCTCTCCGGAATCCCGATCCTCGGCCCCATCCTGTTCAAGCAGTCGCTGGTTGGCTATCTGATGTACGTCGCCGTCATCGTTGTCTGGGTTGGGCTGTTCAAAACCAAGTGGGGCCTTCGGGTCCGCGCTGTGGGTGAACACCCGCAGGCAGCCGACACGATGGGCATCAAGGTCAACGCCACGCGCTTCTGGAACGTGACCCTGGGTGGTGCCATTGCAGGAATCGGTGGCTCGTTCTTCACGCTCGTGGCGATCGACAGCTTCACGAAGGAGATCTCCGGCGGACGAGGCTTCATCGCACTCGCCGCGCTGATCTTCGGACGCTGGAACCCGATCGGCGCGTTCTTCGCCGCCCTGCTGTTCGGCTTTGCAGACAACCTGCAGAGCATTGTGACCATCATCGGAACCCCGGTGCCGAGCCAGTTCATGGCCATGCTGCCCTACCTGGTGACGGTGCTGGCCGTGGCCGGGCTGGTGGGCAGGTCCCGGCCACCGGCAGCCAGCGGCATCCCGTATGTCAAGGGTTGACGGCCGTGGAACAGGATCGGGTTTCGCTTCCCATCGACTGGCAGGCCTTGGAGGCCGCGGCCGTGGACGCCATGAAAAACGCCTACACCCCGTATTCGAAGTTCCCGGTGGGGGCCGCGGCCTTCACCGAGGACGGGCGGCTGGTCAGCGGCTGCAACGTGGAGAACGCCAGCTACGGGCTCTCCCTGTGTGCTGAATGTGCCCTGGTGGGAAACCTGCACATGACCGGCGGCGGGTTGTTGCGCGCCTTCTACTGCGTAGACGCTGCGGGCAACGTGCTGATGCCGTGCGGCCGCTGCCGGCAGCTTCTCTATGAATTCCGCGCGCCTGACATGGAGCTTATGACCACCCAAGGCATCAAAACCATGGACCAGGTGCTGCCCGACGCATTTGGTCCCCAAAACCTGGAGGATCCAAGGTGACACAGGCAACTGAGGCATTCGACGCCGTCGACATCATCCGCACCAAGCGGGACCGGGGCGCCCTGAGCCCGGAGCAGATCGACTGGACCATTGACGCGTACACCCGCGGGGTCATCGCCGACGAACAGATGGCCGCGTTGAACATGGCCATCCTGCTCAACGGCATGGACCGCGCCGAAATTTCGCGCTGGACGGCGGCGATGATCGCCTCGGGCGAACGGATGGACTTCGGCGGCCTCCGGCGGCCCGACGGCGGTGTGAAGGCTACCAGCGACAAGCATTCCACCGGGGGAGTGGGGGACAAGATCACGCTGCCGCTGGCACCGCTGGTGGCAGTGTTCGGCGTGGCCGTGCCGCAGCTGTCCGGCCGCGGGCTGGGCCACACCGGCGGCACCCTGGACAAGCTGGAATCGATCCCCGGCTGGCGGGCGGCCCTGAGCAACGACGAAATGATGGCGCAGCTTCAGGACGTGGGCGCCGTGATCTGCGCTGCAGGGGCGGGGCTGGCGCCGGCGGACAGGAAGCTCTACGCACTGCGGGACGTCACCGGCACGGTCGAGGCGATCCCGCTGATCGCCTCCTCGATCATGAGCAAGAAGATCGCCGAAGGCACGGGGTCCCTGGTCCTGGACGTGAAGGTGGGTAGTGGAGCCTTTATGAAGGACGAGGTCCGGGCACGCGAACTGGCCGAAACCATGGTGGCCCTCGGCAAGGACGCGGGAGTGAACACCGTGGCGCTGCTGACCAACATGAACACCCCGCTCGGCCTCACCGCAGGCAACGCGATCGAAGTGGAGGAATCCGTGGAGGTCCTGGCCGGCGGCGGCCCGGAAGACGTCGTCGAACTCACCGTCCGGCTGGCCGAAGAAATGCTGGCCTGCGCTGGCGTACACGACGCCGATCCGCGCGCCGCGTTGAAGGACGGCCGGGCCATGGACGTCTGGAACCGGATGATCGAAGCGCAGGGCGGAGATCCGCGCGCCAAGCTGCCGGTCGCCAAGGAATCCGAGGTCATCTACGCCCCGGCCGACGGTGTCCTGGTAGGGCTCGATGCCTTGGCAGTGGGCGTTGCGGCGTGGCGCCTCGGCGCGGGACGTGCCCGCAAGGAAGACGCCGTCCAGGCCGGTGCAGGGATCCGCATGCATGCAAAGCCTGGTGCCACGGTCCGTGCCGGCGAGCCGCTGATGACGCTGCTCACGGACACGCCGGAAAAGTTCGCACGCGCCAAGGAATCTCTTGAACACGCCGTCACGGTTGCCCCGGAAGGGTCGCGCCCGGCCCAGCAGCTCATCATCGACCGAATAGCATAGGGACAATGCAGGCCATCAATGAATTCATCCTTGCCGCCGCCGGGCAGCCGTGGGTGCTCCTCCTTGTGCTGGCCTGCTGCCTGATCGACGGGTTTTTCCCGCCTATCCCCAGTGAATCCGTGGTGGTGGGGCTGGCCGCAGTGGCCGCCACCGCGGACGTCCCCAATCCCTGGCTGCTGATGGCCGTCGCGGGCCTGGGCGCCTTCTCAGGCGACAACATCGCGTATGTCATTGGCCGCCGGGTGGGTACCCGGCGCTGGCACTGGATGCGCGGACCGCGGATGCAAAGTGCCTTCCGATGGGCAGGAGACGAGCTGAGGAAGCGGCCGGCGTCGCTCATCCTGGTGGCGCGGTTCATCCCTATCGGAAGGGTTGCCGTTAACCTCACCGCGGGCGTGACCCACTATCACCACTTGCGTTTCGTCGGCCTGACGGTCCTTTCCGCCACGCTCTGGGCCTCCTACTCGGTGGGTATCGGGTTGTTCTTCGGCCAGTGGTTCGAGAACAACCATCTGCTCGGCGCGGCCATCGCAATCGTCTGCGCCGTGGGCCTTGGAATCGTGGTGGATCTGATCATTAACCGCATCCGGGGAAAGGTTCCTGTGGTGGAGCGCCTGAAGGATCCGGAACCCTAGGGTTTGCGGCGTCCGTGCGTAGCGGGCAGGGTCCCGGGCATGGGACACTGAAGAGCGACTTACGTCACTTCCGGCTGCATCATTTCGTCTAGGAGCAAGACCCGCGTGGAGTTTATTAATGAGGCCGTGCTCCATGCAGCGGGCCAATGGTGGATCTACCCGGTCCTTCTGGTGTTCTTCTTCATCGACGGCTTTGCCATGGTGGTCCCCAGTGAGACGCTGATTGTGGCGTTGGCCGCGTTTTCCCGGCACAGCGGTGAACCGAATCTCTGGATCCTGGGCGCGACAGCACTGGTCGGTGCCATCGCCGGCGACAACATGGCCTTTATGCTCGGCCGCAGGATCGGCCTCAACCGCTGGAAGTGGATGCGGCGTCCCAAAGTGCAGAAGGCCTTCGGCTGGGCACGGTATGAACTCGAAAAACGCGGCGCCGTCCTGATCTTCACGGCGCGCTATATTCCCTGGGGCCGGGTGGCGGTCAACTATGTGGCCGGCAGTACCGGCTTCGCGCACCGCCGGTTCTTCCTGCTGGATGCCTTCGCCTGCATCACGTGGGTGGGGTACTCCATCGGCATCGGGATCCTGGCCAGTTCGTTCCCCTGGCTCCACCACAACCCGCTGCTCAGCGCAGGCATTGCCGTGGTGTTCGCGATCGTGCTGGGCATCCTGATCGACCACCTCCTGCGCTGGTGGCACAAGCACCTGGCCCGCAATGACGCCGAAACTGTGGATGAATGGCTCGACGGCGGCCCGGAAGGTGCCCTGCCCGCGCACACCGCGGCTTCGCCGCTGCTGGCGTCCTCCCCGGCTGAGGCTGAGCAGCGCGGACAGTAGCGGCTGGCATAAGCCGCTTCCCGACCCTAAGGTTGGAAGGTGACTGAGCCTATTGTTGACGCTGCCCCTGCCATCGATTTCGACCTGAAGAGCCTGCCTAAGGTTTCGCTCCACGACCACCTGGACGGTGGTCTCCGTCCAGCCACCATCATCGAACTGGCCGAGGCCGTTGGCCACACGTTGCCCTCTACCGATCCGGTGGCCCTGGGCGAGTGGTTCCGCGAGTCCGCGGACTCCGGCTCGCTGGTCCGCTACCTGGAGACGTTCGACCACACAGTCGCCGTGATGCAGACCAAGGAAGGCCTCATCCGCGTCGCCAAGGAATTCGTGGAGGACCTCGCGGACGACGGCGTGGTGTACGGCGAAGTGCGCTGGGCACCGGAGCAGCACCTCCAGAAGGGCCTGTCCCTGGACGAGGTTGTTGAAGCAGTCCAGGATGGCCTCGAAGCCGGCGTGGACGCCGTGACCGAAAGCGGCCGCGAAATCCAGGTGGGTCAGCTGATCACCGCCATGCGCCACGCAGACCGTGGCCAGGAAATCGCGGAACTGGCTGTCCGCCACCGCAACAAGGGCGCTGTGGGCTTTGACATCGCCGGGGCTGAAGACGGCTTCCTCCCGTCCCGGTTCAAGGACGCCTTCACGTACCTCGCCCAGCACAACTTCCCCGCGACGGTACACGCCGGCGAGGCCGCCGGACTCGAAAGCATCCAGTCCGCCCTCGTTGACGGCCGGGCACTGCGCTTGGGCCACGGCGTCCGCATCGCCGAGGACATCATGGTGGAGTTCGACGACGAAGACGACGACAGCACGGTGAGCGACGAGGACAGCATCGGCCTGGTCACCTTGGGCGACCTGTCCAGCTGGATCCGCGACCGCGGCATCGCCCTGGAGATCTGCCCGTCATCGAACCTCCAGACCGGAGCGATCGCCGGTTTCGGCGAGGGCATCGAGAGCCACCCGCTGGACATGCTGTACCAGCTGGGCTTCAACGTCACCATCAACACCGACAACCGGCTGATGAGCGGCGTCACCCTGACGGACGAGTTCGAACTCCTCGTGGAAACCTTCGACTACGACCTCGACGATCTGCTGGAGCTCACGCTGAACGCTGCCGAGGCCTCCTTCCTGCCGCTTGAAGAGAAGGAAGCGTTGGTGGAGTACATCAACGACGCCTACGACAACCTTGGCTGAGCAGGCTCCCATCGACAGGCTGGTCGCTGTCGTAGCCCAGCTGCGGGAGCACTGCCCGTGGATGGGCGCCCTCACTCATGCCTCGCTGGTGGAGTACCTCCTAGAGGAGGCCTTTGAGGTTGCCGAGACCATCGAGACCGGCGCGGATGACGCCGAGCTTCGCGGCGAACTGGGCGATGTGCTGCTTCAGGTAGTGCTGCACGCCCGGCTCGCCGAGGAGTGCGGCACGTTCACGTTCGACGACGTCGCCCGCGGGCTGAGTGCCAAAATGGTCCGCCGCAATCCCCATGTCTTCCGGCCTGACGGCACGCTGCAGGACACCTTCCCTGCCTCGGTGGCCGAGATTGTCCGGAAGTGGGACGCCGTGAAGACTGCGGAACGTCCGGAGCGAACGGGGCCCTTTGAAGGGATCCCGGACGCGCTGCCGGCCCTGGCGAAGGCGCAGAAGTTCCTTGACCGGGCCGAGCGGGCCGGAACTGTGGTTGAGCTTGCGGAAACCCCGGAAGTCGAAACCGCAACGACGGAGGAGGAGCTCGGCGACCTGCTGCTCGCCGTCGTCGGCTCTGCCCGTGCCAAGGGATTCGACGCCGAACGTGCCCTTCGGGGCGCCATTCGGCGCCAGTTCGCGTCGCCATCATGACGTCCGGGTGATGGATAGGGTTCCGTAACGTGCACCACTCTCGACTAGGCTTGGTCCTGACGAGGACGTCCCAGACTTAACGCTTTTTCCAGCTGTTCGTTCCCCCAAAATCGCCCATAAGGAGCACATCCATGGCGCTTATCGATGCCATCCACGCCCGCGAAATCCTCGATTCCCGCGGAAACCCGACCGTAGAAGTTGAAGTACTGCTCTCCGATGGCCAGATCGGCCGCGCGGCAGTACCCTCCGGTGCCTCCACCGGTGAGCACGAGGCTGTTGAGCTCCGTGACGGAGACAAGGGACGTTACCTCGGCAAGGGTGTCCAGAAGGCCGTTGACGCTGTCATCGACCAGATCGCTCCGGCACTGACCGGCTTCGACGCCACCGACCAGCGCAGCATCGATCAGGCCATGATTGACCTGGACGGCACGCCCAACAAGGCCAAGCTCGGCGCCAACGCCATCCTGGGCGTTTCGCTGGCCGTTGCCAACGCCGCTGCCGCCTCAGCAGACCTGCCGCTGTACAAGTACCTGGGCGGCCCCAACGCGCACGTCCTGCCGGTTCCGCTGATGAACATCCTCAACGGTGGTTCGCACGCCGACTCCGACGTGGACATCCAGGAATTCATGATCGTCCCGATCGGCGCCGAGACCTTCTCCGAGGGCCTCCGCTGGGGCGTCGAGGTCTACCACAACCTCAAGTCCGTCCTGCAGGCCAAGGGCCTGTCCACCGGCCTGGGTGACGAAGGCGGCTTCGCGCCTAACCTGCCGTCCAACCGTGCTGCGCTGGACCTGATCCAGGAAGCCATCACGAACGCCGGCTACACCCCGGGCAAGGACATCGCACTGGCACTGGACGTCGCCTCCTCCGAGTTCTTCAAGGACGGCGCCTACCAGTTCGAGGGCAAGGCACTGTCCGCCACCGAGATGAGCGCCTACTACGCCGAGCTCGTGGCCGACTACCCGCTGGTTTCCATCGAGGATCCCCTGGATGAGAACGACTGGGACGGCTGGAAGACCCTCACCGACAGCATCGGTGACAAGGTCCAGCTCGTCGGCGATGACCTCTTCGTCACCAACCCGGCCATCCTGCAGCGCGGCATCGACACCAAGACCGCCAACTCGCTCCTGGTCAAGGTCAACCAGATCGGTTCACTGACCGAAACGCTGGACGCCGTCAGCCTGGCACAGCGCGCCGGTTACACCACCATCACCTCGCACCGCTCCGGCGAGACCGAGGACACCACCATCGCCGACATCTCGGTGGCCACCAACGCCGGCCAGATCAAGACCGGTGCCCCGGCACGCTCCGAGCGGGTCGCCAAGTACAACCAGCTCCTGCGCATCGAAGAGGAACTCGACGACGCCGCACGCTACGCCGGCCGCAGCGCTTTCCCGCGTTTCAAGGGCTAGTAGCCGCGTAAACCTCTGACCGGTGGCTATGGTTGAAAGACCATAGCCACCGGTTTTTGTTTAGCCGGCATTGATTGAGCCGGCATCAAGCGCAGAGTTGCGGCCAGAGGCAGGCCGCACGTTTCAGGAGTGTCATGGCCACCCGCCGTCCCAAAGTTCCCAAAGCCGCTTCGAGGCATCAGGCCACCACGGACCCAGCCACGGAAGACGCCGGCGTCATCCGCGCCGATTTTGGCGGTACAGCCAGCAGCGCAAAGGGCGGGAACAAGGGCAAAACCGGCCCGGCGTTCAGCGCCGGAACATCCGCATCGGACACCAGGCTCCCGGCAAGCAAAGGGCAGGGGAGCGGCCACAGCGGTGACGCCGCCGGCAAGACACCGAAGCCTGACACCACGCAGGATGACAGCCAGCCGGTGCCCGCCAAGGCGTTCTCCGGCCGCATGCTGGCACTGGCGGTGGTCATGATTGCCATCACCATCATGCTGGCACCCACCGTGAAGATCTTCTTCGACAAACGGGCCGAGCTCGCCGCCCTCAGCGCCGATATTGCCGCCCGCCAGGCCGAGCAGGACGGCCTGCGGCAGCAGATCTCACGGTGGCAGGATCCGAACTACGTGAAACAGCAGGCCCGCGACCGCATTAACATGGTTATGCCGGGTGAATCCGGCTACTGGGTCTTCGGTGGCGATCTGCCGGCCGGAACAAGCAGTAGCCTGACCGCCACAGCAGCACAAGACCCCGCCGATCTGCCGTGGGTGGATTCCCTGTGGGAGTCCATCAGGCGTGCGGCCACAGACTGAACAGCTAGAGGAAGGATGGCCCGCGCCAGTGGAAGAAAACACGGCGACTGCGCCGGAGAAGTCCCGCCAGCCATCAGCACACGATCTTGAAGTACTCAGCAGGCAGTTGGGACGGCCGGTGCGCGATGTGGTGGAAATCCCGGCGCGCTGCGTCTGTGGCAACCCCCTCGTCGCCGCCACCGCACCGCGGCTGAGCAGCGGGACGCCGTTTCCCACCACGTTTTATCTGACGCACCCCGTCATCACGTCGGCGGTTTCCAGGCTGGAAGCTGCCGGGCTGATGAACGACATGAATGAGCGCCTGAGCGCCGATGAGCCCCTCGCGGCCGCCTACCGTGCGGCGCACGAGGACTATCTCGGAGCCCGCGCGGCCATCGGCGAGCGTTCCGGCATCGGCGCCGTCCCGGAGATTGACGGCATCTCCGCCGGCGGCATGCCCACCCGGGTCAAATGCCTCCACGTCCTGGTGGGCCACTCCCTCGCGGCAGGTCCCGGCGTGAACCCGCTGGGGGATGAGGCCATTGCCGGCATCAGTGAATGGTGGACAACGGACCGCTGCTACTGCGACGGCGCCTGGGACACCGCAGGGGAGGCCCCGTCAAAGGATCTCAGCCGCCACGGACCCCAGGGCCTGCCGGAGATCGTGGGCCGGCCCGCTCCGGTCCTCAAGACAGCAAGCGCTGACGGGGCAGGGGCATGACCCGCGTCGCCGCCATCG
This sequence comes from Pseudarthrobacter sp. MDT3-1, assembly GCF_054510755.1. Taxonomy (NCBI): domain Bacteria; kingdom Bacillati; phylum Actinomycetota; class Actinomycetes; order Micrococcales; family Micrococcaceae; genus Pseudarthrobacter; species Pseudarthrobacter sp. MDT3-1. Next base: position 26,231 of record NZ_JBTNDX010000009.1, on the reverse strand, counting down.
ACTGCGGCACGAACTCGCTCCGCCTGCTCATCGCCGACATCGACCGCAGCAACGGGACAGCGAAGCTCACCGACGTTGTCCGCGAAATGCGGGTTGTCCGGCTGGGCCAGGGCGTGGACGCCACCGGCGAACTTGCCCCTGAGGCACTGGAGCGCACCTTCGCGGCCACAGGGGATTACGCAGCCATGATCCGTGAGTATGGCGCCGAGTCCATCCGTTTTGTGGCAACCTCGGCCAGCCGGGACGCGCGCAACCGCCAGGTTTTTGTGGACGGAATCCGGGAACTGCTGGGCGTTGAGCCGGAGGTTATCTCGGGCGATGAAGAAGCTGCCCTGTCGTTCGCCGGGGCCAGCAGCGTGCTGCCCATCCTTGACGGCGAGCAGGTGCTGGTGGTGGACCTCGGCGGCGGCAGCACGGAGTTCGTCCTCGGAACCTCCGACGGCGTCACGGCCGCCAAGTCCGTGGATGTCGGCTGCGTCCGCCTGACCGAACGGCACCTGCAGGACGATCCGCCCATGGCGGAGCAGATCGCCGCCGCGGAAGCCGACATCGACGCCGCCATCGCCCGGGCGGGGCTGGACGTTCCGCTGGAACGCGCCACAGCCGTCGTCGGGGTGGCCGGCTCGATCACCACCATCACCGCCCATGCCCTGCGGCTTACGGAGTACTCGCCGGCGGCGATCCACGGGACGGAATTGTCCATCGGCACCATCACCGAAGCCGCTACTGACCTCCTCCACATGACCAGGCGAGAACGTGCCGAACTGGCGTACATGCACCCCGGCCGCATCGACGTAATGGGCGCCGGCGGGCTGGTGTGGCGGCGCATCCTGGAGCGGCTGAATGAACTCACCGCGGGCCGGATCGTCACGGCCACGGCCAGTGAACACGATATTCTTGACGGAATTGCCCTGAGCATCCACTAACCAGGCCTTCAGCCAACCAAAGCATGGGAACCCACATGACCAGAGCAACAGCACGGTTCCGCCGGGCCGCGTCAGCTCTCCTGGCGATGACCCTTGCAGGCGTCAGCGTGGCCGCAGGACTGACCCTGGCGCCCGCGGCCATGGCCGACGCTGAACGGGACAAGCAGTACTGGCTTGGCGAAGCCGGAATTACGAAGGCCTGGGAAGTTTCCAAGGGCGCCGGAGTCAAGATCGCGGTGATCGACAGCGGCGTGGATGCCCAGCACCCTGACCTGAAGGGCGCCGTCACCGGAGGCTTCGACGCGTCCGGGGCCGGCAGCCCCAACGGGCAGAAAAGCCTGGGGGTCAAGCCGGAACACGGGACCCTGGTAGCCACCATCCTGGCCGGCCGCGGCCACCAGCCCGCCGGCGCCACCGCTTCGCCCAGTCCCGGCCCCGCTGCCGCAGGCGGACCGGACGGCATGATTGGCGTGGCTCCTGAAGCTGAGATCCTGTCCGTGTCAACGTGGCTGGGATCGGCCAACCCCGCGGGCAAGAGCGATCAGGACCAGATCCCGGAAGCGGTCCGTTGGGCCGTGGACAACGGGGCCAAAGTCATTAACATTTCGCTGGGCAGCGCCACGCCGCAGTGGCCCCAGAGCTGGGACGCTGCCTTCCTCTATGCCGAGCAGAAGGATGTGGTGATCGTGGCCGCCGCCGGAAACCGGATAGGCGGCAACCTCCAGGTCGGGGCTCCCGCCACCATCCCCGGCGTCCTCACCGTCGCCGGCCTGGACCGCAAGGGTACAGCGAGCGTCGACTCGTCCTCCCAGGGGATCAGCATCGGTGTGGCGGCCCCGGCTGAAAACCTGCTGGGCGGGCTGCCGGGCGGCGGCTACGCAGAATGGGCGGGAACATCCGGAGCTGCCCCGATCGTTGCCGGTGTGGCCGCACTCATCCGTTCCAAGTGGCCGGAGATGAGCGCCAAGCAGGTCATCAACCGGATCGTCAGCACGGCCAAGGATGCCGGTCCTGCCGGAAAAGACCCGCTGTACGGCTTTGGCGTGCTGAACGCCGAGGCCGCCCTGAAGGACTCCGTCCCGGAAGCCGCCGCCAACCCGCTCGGCTCCATCTCGGACTGGATCCGCGTGCACCGCCGCGGCAACCTTGGTGCGCCGGCACCGGTGCCCACCGACGAAGTGGCCAGTGCCGTTCCCACGCTGCCCGAGCCCACTGTGCCCGCGGCGGAGGCGCCCTCACAGCGTGACAGTGCCGTTGGCGCCGCCGTCGTGATCGGTTCAGTGATCCTCTTTGTGGTGATCATCGGGGCAGCAGTCCTCCAGCTGCGGAGGGCTGCCCGAAACCCCGGAGCGGCGCGCGAGGAACCCGATACCGGCGCGTTCCAAACCGTTGATTCAGGCGGCAAATCGTAGTTAGTGAAGATTTTCACAAACTGTTGTATCCTTAAATCATGGCAACCACCCCAGAGCTCCAGGACCGTCCCAGGGTACTCGTCGTCGGCGGCGGGTACGTCGGCCTGTACGTAGCACTCAAACTGCAGAAGAAGATCGCGAATGCCGGTGGCATCGTCACCCTCGTGGATCCACTGCCCTACATGACTTACCAGCCCTTCCTGCCCGAAGTGGCCGGCGGCAACATCGAGGCCCGCCACGCGGTGGTCTCGCACCGCCAGCACCTGAAGCAGACTGAACTCATCCAGGGCAGCGTCACCTCGATCGACCACGCCAACCGCACCGCCGTCGTGGCGCCCGCGGACGGCGGAGAGCACATCGAGATCCCCTACTTCGACATCGTGGTGGCCGCAGGCGCCATCACCCGCACGTTCCCCATCAAGGGCCTGGCGGACAAGGGCATCGGCCTGAAGACCATCGAAGAGGCTGTGGCCCTTCGAAACAAGGTGCTGGAGCGCCTCGAGGCCGCGTCCACCATCGCGGACCCCGCTGCCCGCGCCAAGGCACTGACATTCGTGGTTGTCGGTGGCGGCTTCGCCGGCATCGAGTGCATCACCGAAATGGAAGACCTGGCCCGCGCCGCGGTCAAGAACAACCCCCGCATCCGCCAGGAAGAAGTACGCTTCGTCCTGGTTGAAGCCATGGGCCGCATCATGCCGGAGGTCACGGCACCGCAGGCCGAATGGGTTGTGGAGCACCTCCGCAGCCGCGGCATCGAGGTTCTGCTGAACACCTCCCTGGACAGCGCTGAGGGCTCCCTGAAGCTCATCAACCTCCCGGACAAGTCCCTCGCCCAGGAATTCGAAGCCGATACCCTCGTCTGGACTGCCGGCGTGCAGGCCAACCCGATGATCCGCTCCTCCGACTTCCCGCTGGAACCCCGCGGCCGCGTCCGCGTTCTGCCGGACCTCCGCATCGCCGGTGATGAAGGCATCATTGACAACGCCTGGGCCGCCGGCGACATCGCCGCCGTGCCGGACCTCACGGGCAGCGGCCTGCCGGACGGCACCTGCGTCCCGAACGCCCAGCACGCACTTCGCCAGGCCAAGCGTCTCGCCAAGAACCTGTGGGCTTCGCGCTGGGACAAGCCGCTGAAGGACTACAAGCACAAGAACCTGGGTGCTGTGGCCGGCTTCGGCGAGTGGAAGGGCGTTGCCAACATCAACATCCTGGGCCGCATCGGCCTCAAGGGCCCGCTCGCGTGGCTGGCACACCGCGGCTACCACGGTATGGCCATGCCCACCATGGAGCGCAAGGTCCGCGTCATCATGGGTTGGATCCTCGCGTTCTTTATGGGCCGCGACACCACCCAGCTGATCGACCTCGACAACCCGCGCGGTGCCTTCGTGGCCGCTGCCACACCGGCTCCCAAGCCGGCTGCGGCTGCTCCTGCCCCGGCGGCCAGCGCGCCCGAGGCATCCGCCGGAGCGGCAAAGCCCGGCTCCGCCGAGGCCACCCGCGTGGACCCCAAGCAGTCGGTCACCGCGGACGCCAAGTAACACCGGCATCTCGAACCAGCATTTGTAACGCCCGACGGCGGCTGTCCCCTTGAGGGATAGCCGCCGTTTTGGCGTTTCCCGCCTGGTGTCCCTTCTAGACTGGCAGCATGACTGGCGAAAAGAACCTCCAGACCCTGCTGGCAACCCTGAAACCGGTACTGCGGGAGGGGGAGTACGTCTACGTCCTGTGGCCGCATGGCAGGCCGCTAGAGCCCGGCATCGAAGCTGCCGTCCGTGAGGCCGAGGGCCTGACGGTCGTCCTGCCGCGGGAAAGGGCAGACAGCCTGGGGCTGCACTACGACTTTGTGGCGGCCTGGATCACCCTGGAAGTGCACTCTGCGCTGGAGGCTGTTGGCCTGACCGCCGCCGTCGGGAAGGCCCTGACCGACGCCAGGATCAGCTGCAACGTGCTGGCCGGCTTCCACCACGACCACCTGCTGGTGCCGGTGGCGGACGCACCACGCGCCGTCGAAGCCCTAGCTGAGCTGTCAGCGGCCAGCCGGCACGTGCCGCGGCCCGAGCTGCTGCTCAGGAACGAGACGGCCGCGGACAGGGACAAGATCCTCGCGTTGACGGGCGAGGCGTTCGCGGTCTCCCCGGTCACGGGCCTGCCGGTGGAGGGGGAGCCCGAGGAGGTGGACGTGCTCCGCCGACTCTTCGAGTGCGAGGACTACCTGCCCGGGTTCAGCGTGGTGGCGGTGCTCGACGACGAAATAGTCGGCCATGTGATCAGCACCCGCGGCTGGGTGGGCGACTACGGGTTGCTGGGGCTCGGGCCCATCGGGGTGACGCCCAGGCTGCAGCGCCATGGGATCGGCAGCGCCCTCATGAATGACACCATCGCCCGGGCCAATGCGGCGGGGGAGGGCGGGATTGCGTTGCTGGGCAGCACCGAATACTACCCACGCTTCGGCTTCGTGCCGGCTACAAGTTTCGGCGTCCTGCCGCCCGACGAAACGTGGGGCGACCACTTCCAGCTGCTCCCGCTGGCGGCCTGGCCCGGCGGGGTCCACGGGACGTTCCGGTACGCCGCACCGCTTGCGGGCGAATGACGGGATACCATTGACCGGGCGCCCCAGTAGCCCAATTGGCAGAGGCAGCGGACTTAAAATCCGCGTGTTGTGGGTTCGAGTCCCACCTGGGGTACAAATTCTCCCTAGGGAGTTCCTCCTGATGCGCCCTTCCGCGCCTCCCGCGTGATCTCAACAGTCCTCTCCCGTTCATTGATTTCGCATATGCAACGACTGTTATAAGGATGTGACCTCAGTCACTTATATCCGCCGAAGATATGCATTAGCTTGAAGTTAAATCAGGAACACCTGATCATCCGCGTCAAAGGCCGTTCGCACCTTTCGATCCAGGAGATTGTCAATGATTTCACTTTCCCCGGCGGCACCCCGTCTTGCTAAGCTCACAGCGCTTAGCGTCGGCGTCGCCTTTCTGGTTACAGCCTGTGGTGGTACCTCCACCCCGAGCTCGACAGAAACCACCACGTCAGCAACTGGGATCTCCTGCCCCGCTCCCGGCGCGGCCCCCGGAAGCACAGCAAAGGCAGGCGCTGGAGGCGCTGTTCCGCCTGCAACCACCGTCACGGAAACGCCGCTCAAGCTGGGTTCCCTGCTCCCCACCACCGGCTCCCTGGCCTTCCTCGGGCCGCCCGAAATCGCGGGTGTGAATCTTGGCGTCAAGGAAGTTAATGATGCCGGGGGTGTCCTGGGCAAGCCTGTGGAAGTGATCCACCGTGACTCCGGCGACACTAAGACAGACATCGCCACGCAGTCCACCAGTGCGCTCCTCGGCCAGGGCGTCAGCGCCATCATTGGTGCCGCGTCTTCCGGTGTCTCCAAGACGGTCATCAACCAGATCACCGGTGCCGGTGTTATCCAGTTCTCGCCCGCCAATACTTCCCCGGATTTCACTACCTGGGATGACAAGGGCCTCTACTGGCGTACTGCGCCTTCAGATGTGCTGCAGGGTAAGGTCCTGGGCAACTACATGGCCACCTGTGGTGCACAGACTGTGGGCATGATCGTACTCAACGACGCCTACGGAACCGGCCTTGCCAGCAACGTCAAGTCCTCCTTCGAGGCAGCTGGTGGCAAAGTGGTTGCGGAAGAGCTGTTCAACGAGGGTGACTCCCAGTTCAGCAGCCAGGTGGACAAGGTCATCGCGGCCAAGCCTGACGCGATCGCCCTGATCACTTTTGACCAGGCCAAGAGCATCGTGCCGCTGATGACGGGCAAGGGTGTCAAGCCCACCCAGATGTTCCTTGTGGACGGCAACACCTCCGACTACAGCAAGGACTTCCAGGCCGGGACCCTGAAGGGCGCCCAGGGAACCATCCCTGGCACGTTCGCCAAGGAGGCGTTCAAGCAGAAACTGCTCGCCATTGATCCGGCACTGAAGGACTACAGCTACGCAGGTGAATCCTACGATGCTGTGAACCTGATCGCCCTTGCCACTGAAGCCGCCAAGAGCACCAGCGGCGTTGAGATTGCCAAGCAGCTCAAGGCGGTCTCGGAGTCGGGTGAGAAGTGCACCGACTTCGCCTCCTGTGTCACGCTGCTCCGCAACGGCAAGGACATCGACTACGACGGCCAGTCAGGTCCGGTGACGTTCTCTGACGCCGGCGACCCGACGGAAGCCTACATCGGCATCTACGAGTACCAGGACGATAACAAGTACGCACCGTCCAAGGAAGAATTCGGCAAGCTGTAAAGCCGCTTCCTCCACAAAGAACCCCCGCCCGGGTTGCACCGGGCGGGGGTTCTCTTTGTGTGCGCGAGGGGGTGAGGCACCCAGACGGCACCGGGGAACCACGGCAGGCCTGCAGAAGGGCCGCCACCGGACGGTGACGGCCCTTCTGCAGCTCCTGGCGGCGGCTGGACGGAGATGGCTTAGACCTCGTCCGCCAAGGTGCCGAGGTACAGCTGGATCACCTTGGGGTCCTTCATCAGTTCCCGCCCGGTTCCCGTGTAGGCGTCCCTTCCTTGGTCCAGCACGTAGGCGCGGTCGCAGATCTGGAGGCAACGGCGGGCATTCTGTTCCACCATGATCACCGAAACCCCTGCCCGGTTGATCTCGTGCACCCGCAGGAAGGTTTCGTCCTGCTTGACAGGGGAGAGGCCGGCGGAGGGCTCATCAAGGAGCAGGACGGCGGGCTCCATCATCAGCGCGCGTCCCATGGCCACCATCTGACGTTCGCCGCCGGAGAGCGACCCGGCCCGCTGGGCCCGGCGCTTGCCGAGCTCGGGGAACAGGCTGGTCACAAAATCAAAGCGCTCGGCGAAGTCTTTGGGGCGCTGGAACATGCCCATCTGCATGTTCTCTTCGATAGTCAGCGTGGCGAACACGTTGTTGTTCTGCGGGACGAATCCCACGCCCTTGGTCACCAACTTGTTGGCTTTGAGTCCGGTGATGTCCTGGCCACGAACCACAACGGTGCCCGAATGGACTTTCACCAGACCGAACATGGCCTTGAGAAGCGTCGATTTGCCGGCGCCGTTAGGACCAATAATGCCGATCAGTTCGCCCTTGCGAGCCTCGATATTGCAACCGTTGAGGATATTCACACCGGGAAGGTAGCCGGCAACGAGGTTTGTTACCTTGACGACCGAATCGTCGGTTGCTGCGCTACCGGCAGCGGGAGCCGCACTCGTGGCGCTCATTCTGTGTCCTTTTCTCTGCGACGTTGTTCTTCCGCACGATTCTCCTCGAGCTCCTGCTCGAGCACATCGATGGCGATGATGCCCGCGTTCTCAGTACCGACAATCGACTCCTCATCGGCTTCCAGCTCGGCTGCAAGTTCCTTGATGCCCTCGGTGTCGCCAAGGTCCACGTCGTGATGGGCTCCCAGGTAAGCGTCGATGACGGCGGGATTCTTCATGACTTCGCCAGGAGGGCCCTCGGCGACGATCTTTCCTTCCGCCATCACCACCACCCAATCGGCAATATGGCGCACCATGTTCATGTCGTGCTCCACGAAAAGCACGGTCATGCCTTCAGCCTTGAGGTTCTTGATGTGGTCCAGGAGGGACTGGGTCAGCGCCGGGTTGACGCCTGCCATGGGCTCGTCCAGCATGACCAGCTTGGGCCTGACCATCAGCGAACGTGCCATTTCCAGGAGTTTCCGCTGGCCTCCGGAAAGCGAGGCAGCGTAGTCGTCCTTCTTGGCGTCCAGCTTGAACTTCTCAAGCAGGACGTTCGCCTGGGCAGTGATCTCCTTTTCCCGGCCGCCCCAGAGGCCCTTGAACAGGGCCTTGGAGAGGCGCTCACCGGGCTGTTCCGAGCCACCGAGCCGCATGTTCTCCATGACGGTGAGCTTGCCCATGACCTTGGTCAGCTGGAAGGTCCTCACCATCCCCATTCGTGCCACTTTGTAGGGTGAAACCCCGGCAAGGCTATTGCCTTCGAACTCCCATTTGCCGGAGTTCGGCATATCGAATCCGGTCAGCAGGTTGAAGAGGGTGGTCTTACCTGCACCGTTCGGGCCGATCAGCGCTGTGATCTTGTGCCGCGGGATCTCCAGGTATTCGACGTCGACGGCGTTGATGCCGCCGAAGCTGCGGGTGACGTTTGCCGCCACCACGATCGGATCGCGCTTCTTGCAGCCGGGAGCAGTGTCCCCGGCGGCAATCGGACGCGTGTCCGTCATGTAGTCAATTTTCTCCGACGGACGGGGTTCTTCGCTATGCGTGCTCATGCGAACGCCAGCTCCTTCTTGTTACCGAAGACGCCCTGGGGCCTGAAGATCATCAGCAGCATCAGTGCGACACCCACAAGGATGTAACGCAGCTGGCCGGCCTGGACTGTGTTCAGCCAGGTGACGGCGCCGGATTCGATCAGGCCGTACAGGATGCCCTGTGTGAGGGACAGCACCACCCAGAAGATCATCGCGCCGATGACGGGTCCCAGCACCGTGCCGAGGCCGCCGAGCAACAGGCAGGTGTACAGGAAGAACGTCAGTTCGGTGCCGTAGTTGGCCGGCTGGACTGCGCCGCGGGGGAGCGTAAAGATCATGCCCGCCAGGGCGCCGAGCACGCCACCGATGATGAGGGCCTGCATTTTGTAGGCGTACACGTTCTTGCCGAGGGACCGGACCGCGTTTTCGTCCTCGCGGATGCCCTTGAGTACGCGGCCCCAGGGGCTCCTCATCAGCAGCCACACCAGGGTGCAGCAGATGATGACGAGGCCCCAGCCGACGATCCGGATGAAGAAGTCCCGGTTATTCATGCCCATGTACGAACCCGCCGGAAACGGGTTCATTGCGTAGAACCCGCCTTCGAAGGCGGCCAGGCCGTTGGCCGAACCGGTCACGGCGGTCAGCTGGTTGGTCGTGACAATATAGCGGACGATTTCCGCGGCTGCGATCGTGACGATAGCCAGGTAGTCCGCGCGCAGCCGCAGGGTCGGTATGCCCAGGAGCATCGCGAAGATAGCCGAGCAGATCACGGCGATGACCAGTCCCACAAAGAAGGGCACACCAAAGGTGAGCGTCGAGATGGCGAAGCCGTAGGCGCCCACCGCCATAAAGCCGGCCTGGCCAAAGTTCAGCAGGCCGGAGTAGCCGAAGTGGACTGCCAGTCCGAGGGCCGCAAGAGCATAGGCCGCGGTGGTCGGGCTGAAGAGTTCGCTGGCAGCGCTGGAGAAAATGAATCCGAAATCCATGGCTGTCTCCTAACCCACGCGCTCGCGACGGCCCAGGATGCCCTGGGGCCGGAACAAGAGGACAACAATCATGATGAACAGTGCTCCCACATACTTGAGGTCGGCAGCGAGGCCGAAAACGGTGGTCAGCTCTACGAAGATGCCGACGATGATGGACCCGATGAGGGCGCCGAAGACGGTGCCGAGGCCGCCCAGGGTCACGCCGGCGAAGATGAGCAGCAGGATCTGCGAACCCATGTCGAAGGTCACGCCCGGCCGGTAGTAGGCCCACAGGATTCCGCCGAGGGAGGCGAGCATGCCGCCGGTGACCCAGACGATCCGGATGACCGAGTCGACGTCGATGCCGGAGGCGGCCGCCAACGCCGGGTTGTCAGCCACCGCGCGGGTGGCCTTGCCCAGCCGGGTTTTCAAGAGGACGATTCCGATCAGGGCGATCACCACTGCACTGATGATGAGCGACCACAGGTTGTTGGGAGAGATGGATACCGGACCCAGTTGGATCTCGGCGCTCTGGGCAAAGGGCAGTTGCTGCGTGGCGCCGCCAAAGTAGAACTGGATGACGTACCGGACGGCGAGGGCGAGTCCGATGCTGACGATCATCATGGGCACCAGGCCCGTTCCGCGGCGGCGAAGTGGCTTCCAGAGTCCGGCGTCCTGGACGTAGCCGAAGAGGCCGCCGCCGAGGAGCGAAAGGATCAAGGCAAGCCAGAAGGGGAGGCCTATGGCGTTAAAGGCGAAGACCAGTACGGCGCCCAGGGTGACCATTTCCCCATGGGCGAAGTTAGTCAGCCCCGTGGTTCCGAAGATCAGGGAAAGTCCCACGGAGGCCAGTGCCAGCAGGAGACCGAAGCTCAGCCCAGCAACGAGCCGGTTGAGGAGATTCTGGCCGAAGTCCTGCTGTTGCACCACGATGCCCTCACCGAAGGCGAAAATCACCGAGAGGTTGGAGGTCTGGCTAAACGTGACACTGCGGGGGTTTTCCTGGCCTTCTGCGAGCCTGATGCCCTCTGGCAGGGTCGATTCGTCCAGCTCGATCTCATAGGTGCCCTGGACAGGGACACCGATGCTCCAGGACCCGTTGGCCGCGGATGTGGCGGTCCCTTCGAAGTCCCCGCTCCTAGCGGTTATGGTCACATCGGCGATGGGGGCGCGCGCGTCATCCCGAAGGAAGCCGCTGATGTTGTTCTGGAAGGTCGTAAGCGACGGGGATGGTGTCGGAGACGGCGAAGTGGCTTGTGATGCCGGGGCGACGACGAGCAGTATCGCCACGACAGAGGCAAAGACGGCCCCTATCACTTTCAGCAATCCGCCCGGCCGTCTGTGCGGCGAGCCTTTGGGTGTACTTCTCAAAATTAAAATCCTCCACTTGGGTGGGGTGGCCAGGGATGCGCCATTGCAACCACTGCAAACGTCACGGGACGGATAGTGGTGCTTTCTGCAGGTTGGGGGCCTGATTGTGATATCCGTCACCGTGTGTGGTTTATGTTACAGCTCGTCAGAGGCAAATTTTAGGCTGGGGGGGAGGCCGTCGGGTAGCGATCGCATAACAACTGCGCTACAGCCATGGCGCATTGGCAAAGTGTTCGCAAAGAAACTTCTGTTGATCAGCAGTATTCCTCAGGGGGCGGTCTGGCCTACGCGCGGCCCGGGGGCGCGAGCGACCGTCCACTCGGATGCATCACGGTTGCGTTTCGGCGCCATGGATGGGGAACTTATTGAAGCGCGGGCACGTGGAAGTTGGTAACGTGAACCTTAAGTTCAGCAACCCACCCCCTTACTTGGAGGACACCAGCAATGGCACTTGGCGGAAACCCGATCTTCAACGGAAAAAATTTCCGTGGAGCCACCCAGGCACCGCCTGTCCCGCAGGCGCCCTACGGACAGACCCAGTACGGCCAGCAGCCTTACGGCCAGCGGGCTCCCGGCCAGGTCATGGATCCCCAGAACGGCTGGGGCCAGCAGCAGAACATGACCGATGAGCAGTTGCGCCAGATGTACAACCAGCCGGCCGCAGGTCCCGCGGACACCGGCCGGATGACGTACGACGACGTCATCGTCAAGACTGCTGCCTGCCTCGGAGTCCTGCTGGCCGGTGCCGCGGTGACCCTGTTCGTCAGCATGGGGCTGGCCAGCATCCTGATGATCGTCGGTGCGCTGGGCGGCTTCGTCCTGGCACTGGTCAACACGTTCAAGAAGCAGCCTTCGCCGGCCCTGATCCTGGCCTATGCCGGGCTCGAAGGCCTGTTCCTCGGCGGCCTCACCCGCGTGCTTGACCTGATGTACCCGGGAGTCGGCCTGCAGGCCGTCATCGGCACGCTGTCCGTGTTCACCGTGACGCTGCTCCTGTTCAAGAGCGGCAAGGTGCGCGCCTCTCCCAAGGCCATGAAGTTCTTTATGATCGCCCTGGTGGGTTACGGCCTGTTCTCCGTGGTCAACCTAGTCATGATGATGACGGGTATGACGACGGAACCGTTCGGCCTGCGCAGCGGCATCATTGGTGTTGTCATCGGCATCCTGGCCATTGGCCTGGCCGCGTTCTCCCTGGTCATGGACTTCACCAGCATCGAAGCCGGCGTTCAGAGCGGTGCGCCGCAGCGCTTCTCCTGGACCGCGGCCTTCGGCCTGACGGTCACCCTGGTCTGGCTGTACGTGGAGATCATCCGCGTCCTGGCCATCCTCCGCGGCGAGGACTGACAACAAAACCCGGCATCCGCCGTCGTAATTCGCACTCACAAGAAGAGGGCCCCACCGATGCATTTCGCATCAGGCGGGGCCCTCTTTTTGCGGTATCAGCGCTACGAAATGCGCATGGCTCCCGCTGCAGGGGTCACCGTGAAGATGTCAGGGGCCCTGTAGCCGGCTTCTTCGAAGGCACGCACGACGGCGGCCCGCACCTGCTGCTCCGACGTCACCGGGGTGAGCGCGATGGCGGCCCCGCCGAAGCCACCGCCGGTCATCCGGGCGCCGATTGCGCCGTTGGCGCGGGAGGTGGCCACCGCCAGATCCAGCTCCGGGCAGGAGATTTCAAAGTCGTCCCGCATGGAAACGTGACTGGCGTCCAGCAGCGCGCCGATGGAAATGGGGCCCGCACTGGCCAGCAGCTCCACGGTCTGCAGCACGCGGTCGTTTTCGGTCACGATATGGCGCACGCGCCGGTAGGTGACCTCGTCCAGGAGGCCGGCGGCTTCTTCCAGGTCCTCCATCCGGACGTCACGCAGTGCCTTGACGCCCAGGACCTCGGCGCCCAGTTCGCAGGACGCGCGACGGGAAGCGTACCCGCCGTCGGCATGGGAGTGGGAGACGTTGGTATCGATCACCAGCATCACCAGCCCTGCAGGTTCTGTTTCGAAGGGAACCAGCTGAACGCTCTGGTCGCGGCAGTCCAGGAAGACTGCGTGCCCCTTGGATCCGCGCAACGACGCTGACTGGTCCATGATGCCCGTGGGGGCGCCGACAAAGTCGTTCTCTGCGCGCTGGGTGGCGAGGACCATCTCCTCGGGTTCAAGTCCCGCTCCCGTCAGATCATTCAGGGCTGAGATGACCGCGCATTCGATGGCGTGCGATGAGGACAGGCCGGCGCCCAGGGGGACGTTGGAATCCAGCAGCAGGTCCACCCCCGGAACGGTGATGCCCTGCTGCTGCAACGCCCACATCACACCGAGCGGATACTTCGTCCAGCCCTTGGCGGAAGCCGCGTCCAAAGAGCCGAGGTCAGCGGTGACCATGCCGTGGTCACCATAAGTGGAGAGGAGCCTGACCATGGAGTCCGGACGGACTGCAACAGCCACCCGGGCGGTCCGATCGATCGCGAACGGGAGCACAAAACCCTCGTTGTAGTCGGTGTGCTCGCCGATGAGGTTAACGCGTCCCGGTGCCTGCCAGACGCCGTCGGGAAGCCTGCCGAACTCCTGCCCAAAGCGGGCGGCCAGGTCCGCCGTGCCGGGCTGCGCTGTATCCCGGTCCTCAGTGCCCGGTTCCGCCGGGTTGGTCAGAGGGGTCCGGGCAGTCGACGCGTCAGGGGAGGCGCTCACGCGTGTACTCCTTCAGGCAGGGCCCCCAGAGCAGCAGGGACGGTTGCTGCAGGGACGGGGCTGGACTCCGGAACCACCACGGCACGGAGCCGCTCCGCCACGCTTTCCGGGGTGGTGTCATTGATAAAGGCGCCCATGGCGGCTTCGGAGCCGGCCAGGAACTTGAGCTTGTCCGCTGCCCGGCGGGGCGACGTCAGCTGGAGGTGCAGGTAGCTGGCGGGGCGCAGGAGGTCGTCAAGAGGGGCCTGGTGCCAGGCGGAAATGTAGGGCGTCGGCGTCGGATACAGGGCATCGAGCCGTTTGAGCAGGTCAAGGTAGACATGGGCCAGTTCATCCTTTTCCTCACCGCTCAAGGCGGCAAGGTCGGGTACCTGCCGGTGCGGCACCAGGTGGATTTCCAGCGGCCAGCGGGCAGCGAACGGCACGTAGGCGCTGAAATTCTCGCCCTCCATCACCATTCGGCTCCCGTCCTCGCGTTCCGCCCGCAGAAGCGAGCCCGTGAGCGTCTGCCGCCCGTCGGACCCATCATAGAACTTGCGTGCGGCCGCTCCGATGACCCCTGCCCGGGGCGTGACGTAGGGGTACGCATAGATCTGGCCATGCGGGTGGTGGAGGGTGACGCCGATGTCGGCCCCGCGGTTTTCGAACGGGAACACCTGCTTGATCCCCGGCAGTTTGCTGAGGACTTCAGTGCGGTGCGCCCACGCCTCAACTACAGTCCGGGCGCGGGCCTCACCCAGGCCACTGAACGATCCCGTGTGCTCGGGAGTGAACGCCACTACTTCGCAGCGTCCGTACGCGGGTCCGGTGGTGCCCCAGGCCGGAGTGGACGGCACTGGGCCCACAGCCGGGCCCAGCGACGGGAAGCGGTTTTCAAACACCACAACGTCGTAGTCGGGTGCTGGGATCTCGGAGGGGTTGTTCAGTGTGGTGGGGCAGATGGGGCACTGGTCGGCAGGCGGGAGGTGGGTGCGGGACTGCCGGTGCGCCGCGACGGCCACCCATTCGTCGGTGAGGGCATCGAAGCGTACTTCGCCAGGCTCGCCGCGCTCGGGCAAGGGCCGGTGATCGGTGGTGGTGGCCGCCGTGCGGGGCTGGGCAGTGGCGCCGTCGTCGAAATAAATCAGCTCCCGGCCATCGGCGAGCGTGGTGGTGGTGATACCTGTCATGGCGGGGTCCTTTGCGTGCTGGTGCCGGAGGTGCCGGGCGTCCGTTGCCTCGATCATCCCATATTTCGCTCAAAAATGAATAGTTTCACACAAAAGAGAACATTTCGCGGTGATGGCAGGCTGTCCTTGCCCCCTGTTACGGTGGTGCTCATGACTTCGAGTGCAACCCCGGACGCGAGCATTCCCGCCGGATTCCAGACCTACGCCACCGGCCGGCAGTACGAACTCCGCAGGGGTGACGCGTTGGCCGTTGTGACTGAGTTGGCGGCCGGCCTGCGGCTCTACAGCCGCGCCGGTGTCCAGCTCACCGAGACCTATGGGGACGCCGAGATTTCCCCCGGCGCCGCCGGGATCACCCTCGCCCCCTGGGCAAACAGGGTGGAGGACGGGCTCTGGTACCTGGACGGTAAGAAGCAGCAACTGGACATCACGGAGGTTTCACGGAACAACGCCAGCCATGGACTGCTCCGCAACTCCGCCTACAGCTTGGTTGATGAATCGCAATATTCCGTGACCCTCGAGGCGACGGTCTTCCCGCAGCATGGCTACCCCTTCCTGGTGCGGCACCGTGTCCAGTACCTTCTCGGTGAGGACCTTGGCCTGGAAGTCCGCCAGACGCTGATCAACGATTCCAACACGTCAGCGCCGTTCGTCCTGGGCGCCCACCCTTACCTGCGGCTGGGCGACGCGGACGTGGACCACCTGACCCTGACCGTCGCCGCCGGCACCCGACTGGTGGCGGACCAGCGCCTGATTCCGCGGAGCTCGGAGCCCGTCAGCGGGGACAGTGACTTCCGCAGCGGCCAAACGGTGGGGGACCTTGAGATCGATGTCGCCCTCACTGACCTGACGTTCGACGGCGGTGCGGCCCGCCATGTGCTCAGCGCACCTGACGGCCGCAGTGTCACGTTGTGGCAGGACGAATCCTGCGGCTACGTCCACATCTTTGTGACAACTGAGCTGCCCGGCAGGCCCAGGGCGGTGGCCATCGAACCCATGACCGGTCCAGCCAACGCCTTCAACTCGGGTGACGGGCTGCGCTGGCTCCCGGCAGGAGAATCGTTCACGATGACCTGGGGGATTGATGCTGTCCTGGGCGGGGCCGGGTAGCCGTTTCGCATAAGGGCCTGTGCTGAGGAAGTATTAGGCTATGACGCCAGCCGAGGACGCCACACCACCCGATTCAACGCCCACAGGCACGGTACCGGACACGGTCCGGCCTGTGGAACCCGTCCGTCCGGCCCGGGTGCGGGCGGACCGGGAGCTTGAGAAGGACATTCCCTACGGTATCCGGATCGCTGCGTCGTGGGCCTGGCGGCTTGGTCTCATCCTGTTGATGGCCGGCGCCCTGATTTGGCTGCTCAGCCGGATCAGCTTCCTGATTATCCCCGTTATGGTGGCCGCGCTCCTGGCCGGACTGCTGAGCCCGGTGGTGCGCTGGCTGCGGAGCAGGCGCCTTCCGAACGGCGCCGCGGTGGCCATCACGGTGCTGGGGTTCATCGGCGTGATTGCTGGCGCCCTTGCCCTGGTGGGTCGCCAGCTGGCCGCAGGATTCGGGGAACTGTGGTCCCAGGCGCTGACGGGCGTGAGGCAGGTCCAGGACTGGCTGGCCGAAGGACCCCTGCACCTCACCGCCGACCAGATCGACCAGTACCTCAAGGAAGCATCCGCCGCACTCCAGAACAACAGCAGCAGCATCCTCAGCGGTGCGTTGTCCTTCGGCAGCACCGCAGGCCACTTCGCCGCGGGAATGGTGCTGGCCCTGTTCATCCTGATCTTCTTCCTGCTCGAAGGCGACAGGATCTGGGCCTTCCTGGTCCGCCTCCTCCCGAAGAAAGCGCGTGCGGCAACGTTCGGTGCCGGACGCAAGGGCTGGGCTTCGATGGTCAGCTACGCACGGATCCAGATGTTTGTTGCGTTTGTTGACGCGGTAGGCATCGGCGCCGGCGCGGCCATCATCGGGGTGCCGCTTGCCCTGCCCCTGAGCGTGCTTGTGTTCATCGGTTCCTTTATCCCCGTAGTCGGTGCCCTGGTGACCGGGGCCATCGCCGTGCTCCTGGCCCTGGTGGCCAACGGGCCGGTCAACGCCCTGATCATGCTGGCTATCGTCCTGCTGGTCCAGCAGCTGGAGAGCCACATCCTGCAACCCCTCGTGATGGGCAAGGCCGTGGCCCTGCACCCGGTGGCGGTCATCCTCTCTGTGGCGGCGGGTTCGTACCTTGCGGGCATCCCCGGCGCGCTGTTCTCAGTCCCCATCCTCGCCGTAGCAAACTCCGCAATTCGCTACATCGCGGCCAGAACATGGGAACATGAACAGGTGCTGGCAACCCCCGGAGGGCCGGTGACGCCAGGTCCGGACCATGATGACTCCATCAGGGACGTCCGGTTGCCGGGCTTCAAGCCCAAGCGCGGCAAGGACGCCGCAGCCAGCACAGAAGCAGCCAATCCGGACGCCCAGGCCTGAAACATGAGCCAAGGCGCCGGAGCCGTATCCACCCAAGGAGCATAAGTCCGTGAACACCCTTGAAACCCTTCCCGTCACGCTGGACGATGTCCTGGAGGCGCAGAAGCTGCTCGAGGGGATTATTATGCGGACCCCGGTGGAATCGTCACGGGCCCTGGGCGGGATGGTTGGCGGCGACGTCTTCTTCAAGTGCGAAAACCTGCAGCGGGCCGGATCGTTCAAGGTCCGCGGTGCCTATGTCCGCATGGCCAAGCTCTCGGCTGAGGACAAAAAACGCGGTGTTGTGGCCGCGTCAGCCGGAAACCACGCACAGGGCGTGGCCGTAGCCGCCAAAAGCCTGGGCATCAAGGCCCGCATCTACATGCCGCTGGGCGTAGCCCTCCCGAAACTGGCGGCCACGCGCAGCCACGGTGCGGAGGTGATCCTCCACGGCCACAACGTGGATGAGGCCCTCGCCGAGGCGCAGCGCTACGCCGATGAGTCCGGCATGGTCTTTGTGCACCCTTTCGACAATGTTGATGTGGTGTCCGGCCAGGGAACCATCGGCCTGGAGATTCTCGAGCAGATCCCCAATGTGGACACCATCCTGATGGGTGTGGGCGGCGGCGGGCTGCTGGCCGGAGTTGCTGTCGCCGTCAAGGCCCGGGCCAGGGAACTTGGCCGGGAAATCCGCATCATCGGTGTCCAGGCCGAAAATGCTGCGGCTTATCCGCCGTCACTCGCCGCCGACGCACTGGTTCCGCTGAAGAAAGTGTCCACCATGGCTGACGGCATTGCGGTGGGGCGGCCCGGACAGCTGCCCTTCAGCATCATCCGCGAGCTGGTGGATGATGTTGTCACGGTCAGCGAGGATTCCCTGGCGCGGGCCCTGATCTTCCTGCTGGAGCGGGCCAAGATGGTGGTGGAACCCGCCGGGGCGGTTGGAGTTGCGGCCTTGATGGACGGCAAAATCGAAAACCCCGGGACCACGGCCGTGATCCTGTCCGGCGGCAATATCGATCCGATGCTGATGCTTAAAGTCATCCAGCGGGGCCTGTCCGCCGCCGGGCGCTACATGACAGTCCGGATGATGCTGGATGACCGGCCGGGCTCGCTGGCCACCATCGCCCGCATCATCGCCGAAAACGATGCGAACGTCACGGGCCTGGATCACACGCGTGTTGGCGGCTCCATCAGCATGGGCGACGTTTCCATCACCGTGAACCTCGAAACCAAGGGCCACGAACATTGTGAGCAGGTCCTCGGCGCCCTTCGTGCCGAGGGTTTCCAGCCCATTGTGGTGCATTAGGAGCAGCCATGCTTGACGCGATGGGGGACGGAAAGCCGCGGAACCGGGAAACCACAGCCTCGCGGGCGAAGGGCGGACTGTTGGTGGCCGGCGGCTTTGTGGCCGTGCTCTTTGTGATCGAACTGTTCAACATGCTGACCCTGCATGCCCTGAACCGGACTTTCGGGCTCCGCCCCCGGTCCGCGGACGGGCTTCTGGACATCCTGACGTTCCCGCTGCTGCACGCCAATCTGAACCACCTGCTGTCCAATGCCCTGCCCCTGGTCGTCTTCGGCTTCCTGGTGTTCCTCTCCGGCGTGAGGGTGTTCCTGACGGCCCTCGGGTTCAGCTGGCTGGGCTCCGGACTGACAGTGTGGCTGATTGGCGACGGCGGCATTACCGTTGGCGCCTCCGGCCTGGTTTTCGGATTGTTCGCCTTCCTCCTGGTACGGGGTTTCTTCAACCACAGCTGGCGCCAGATCCTGCTCGCCGTGGTGCTGTTTATGGTCTACGGAGGCATCCTGCTGGGGGTGCTGCCCATCATGGGCATCTACATCTCCTGGCAGGCGCACCTCGGCGGCGCGGCAGGCGGAGTTGCCGCTGCCCTGTTGCTGCGCCCCAAGCACACAAGAACGCCGGCCCCCTGACGGGGACCGGCGTTGGCCAGGCTTGGTTAGCCTGAAACGATCAGTGTGAAGCGTCAGCCTGCGTAAGGCTTGGCGGAGAGGATCTCCACCGTGATGTCCTTGCCGTTCGGAGCCGTGTAGCTGAGCTTCGCGCCCTCTTTGTGGCCGACGATTGCGGCGCCGAGGGGTGACTTCTCACTGAACACGTCCAGGTCTGAATCGCCGGCGATTTCGCGGGACCCCAGCAGGAATGTCTCTTCGTCGCCTGCGATCCGGGCAACAACGAGCATGCCGGGCTCCACAATGCCGTCGTCAGCGGGGGACTCGCCTACGTGGGCATCGCGCAGAAGGGCCGTCAGCTGGCGGATCCGGGCTTCGATCTTGCCCTGCTCTTCTTTGGCTGCATGGTAGCCGCCGTTTTCCTTTAGGTCGCCCTCTTGCCGGGCAGCTTCAATCTTCTGGACGATCTCCGCACGGCCAGGGCCGGAAAGGTGGTCCAGCTCTGCCTTCAGGCGGTCAAAAGCTTCCTGGGTGAGCCAGGCTGCAGGCGCGCTGTTGGTGGTAGACACGGACTTCTCCTAATGGTCGTACATGCAAAAGACCCCGCAACGGTGGCCACGTATGGAACTCAGCAACCAGCTCAGCGGGGTAAAGGTATTGACCCATTGTAGTCAAAACTCTGGACATACCCAACCCGGGATGGGGCATAGATCACACGGCGCTACGTCCCGGCACTCGGAATCCAGCAGTCGTCCACCACGCCGGAAACTGACAAGGACTCCGTCCGGAGTGTCACGCGCTGCGAAACTGTCCTGCCGCCGTCGGCCGTTCCGTCAGCTTTCCCGGGCGGGATGTCCACTACTTTCCAGCCCACCACGGCGAACTTGGAGTCGAGGGCCTTGACGGCGCACTTGACGGCCGTCCCTGGTTCCCGGGTGACCTGGAAATCAACCTCGGTCGCCGTGGCATCGGTGGTGCTGAAACCGATGTCCTTGAACGTCACGTCAGAGCCGGCTGAGGACGTGGAGACCCAGGCCATAAACCCCACTCCGGCCGCCAGCGCCGCTACGGCAATGCCACGTTTGACCGCACGCGGGAGGGGCTGCTTTTTACTGCCATAACGATTGGCTAGGCTAGTGTCTGCAGGCGGGGACGCGGCGGGCTGATCCTGGGTAGTCACCAGTCCAGTTTAGTTCGGTTCCAGGCCGTGGCCGTCCGGGCCGGATCAGCACCCCCGGCACAGCTGTCCCGTCCGTCCAGTCATGCAAGTCCTCAGTCCAATGGCCGTCACAGCAGCCGCAGAAGAATAAGGAGCCGTCCTCGATGACAGCGTCCACCAATACCCCGGCAACGCTGAGGCTGCTAGCCGTGCATGCTCACCCGGACGACGAGTCAAGCAAGGGTGCCGCGACCATGGCCATGTACGCCGCCGCCGGAGTGGAAGTCATGGTGGCCACCTGCACCGACGGATCCCGCGGAGACATCCAGAACCCTGCCGTGGAAGCCGAGCCGCATCCCAAGCGGGACATGGCCGGGGCGCGCCGGCTGGAAATGGACCAGGCGGCCAAGGTATTGGGCATCCAGCAGCGCTGGTTGGGATTCACGGACTCCGGGCTGCCCGAGGGCGATCCGCTGCCGCCGCTGCCTGCCGGATCCTTCGCCGTCCAGCCGCTGGAGCGCGCCGCGGCGCCGCTGGTGCGGCTGGTCCGGGACTTCAAGCCGCAGGTGATCGTCAGCTATGACGAAAACGGGGGATACCCGCACCCGGACCACATCATGGCGCACCGGGTGGCAGTGGAGGCATTTGCGGCTGCCGGTGACCCCAGCAGGTATCCCGACGCCGGAGCGGCCTGGGAACCCAGCAAGCTCTATTACGACAGGGCCTTCAGCCCGGACCGGTTCCGCGCACTGCATTTTGCCCTCGAGGAAGCAGGCCTGCAGTCCCCGTACGCCCAGCGGCTGGCCGCGTGGCTGGAAACGGACGCGGAAGGCCACACCCCGCCACAGGGTGCCCATGCCACCACCACGCAGATCGACTGCGGGGACTTTTTTGAGGCCCGCGACGACGCACTCCGCGCGCACCGGACGCAGGTTGATCCGCTGGGCTTCTTCTTTGCCGTGTCGGCCGAGATGCAGCGCCGCGTGTGGCCGTGGGAAGACTACTCCCTGATCGAGTCCAGGGTCCCCGCGGAATTTCCCGAAAAGGACCTTTTCGCCGGGCTAAGATAGAGCGGCAGCATATTCTATGCCGTGTAGAAAAGCAGTGGGCTGGTCCGGACCCCGCGGACCCGCCTCCGGAATCCCCGGCTGGCTGCCCATCAGTTTCCACAGAAGGTTTGAACCGTGCACCACTTGCTCCTCGCCCTGACCACCACGCCCTCACCGCTGCCGACGCCCGGCCTGCGTGAGGGCATCTCCGAGGACCAGATCACCCCGGGCCTGTGGGGCTTTATCATGACGGCTTTCTTTGTGCTGGCCACCACGCTGCTGATTGTGGACATGGTCCGCCGCATCCGCCGCGTCCGCTACCGGGCGCAGGTGGAAGAGGAACGCCAGGCAGCGGCCGAGGCCGCGGACATTGAAGCTGCGGACGGCCACGACGGCCTCGGTGTTGCCGGCGACACGGATGCGTCCGGCGACAAGGCAGGCCTCGAAGACAACGGTCGCGGCCAGGCCGCCGACCGGCCCCAGCCCCGCGACTGAAGCGGGCCGGACCCCCGCGTTCCTACCGGCCTCGACAGTTCAGCTGAGGACTGCGATGGCGATCGCCGTGAAATGTGCTGCGAAGGCCAGAACCGTCAGGGCATGGAACAGTTCGTGGAAGCCAAAGTGTTCGTAGCTGAAGTTGGGTTTCTTCAGCGCGTAGAACACGGCGCCGGTGATGTACAGTACGCCGCCCACACAGATGAGGACGGCGGCGGGGACGCTGGCCGCGAAGAACTCAGGCAGGTAGAACAGCGACCCGCAGCCCAGGGCGATGTAGATGGGCACGTACAGCCAGCGCGGCGCGTCCGTCCACAGCAGCCGGAACAGCACGCCCAGAATGGCCCCGGACCAGATGACCCAGAGCAGCAGGACCGCCTTGGGCTGTTCCAGCAGCGACCAGGCCAGGGGAGTATAGCTGCCGGCGATGACCAGCATGATGTTGGTGTGGTCCAGACGCTTGAGGACAATCTTCACGCCCGGAGACCAGTTGCCGCGGTGGTAGATGGCACTGATGCCAAAAAGCAGGACGCCGGTGGCAGCGTAGATGGCCGAGGTGATCTTGCGGTCCGTAGTGGGGGCGAGGACCACGAGGACGAGGCCCGCTGCCAGGGCCAGCGGAGCCGTGACGGTGTGGATCCAGCCGCGCCACTTGGGCTTGATCATCAGGAGCTCGGCCAGCCGGACGGCGGCGTCGTTCAAGGGGCTGTGGCCGTGGTCCGCAGAGGGCGCGCGGGGGCCGTCAGGAGTCTGGCTGTTCATGGCTTCAGAATATCCTCTCTTTGGATAAGTTACTCATGGGTAACAATCATGGCAGGTCATCCGGGAACGTCCCGTCACGCCGGTCCCGGTCCCGGACGGTAGCCTAGGATGTGCAATGCCGTCGAACAGCAACGGAAGTCAGGTGAGTCTCCTCGTGGAATTGCGCGGGTTCCTTTATGGCTTCTACGAGAGGCGGCTGCTCAGCGAGTTGGCCGGCGGCCGCATTCCCAATCACATCGGCGTGATGGTGGATGGCAACCGCCGCTGGGCCAAACAGTTCAACGCACCCACCAGCCAGGGCCACCAGGCCGGCGCGGACAAGATCCATGAATTCCTCGGATGGTGCCAGGAGCTTGGGGTCAAGGTGGTCACGCTCTACATGCTGTCCACGGACAACATGAGCCGGTCCAGCGAGGAGCTGGACCTTCTGATGGGGATCATTGCCAACACCCTGGACCGCCTGGACGATGACGCCAACATCTCGGTCAACGCCATGGGCGCCCCCGAGCTCTTGCCCGACTACCTGGCGGAACGGCTCAACAAGCTCACTGCCCGCACTCCGGTACGCGAAAAGATCCACGTCAACGTTGCGGTGGGCTACGGCGGACGCCGCGAAATCGTTGACGCCGTGCGGGAGCTGCTTCACGACGCCGTCGCCAAGGGCTCTGACATTTCGGTGCTCGCTGACACCCTGTCCGTGGACGATATTTCCCGTTTCCTCTACACTCGCGGCCAGCCGGATCCGGACCTGGTGATCAGAACCTCCGGGGAGCAGCGGCTGTCCGGGTTCCTGATGTGGCAGAGCGCGTACAGCGAGTTCTACTTCTGCGAGGCCTTGTGGCCCGCCTTCCGAAAAGTGGACTTCCTCCGCGCCCTTCGGGACTACGCCGGCAGGCAGCGGCGCTTCGGGACCTGATCCGGCCGGTCCGTTCATCCGGAATTCACAAGCCGGTAACAGGAATCGCCGACGGATGGCACCGGAAATTACTGGGCAGGGATTTACGTTATATCCATCAGCAGGCAAATACGCCGGCTGATCGGGGAGGCCAGTACATGGAGCGAATTTCGCACCGGTTGTATGGGAGGCCGGACCCGGCCTCCAGGCCGAGCCGCCTCACCAATAACAATTCCGGGCGTGCCCGGGGCTGGAGTCGATGTGGCTAATTCTGAACAACTGCCCGAAGCCGTTTTTGACCAGGGACAGAAAGCTACCTCTCGCGCCACGCGAGCCACCTCACAAACCGGTGCAGCAGACGAAACATCTGCGGCCGGTTTTGCTGTCTCCGGAAGGGACGCCACCATTAGCACGTTCGTCATTGACACCTCCGTCCTGCTCTCGGATCCACGGGCGCTGCTGCGCTTCGCCGAGCACGAAGTCATTGTTCCGATTGTTGTCATCACGGAACTTGAGGGGAAACGGCACGACCCCGAACTGGGCTATTTTGCCCGCAAGGCGCTCCGGCTGCTCGATGATCTCCGGGTGAAACACGGTGGCTTGAGCAAACCCATCCCCATCGGAAACGAGGGCGGCACCCTCCTGGTGGAGCTGAACCACATTTCCGCCGACGTGCTCCCCTTGGGTTTCCGCAGCGGAGACAACGACAGCCGCATCCTGGCTGTGGCCAAGAACCTGGCCAATGAAGGCCGGAACGTCACCGTGGTGTCGAAGGATCTCCCCATGCGGGTCAAGGCCTCCGCCATGGGACTTACTGCCGACGAATACCGCAACGAGCTCGTGAAGGATTCGGGCTGGACCGGCGTCGCGGAGGTGGAAGCCAGCGAGGAAGAAATTTCCACCCTGTACGGCCACGAGCCGGTCTTCATTCCCGCGGCCGCGGAAATGCCGGTCAACACCGGGCTGGTGATCCTCTCCAACCGGGGCTCAGCCCTGGGCCGGGTGGGCGCTGACAAGCAGGTGCGGCTGGTCAAGGGGGACCGGGACGTATTCGGGCTCCACGGACGATCGGCGGAACAGCGGCTCGCAATCGACATGCTGATGGACCCCGCCGTCGGAATCGTTTCGGTTGGCGGACGGGCCGGCACCGGCAAATCCGCGCTGGCCCTGTGTGCCGGTCTGGAAGCCGTGCTGGAACGCCGCGAGCACCGCAAGGTGATCGTCTTCCGTCCGCTCTACGCCGTGGGTGGACAGGAACTTGGCTACCTGCCCGGCTCCGAGTCGGAAAAGATGAACCCCTGGGCCCAGGCGGTCTTTGATACGCTCGGCGCCCTGGTCAGTCAGGAAGTCGTGGAGGAAGTTATGGACCGAGGCATGCTCGAGGTCATGCCGCTGACCCACATCCGCGGCCGTTCCCTTCACGACGCCTTCGTGATCGTCGACGAGGCCCAGTCGCTCGAGAAGAACGTCCTCCTCACCGTGATGAGCCGCATCGGCCAGAACTCCAAGATCGTCCTCACCCACGACGTCGCCCAGCGTGACAACCTGCGCGTCGGTCGGCACGACGGTATCGCCGCCGTCGTCGAAACCCTGAAAGGACACCCCCTCTTCGGCCACATCACCTTGACCCGTTCCGAAAGGTCACCGATCGCAGCCCTGGTAACAGAGCTCCTCGAAGGCGCCGAAATCTAGACCTGCGTTCCGTTAGGTGAGGGGCCGTGGTTCCGTTCGTCGGGCCACGGCCCTTCTCCGTCGCTTAGACACCTCCCGCCGCTTTGCTACGGTCGCTGGGCGACCTTCGCGCCGCTTTGGTCGGCGATGCGCTCCTACGAGAAGGCCCGAGGCCCTCCTTGAACGGCGGTGACCGGCGCACACGTCAGGTGGGGGTTCTTCGCGTAGGAGCGCATCGCGGCGCATCGGGCCCAGAGGTCGCTTAGCGACCGGCGGAGCCCCTATGCGTCGTGTCTAAGCGACGGCGAAGGACCTCTACCTGGCGGACCCAACCACCCTCAGCCGACGAGGAACTTAGCCGCCGCTTCGTGGCCTTCTACTTGGAGGGTCCAGTCGGGGCGTTTGAAGGTTGCGGGCGTGAGGCGCACTTTTTGGACTTCGACGGCCTTGCCGCCCCAGGATTGCCTGTTGGTGCCGTTGAGTTCGTAGCCGAGGGAGCGGGACACGCCCAGGGAGGCGGCGTTCCAGGCGGCGGCTTCGGATTCGGCCACTTCGGCGCCGAGCCAGTCGAACGCGTAAAGCGCGACGGCGGCCCGCATCTCCGTGCCGAGCCCTTGGCCGTGGAGGGACTGCTTGAGCCAGGAGCCGGTGCTGACGGTCTTGAGGGTGGCAAAGTCCTTGGCACCGATGTCCTGGCAGCCGATGAATTCGTCCTGGTACCAGATGCCAAGGAGCAGGGTCCAGTCCTCGGGTGTGGCCTGGCCGCGGCAACGCCAGTACCACTGCGCCATGTTGTGCCCTAAGGACTCCGCCGGCAGTTCCGTCCACGGAGTGCTGAAGGGGCTCCTGCCGGGTTCGTGGACTCCGCTGGCGGCCGCTGCAACTGCGGCGGGAATGTCGGCGTCGGCGATGGGACGCAGCACTAGTCGGGGTGTGGTCAACTCGAGGCCGAAGAGGGGCCAGATGGAAGTCAGCGCGGTCATCAGGGAAGCCTAGCCCCAGGACTCTGGACATGGGGTGATGGTGTTCGACTGACTTCCGCAGGATTCCGGTGTTTTTGTTATGGGTGCGACATAACAACGGCTGTTAATCCCCCTTCT
>NZ_JBTNDX010000084.1:0-1139 GCF_054510755.1 Pseudarthrobacter sp. MDT3-1 | reverse complement strand
CTAGTGTAGCGTGTCGTTGATTACTTTGGGTCTGATTGTTTGTCAGACTTGATTCATGGTTTATCTGGCAAGGGCATTGGAATTGCGCGACGGGGACCGAGGGGACCTGGAGGCCCTGACGCGTGGGAAAGCGTCCACCGCGACAGTGGCCTTGCGGGCGCGCACGGTCTTGTTGGCTGCCGACGGGATGCCGAATATCCAGATCGAGAAGATCACCGGGTTTTCGGCACCCACGGTTTTGAAGTGGCGCAACCGCTACGCCGAGGGCGGGATCGAGGCCCTGTCCGATGCCCAGCGCCCGGGCCGGGAGCGGGAGATAGACGAACTCGCCCTGATCGCTGACACCCTGACCAATGACGGGAACCCGCCGGCGGAGCTGGGAATCTCGCACTGGTCGGCTCGGATCATGGCCGAACGCCACGGAATCTCCTTTTCCTCCGTCGCCCGGATCTGGCGCCGTTGGAAAATCCAGCCCCACCGGATCGAGACGTTCAAGTTCTCCACCGACCCCGCTCTGGAGTCCAAGCTCCGGGACGTAGTGGGCCTGTATATGTCCCCGCCGGAAAACGCGGTGGTGGTGAGTATCGATGAGAAGACCCAAATCCAGGCACTGTCCCGCACCGGCCCGGACCAGCCATTGTCCCCGACGCACCCGCTGCAGCAGACCCACGACTACAAGCGCAACGGCACCACCACTTTGTTCGCCGCCCTGGAGGTCCTTACCGGCAAACTCAGCGCGAACGCCTTCTACCCAAAGCACACCAACATCGAGTTCGTCGATTTCCTGGGCCGGGTCGCCGATGCCCACCCCGGGGTTGAACTGCATGTCATCTGCGACAACTATGCGACCCATAAGCACCAAAACGTGAAGGACTGGCTGGCCGAAAACCCGCGCGTGAGCCTGCATTTCACCCCGACCAGCTGTTCCTGGCTGAACATGGTGGAAATCTTCTTCGGGATCATCACCCGCCAGTGCCTCAAACGCGGCGCATTCAGCTCCATCAAAGAGCTCGAACAAACCATGGAACGGTACATCGAGAACTACAACCAGGACGCCAAACCATTCACCTGGACCAAATCAGCGGACTATCTCCTGGGCAAGATGAAACGCAAACAAACCATTAACACGGAACACTAGG
>NZ_JBTNDX010000083.1:0-1228 GCF_054510755.1 Pseudarthrobacter sp. MDT3-1 | reverse complement strand
GGAGAGTAGGTCACCGCCGGAACATCATTACAGGTCGAGAGCCCCCCAACCACCAGGTTGGGGGGCTCTCCCACGTTAACCACCACACCACAAACACCCCCCACCACAAACACACCACACACGCTCTCTCACTTAAACCAGCGGAAACCCGGACCCTCCCCCACTCCCAGCAGTGAATTTGGACACCCCACCCACCACCCCCAGCAATGTCGCATGCGCTTGGATCGGCTTCATGTCAGCGTTCCAGCCCGAACCCAACAGGGCCGTATCGTACGGGCCGACTTTCCCTCGGCCGGATGTAGAAAGAGCGCTCCTCCGGCAGCTCGCAACTCAGCTCGAGACGGCTGAGCCGCTAGCGTACGGCAGAAGCCGACCGGCCCCGATCTACCAGTAGGCCGGCGAGGTGCCGTCGGTCGAGATCACCCGCCCTATGCGCTGGTGCACGCCTCTCACTATGGGCGCGCGACGCACGAACGGCGCTGACTGAGGTTGCCCTCGTCAGCTGGCCGGGTCGTACAGGAACTGCCGGAGCTCTTGCGAGCAGCGGCAGGCGACGGCGATCTTCGCAGCCCACTCGAGTGCCGCCTCCCGCGAGGGCAGCTCGAGAACGGTGTACCCGCCGTTGGGCACCTTGTGGCCCGGGGTACGTGCCCTCGGAGACGGTGCCGTCACCGGCCACGAGCACCGGGCCTACACCCTCATCGATCCCGCCGCCGAAGACATACACACCCGCCGCCTTGGCCTCGCCGATGACGGCATGCGAGGCTTCGACCACCGCCTCGAAATCCTCCTCGGGGAACACCATGGCCTCACCGGGGAACGAGATCAGGTACTTCGTCATTCGAGGACTCCTCTGCTCCGGCGGCGCCATCCGACGGCTCTTCCCTGCGGCACCGCTCTGGCGCCCAGACCGATTATGGCTCTCGCACCGGACATATGGTCAAGGTATGCGTCGCGGCCGACCCGCAGAACCTGCTCGATCGGTACCGTCCGGGAGCACGCTCTAAAGCGCGCGCCCGCGAAGAAGGGTCAGCCATGGATCACTTCGACACGATCGTGATCGGCGCCGGAGCTGGGGGTCGAAGTCTCCACACGATGGAGGTGCCTGCGCCATCCAGCCAGGAGACCTCGACGTGCTTGACGCAACCCCTACGACGGCTTTCGTCTGACCTCATCTGACCACGACTTGTCGGCTCAAGAGCATGGCACGGGACACGGTGACCCGGGA
>NZ_JBTNDX010000082.1:0-1254 GCF_054510755.1 Pseudarthrobacter sp. MDT3-1 | reverse complement strand
GAGCTCGCCGAGGCCCGCCGGACCTTGACGGACGCTGGCGCATACACCGGTCAGTCCAGCCATGGCGCCACCAAGAGCATCTACGGCGCAGATCCGGACGGCAACGAGTTCGAACTTATGTGGATGCTTCCCCGGCAGCATTGGGGCGAGTACGAGAACACCGCCCCCGTCGAGCCGCTGGAGCTCGACGCCGAACTGGCCCGATGGTCCGGCGTGCCCACCGCCGGCCGCATCGCCACAGCCAGCACTGAGGAGGACAACTCATGAATGACGATTTCGGCAAACCTACCGCCATCTGGCACAGCCCTGACGCCCCCGACCGTCCCCTTGTGGTCCTATTGCACGGACGCGGCGCCGACGAGACCGGCATCATTGGCCTAGCCGGACACCTGCCACCCGGACCATCGTACGCAGCCGTCCGCGCACCGATCCCCGCCGGAGGCGGATACGCCTGGTTCGCCAACCGCGGAATCGGCCGTCCGGTCGCGGAGTCCCTCACTCAGACCATGGCCTGGTTCCGGGAGTGGCTCGATGACGTGGCGCCCGCGGGCCGCCAGGTCATACTCGTTGGCTTCAGCGGCGGCGCCGCGTTCGCCGGTGGTCTGCTTCTGGCCGATCCGCAGCGCTTCGCCGGCGCTGCAATCCTGTACGGAACATTACCGTTCGACGCCGGCGTCCCAACCTCACCTGCGCGCCTGGCCGGAGTGCCGGTCTTTATAGCCCAAGGCGACACGGACACAGTCATCCCCCGCGAACTGCTGGACCGCACGTGGACCTACCTGCTCGGCGATTCCGGCGCACCCGCCTACGCACGCCGCGACCCCGGCGGCCACGGGCTCACCAACACCACCATTGCCGAGCTTGACGGCTGGATCGCAGAACGTCTGAATTTCCTCGCCACCCGCAGCATTCTGCCCTCCGGGCCCGGCAGGTGGGATACCCTTCCAGACGGCAAACTTCCGGCCCGCCAAGGTACCCGGCCCGAAGTTTCCTGGTCGATTCCCCAGCAGCAACGCTCCGACAACAGCCCCCTCCATATCCGAGAGCAACTCCTCAGCAGCATCACGGCCTTGCCAGGGGTAACCGCCCGTCAGTCAGCCATCTCCGTACCCGGCGCATCTGGCTTCATGGTCGAACAGGGCCCGCGGGCCCCGCTTGATGCGTTCCTCGTGCCACAAATTGGCGAGTTCGCACACCTCCACCCCGACTACGACGGTTCTCTGCATCTGGCACTGCCGCTGGCGCTGAGCCGCG
>NZ_JBTNDX010000081.1:0-1300 GCF_054510755.1 Pseudarthrobacter sp. MDT3-1 | reverse complement strand
GAACGGGCCAGCGACCCCCGAACCACAAGCGCAAATTCCCCAACCTCGGCTTAACGTTTTTCTCGGCATAATCGCTGTTAAGCCGAATTCGGCTTAACAGCGATCGGGGAAGCGTCTACACCTCGACCGAGTTCAGGGCCTTGGTGACCGGCCTGGGCATGCGCTCCTCGATGGGGCGCACCGGCGTGTGCTGGGACAACAGCATGGCCGAATCGTTCTTCTCTGCCCTGAAAAACGAGCGCGTCTATCGGACCGTTTACGCGACTAAATCACAAGCCCGGAGCGACGTCATCCGCTACATCGAGGGGTTTTACAACAGCCGGCGCCGTCACTCCGCACTCGGTTACCGTCGGCCTAACGAAGTCCACTATGGTTATCAACAGCCAGCCTTGGCAGCGTAGAAGAATTCACTAATTCCGCTGTCCGAAATCCCCGCAGCAGCTCAGCGGAGGCTGGCTTTCAGCTCGGTGATGGCGGTCAAGAGTGCGGTGATAGTGCCGGATTCCGGGGTCTTGTCAACTATCAGCAGCCGCGTCCGCCGTTATGGCCGCGTCAATACCTGCCACTGCCCGGACGACCTCAGCGGGTTCATTGCTGATTCTGCATGATGGTTCGCCTCCTCGCACCGAATACGTGCGATGCGACAACCCGTCGTTGCCGGTCCACCAGCCGAGTCACCAGGCCGGGCTTCCCACTCCTGAGGGAACCCTTCTGCTCTAGCGAATTCGAGCGCACGGCGGCGACCCCACTCACCCGCGCGCAACTGCTGAGGAAGCGTCGGATACAGCTCCCGCGCCTGTGAGCCATTCGGTGCCTGCCCGACGAAACCCGTTGCTGAGCGCCGTTCTCTTCCGGCCACCAATTCCCTCAATCGGGTCTGCTTGGAAGACAGGCCGGGTGCGACAATCTATTTCACGAGCCATGGCGCCCAGCCGAAAACCGGAATCACCCCGGTCCCTCCCAAGACCACCATAAACGACGACCACCCCATCTCAACAGGGTGTCCCTATGTTTTTTGTCAAGCGTTGGGACCGGGTATTCCTTCGAGATGGTGGCGGATCGTTTTTGGGCAGGAACCAACGGCCGGCGGGGTTTGTCCGCCGGCTGATGGCCTCTGGCCTCTCAGGCTGTCGTGGGGCTCGGCGCGTCGTAGAGCGTGCCGTCGCGGAGCATCGCGAAGAGGACGTCGCAGCGGCCCCGGGCGAGGGCGATGAGGGCCTGGTTGTGCCGTTTGCCCTCGGCGCGCTTCCGGTCGTAGTACGCCCGTGACAGCGGGTCCTTCAACGCCGCGAATGAGGAG
>NZ_JBTNDX010000080.1:0-1412 GCF_054510755.1 Pseudarthrobacter sp. MDT3-1 | reverse complement strand
GTTTGGCCGCCCGCGGTAACCAGCTCTTCGCTGTTCCCCTCGCGGCGACTTAGAAAACAATACACCCACCCAACCCCCACCGCAAATCCACCCCCACAACAGGCCCTATGCCCCCAGGATCCGCGTCGTGGCGGGGAATCTGAGGGGCTCACCGGAGTCCCGGTGCAGTATTCGGCCAGAACGGGTTTCTGTTGACTGGATCACATCACGCGAGGATTGGCCCACGGCCGATTCGACCCAGGCCGGCGCCTTTTCCGGTTACAGGTCAGCCCAAGCCTTGTTGTAGTTTCGGCTTACCTTTCGCCTGCCCGCATTCCTCCGGTTGCTGTCTCTTATTAATGGCTCAGGCGTGCACTGCTAGCGGCGTGCGGCCGATGACCAGGATCAGTTCGTCGCTGATGGGACATGGTTTCGAAGCCGGCTGCACTAAGGATCCTGCTGAGGTCTCCCACGGGCCAGGAGTACGCAGGCGTCACCGCATGTGGAAATCTCGCGATTTCGTCTCCTTCAAACAGACGAGACTCGTGAGGGAGGCGACACGGAATGGGATGCCGGGAAAGGATGCTTCTGCTTGCTTGATGAAAGCCGGCACCAAATCGATTCCTTCGACCGCCGAGGCTTGGTCCGCGAGGAACTTGGTCCAATGGCCGGGCCCGCATCCCACATCCAGCACTGGCCCCACCAGAGGTGCGACCCAGTCAGCTACGAGCTTCCGGTCAGCTGGATGAGCTGACTCGACCGACCCAAATCTTGCAGTGTACTCGGCAGCTCTCTTTGAGTACGCGGTCGCGACCTCTGCATCCGTCATGCAGCCACCTTATGGTGGGCACGGGAATCGATGCTTCCGGGCAGAGTTGCCTATTCGTTTGACGTGCCCTCTACAGACCGGTACGGCCGCGGTGGCCACGGATGGCCTGCTGGCCCCGACGCCGGCACTCATCGAGCGCCTTGCCGGCCAGGCGCGCCACGTGGAAGGGATCCATGACCACGACCGCCTCGGGGAGCTCGTCGGCGGCGGCAGTCTTGAATCCGGTGAACCCGTCCATCGCGACCACCTCCACGGTTTCGCGCCAAGCCGTGGGTCGCTCGGCCAGCCAGTCCTTGAACGCCTGTTTGGAGCGGCCGTCTACCATGTCGAGCGGGCGCGCGGGGCCGGTTCCCTCACGGATCGGGTGAGGTCGATGACGACGGTGACGTACTGGACACCACGCCTGGTGTGTCGCCACACGCGCCCGCAGTCGATGCACCGGTGCGGCGGATCGTAACCTCGAGGACCTTGGGACGACAGCCCAGCGGCTCGTGCGCCAACTCCCGGGTCACCGTGTCCCGTGCCATGCTCTTGAGCCGACAAGTCGTGGTCAGATGAGGTCAGACGAAAGCCGTCGTAGGGGTTGCGTCAAGCACGTCGAGGT
>NZ_JBTNDX010000008.1:0-173397 GCF_054510755.1 Pseudarthrobacter sp. MDT3-1 | reverse complement strand
TACTGGCCCTGCCCGGGCCCGCATGGATCAACCAACCCAAGGAAAACACCGAAAAACTAGCAGCCTAACTCCCACTGGTACCGACCGACTTGAAAAATTCCGAAGTCGCAAACGACCCAATCTCCATCTAACCTCAGCACGTTTCCGGGAGACAGGTCCCGATGGATGTAGCCTGCTTCGTGCATTGAGGCGACGCCCGAGCAAACAGACCGCATGATTGCCAGCAGCTGATCTAGGGGAAGGCCCGATGGGTTCTGAGAAACCAAATCAAGTAAGCTGCCGCCTTCAGCGACAGGCATGGTGTACCACCAGCCGTCTTCATCGTTGAACCCGGAGTCGTAGATGGGAAGAACATAGGGGCTGGAAAGGTTGGTCATGATCCGTATCTCGCGCTCGAACCGACGCACGTTCTCGTCTTCCGCCATTGCTTCGGGAAGCATGAGCTTGATGGCCACTCGACTTCGATCACTATCTGCGCTGCTTTGGAGATCAGTGGCGAGGAAAACATGGCCGAATCCACCCCGGCCAATCGGCGTGGAATCAAGCTCGTAACGCCCGGCTACAACCCGAGGCCCCCGCGCAGTCACAGAAGTAGCGCGGATGCGGTTGTTGCTGTCCACATTCAACCCGTCGCGCTGAAGCGCGTTCAAGAAGGTCAGATAGGTCGGTTCCGTTGTGTCGGGCAGCAGACATTCATACACGCGCAAGACCCGACGAACCTGCTCAGGATCGGTCCAATCAACATTGTTTTCGTAGGAACCCCACAGTTCCTGTCGAGAACTGCTATCTGTCCCGGGAAAGGCGCCAGGGGTGAACTCCTCGTCCTCCCAGAAGTTTTCTATCTGCCGCAGTGTTATGTCGGTTGCCGCTTCCCTGAAGAAGCGGCGCAAGCGAGCGGGCACAGTCAGATCAGACAAAGCAGCCTCCAGACGAACGAACCATCTATGGGCGCTCTCTTTGGTTAGCCCCCGCAACCAAGACCAGCATAGTTGCCACGGGGGCTTCTGGCCCCGGAACCAATGACGGGCGGGTCGAGAACAACCGCGAAGGGGGAGTCTACACTCCACCCATCATGGCCCTTCCAGAAAACTGACGGGCAGTGAAAGCCCTTCCTTTGATCTGTCTTACAGACGGGAATGACAACCAGTTCTCAGTGTGTCGGACCGTCATGGAACTCGTGTCGCCCTTGAGCCACTTCAGAATCTTCATGACGTGCTGGTCGGTCAGGTCCAACCCATTGCCAACCTGGATGTCTACCTTTTCCGCCTTCACACCTCGGGCTCTGACACGGATCGAGATGTTAAACGACGGGTGCGACTCCTGCAATTCCCGCAGGAGCTCGGGTAAGAACGAGACGATCAAGGAGGCGGTGTCGCAGTAAGTGTCGGCCGTTTCACGGTGCAGGGGCACATGATCAGCAAGAAGTGTCATGGTTACAAGCGGGCGGAGCCGCTTGCGCGCCAGTGTTGTCACTCGCGCTCGCCATGCCAGCACAAGCTTGACGACCGTTACGACATGGCCCAGCAGCTTTGCGACGGGGTCAATGCCCTCGATAAGCCCAGGCCCGCCCGAAGTTGCGCCTATAGGCACCACGGTTGCTTCGGCGCTCTTCACGCCGACGTTGACAAGGAAGGTCCCGACTGCCTTTGATACCGACGAAACATCGGGTTGAACAAGAACCCAATTGGACCTGCAGTAGACGTGGTACCCAATCACATCCCGAGGTAAGTCTTCGTAGTCAGGCCAAATCCTTTGGCTCCAGTCAGTGGCCGAGCACATCCCGCAACTTCCCAGTAGTTATCACTTGCTGAAGCTTACGCAAGAATTGCAGCAAGCTCCTTCAGGAAAAGTCTCATAAGGGTAGAGAATCGAGTCGGGTAGGTTTCGAGACACCGAAGTGACGGGAACAATTGAGTACAGGCCTTAACGTAAACTCCAGAGGACGCGAATATGAATCGGGGGAACAATCATGCTAGAAGCTGCCTGCCGTTCGGTACCGGTGAGGCCTGCTGCTTCGAAACCTCAACTTAGTGCCCTGACCGATGTGTCGCACAACCTGAGGGTTTTGACCAAAAAGGACGTGCTGCTGACAGTGTCACAGCTCTTGGGACGTGTTCTCGCTGCCCTGGCGCGCACTTCGCCGGGCGATGAAGCTGAGAACCTTTTGGCCCGCCTCAGGGTGCCGCCCGAGGCTGGCCCAGCGGCACCGGCTTCGATGTTGATTTTCGCGAAGGGCTAAGAACATGCTGATCAAGCCCGTTTCGCTCCCCCGGGACCTGCATCTATTGGACACCCCTGTGGCATACGTTCGCCGATCCGATGTCCATCTGCTCACCGCCAGGCGGAACGCCTGGCACAGCACGACGCTTAATAATTACAGAACCACCGCGCCGGCTTTCTCCACCGTTATGTCGGCATGGGAATCAGCGGAGCTGCGAAGGGCGCCTGGGACGTACTTCGTGATTGACGAAAGACCGTCGCTGGTTTTCGATCTTGACGGGCTTAGCCTAGTTGTGATCCATCTCAATGCTTCTCCACGGTTCGGCTCTTGGAAGATTCCCGCGGCAATGACCGACCGTGATTCCCCGATCACCGGACTTGAAGTCTTCAATATGTTTGCTGGCAGTCGATACAGGGAAGCAACGTCAGGTTGGCGGATTTCTGACGGAGAGCCCGACGTCATTGTTGGAATCTTGGAAAGCGCCGCGTTGTCCACTTCCGATGGCCAAGCCCAGATTCAGTTGAGGCGCTCATCGATTGATTCTGGCAGACGGATAACTTTTAGCATTGAGCAAAGGACTGACGCTAATGCTGCGCATTTGGAACGAATAATCGAAGAGCTGGGACACCTGACCCGTCAGAAATATCCCGTACACGAGATCTCCCTGTGGGGCGGCGAGTACTTCTGCGAAAAGGACACCAAGAAGCTCTATTACACAGAACCACAGCGCCTGAGCGACTATGGCTTTCCGGTCAAGCTCACCGAAGCCCCCGAGCCCTCGACGTTCTGCGCGGCTTGCTTCCGCTGGTTCAGCGGCGCACGCCCCGATGATGTGGGGTAACACCGTGTCTCCGACCCCTAGCAAATCCTTGACGTCGGATATTTTACTTTTTCAGTTTGCGCCAGCATTGCTTCAAGACTCATGTCGCCTCACGTAACCGGACCAGGGAGTGAACTCGGGGCCACGGATACGGCGGATTCGCGCACCGGTTCTGGGAGACGACGCACTTCGCCCCCAGCATCACCGAAGTTCTCGACTCCGCGCCTGAAAGGCTCGCGAAGGTGCGCGAGGACATCTTGGCGCGCAAGCAAGCGCTGAGCGCCGCGACGAAGGCCGCGCAGGCCCAGGCGGAGGCGCACTTCCAAGCATTCCAGGCGAGCAAGGAAGCGGCCAAGGTCCAGCACGAGATCGACTTGCAAAAGGTGTGGCTCGTCATTGCCAGCATCGCGGTTATCGCCGGCGCCAGCTATGGCGCATACAAGGGTGTCCAGTGGTACAGGCGCAAGAAGGCAGCGCAGACAGACCCCGACGTGGGCATGTAGGTGCGACAACCTCGGCAGCTGTACGAGGCAGTGAACTTGACGAGTCCAGCTGGGCAGTTGGGAGCCCGAGGCCGCTGCAACCAATCTTGCAACCCATCTCACATGTCGGAATGCCAGTGGCGGGCCGAGTTGTCTGGGCTCCTGCAGTCGAAGACGCGGTACAGGATCCGGGCGCAGGTCAAGATCGGCTGCTGTCATTCTCTTCAAATGTTTGGGGATCCGGGTGGGCGGCCGCGTGTCCGGCCGTTCCGCCAGCCGGCAAGGAGCGTGTTCAGCTGTGTTTCTTTGTCCTGGACCAGTTCGTTTCGGCGGTGCTTCATGCGTTGGATGTGCAGCCACATGCCCAGGGCCCGTTCTTCTTCCGTGTCCGTTCTCTTGTGGCGCGGCCAGTTGTTCCCGGCAGCCATGTGGGCGATGAGCTCTTGTAGGCGTTGGTTCCAGCGGTTTTCGTCGTCGTCTTTGCGGGTTCGCTGTTCCCAGCCGGGGATTTCCTTCAGGCCATCGCTGTAGGTGGGGGATAGGTTTCCCCTGTCGTGGTCCTGGCGTCGTCTGACCAGCCATATGGCCAGGGACCGTTCCCGTGCGGTGGACGAAGACGATGAGGGAAGCCGGCCTTCGGCCTTGTACAGAGCGATGGTGTCGTGGAGGTTTTGCAGCCCGGCTTCGGTGATGCGGGTGACCGGCGGTCTACGGGCCGCCTTGCGGTGGTCGTCCCGGATGGACGGTTCCGCGGCGGCGGCAATGGCCACGTGGTAGCGGACAGTGCTCTTGCCGACACCTGCTCTGGTGGCGATTTTGGTGGTGGTGAGGCCTTGCCGAAACATCTGGACCCATTCCGGATGCGGGGCGGCCCGCTTAACTTCCGTCATCGAGGCTTTCCAGCAGCTCCACTTCCAAGGCATCCAGCAGCTGCCCCGCCGGGACGTTCAGCTGTCTGGCCGGGGTGTCCAGGGCGATGAATTGCTGGTGTGCCAGGGCGATTGCCAGCTCTGTGGCGGCGGTGGGGCCGTTGCGTTCGCCGAGGCCCGCGATGTATTCGCTCATTCGGCCGGTCATTTCGCTGGGACCTTCTGATTCTTCGGCCGCGATCCGTGTCAGCACGACCGCGGCGAGGATGGCGTGATCGTAGGGAAGGCTCATGGCCCAACGCTACGCGACAGGGCCGCCTCAGGTGCCTAGCTGTGCCCTTGGTTGTTCCAGCGTTCGTGTGCTGCCTGCCGGGTGATGCCCACCGCCCTTGGATGCGTTCCGCTATGTCAAAAGCGCGAGACGAGACGCCATGGCCCTGACGACGACATTCCTTTGCCTAGTGGTCAGTCGACCTTGGTCCAGCTTCCGCAGCTCCGGCTGACGAAGCCTTCGCCTGCGTAGACGGTGACTACCGGCGCCTGCGGTGCGAACGAGATGAAGTCATTGTCGATCGTCGCGCCCTGTGGGCCGGTGCGTTCCCAGTAGCAGTCATGGACGCCGTTGGCTCCCGCCGGCACGCTCACCTGGTAGGCGCCTTCGGCGATGTCTTTGCCGACGACGTACGTGCCATCGTACATAGAGGTCTTCGGCGCCGGCGCGATCCCACCGGCGACCCGGACAAGCTCGGCTGCGAACGGGGCATCCGGGCACATCGCGGCGGCGGCCTTGGCCACCGCTTTGATCTTCGGGCCTGTGGGGTATTCACCGTACCGGTGGTCCCACCCGTCCTTGGGCGGCACGGCGCAGAGCAGCAGAACGCTCCCGTACGCCATGTACGGTGCAGAGGCGTCCCCGCCATCGGCGCCGATCTGCTTCACAACGGCCGCCTCATCAGGCTCCAGGTCGTACCGGTCCATGTACCACTTGCCGCCGACGTGGAGGTCACAGGACTTGAACCGTGCGAAGTCTGGGGAGGCCCAGATCTCCTGAAGCTTCGTGAATGACTTGTTGTCCTTCGCCGTGATGGCGCTCTCTGAAGCGGAGCATTTGAAGCTGTAGCGCAATGACCGAACCCTCGCTGCTTCTTTCGCGGCCGCTGCCGCGGCGGCTTCCTTCGCGGCGGCTTGCTTCGCGGCGGCTGCCGCGGTGGCTTCCGCCTGGGTGCCGTCGATTCTAAACGTCACGGCGGTGCCGGGTTGAAGGTCTTCACCGGCCGCCGGATCCGAACTGACCACGATGACAGCGTCCCCGGGCGTCTCGGTGAACTTCACGCCGTCACTGCCCACCGCTTCGTAGACAATTTCGGCCGTGCGGACCAGGCTTCTGGCCTCCGAGAACGGCTTACCCGCAACAGCCGGGACTTTTTTAGGCGCCACCGATGACTCTGTCGGCTCAGCGGCCGGCGTTCCGCACCCCGAGAGCAGCAATCCAATACAAGTCGCGGCCACCCCGATCATCCTGAACTTCACGTCCGTGTCCCCCTCAGTGTGGCCGCATGTGCGCTCATCCTATGTCCGGACAAGCCACAGAAGACAGCTCCTCCTGTCATTTCTCTTGGCCCTTGACTGGGAAGAGCCAGCAGAACGGATCTTCTGAGGGGACCTAGGGGCGGTATTCCGTTGGACAAGATGCAGCGATAAGATCAAGAATCGGCGAGCTGGCGCGCGAACTTTTTCAGGACGCTGTGCAGCTGCGCGGGGTTTCCCAGTGAATCGACAGGCCGAGCACCGCTAAGGTTTCTGCTGGGTGTGATCATCCAGACGGTGAAGTAGTTGTGCGCGATCCTCAGTTCCAGGGCGTGCCGGAACAGGGACGCCACGGTGGGGTGGACCTGGCCGCCGGGGAGGAACTGGAAGCCCGGGCAGTACGTGTCCTGGCGGATGAAGACTCTAACGAGCTGCCGCATCACCGGATCGGTGTCTTCCATGAGTTCGGCGAGCCGGCGCCGGACCTGTTCCACGGAGGGCAGGGTGAACTCGGCTCTGATGGATTCCCAGACCTGGTCGGGCACGGGTCTGCCGATGATGGGGGAGGGCATCAGCTGCCGTCGTCGGTGGACTCGAGCAGCCACTGCGTGGCGAGGGGCTGACGGCGCAGCGTGAAGGTCTCAGCAGGGACCCGGTCCCGCGGATCTAGGTTATCTGCCCTCCAGTTGCGTTTGTGCTGTTCAGACTAGGACTCCATTGCAGGGCGCGCTAGTTGCGTCTCCGCTCCGGCGAGTGATTTACCGACGCGATCAAACTGGCCGCCGTAGGATGTTCGAAGATCAGTGGGCCGTCGGCCTTTCTGCCGGCCTACCTGGATGGGGATCAATGTCAACGGAGACCATGTACGCGAAGCTGATTGTCAGATACTTTGCTGAACTGCTGGCTTCCAAGACTGACATGTCCCTGCAACATGCGCTTGAAGCAGTCGACGAACCCCTCCGAGATGAGATCAGCACCGCGGAGGAAAGGGGTCTGTATCGGATCAACATCCCCATGGGGCGGATGATGACTGGACGCGCCCATGCCCCGGACATACACACCACGTTCTACGTGGAATCGATCCGTGCCCAACACGCTGGACGATGGGCGAGGGAGGGCGTAACCGAAGACGACATCGTTGCGTGGTGGGATTTGGGAGGCGTCATGCACGGTGCATACGTCGCGTTCGATAATCTGTTCAACATCGCCCAAACACTGGATTCCATGGAGCATGCCCAGGGCATGGAGAGCCTTGAGGAACTGAGCGCGTACGCGAAATGGTCCTTGGCTAAGCGCTTTCCGCTCTTTGGGCCCGACGACAATGACGGTACCGACGGTAGGCTGCCGCAGGAGCTTCGGGCGCGCATCGAAACATGGACGCGCAGGGCCCGGAGGGAATCTCCGGACGAGCTTGCACAGGGCATTGACGCCTTCAGCAGTTTCAACGCGTTGTGTAGATACATGATCAAACGGGGAGAGATCTAGCTCAGCAGTTCTAGCGAAGGGACAACGTACCTCGTTAGGGGTAGATAACCGGTGCGTTTCGAGGCGAGGCGCACCTTGGTGGTCTGTGTGGGGGCTTCTTGCGTGATGGTCATGAGTTCGTTCTTTCGTGATGCTGCAGTGCGGTCGTGGGGGTTGGTGTCTTAGGCGGCTTTGACGAGGGGGAGTTCGTCCCAGTGGGTGGTGTAGCGGGGGGAGAGCATGTCCCGTTTCATGGTCCAGTCCGGCCCGCCACGGATTCCGCCGTAACCCAGACCGATGGAGCCGCGGCCGTACTTTTTGGTGACGTCTTCAAGGAGGGTTCCGACGTGGCGTTCCTCGTGCGGGTTCTCGAACAGGGCCAGCGGCGCCTGGTTTCCGGTGGGCCGCAGGTCGGTGACCATGATCCCGGCCCTCGCGTACCGGATGCCCTCGTTGATGTAGGGGAGGAGTGCGTGGGCGGCCTTGGTCAGGATCACCGGGTCCGCGGTGGGCATCGGCAGCGGGACACAGACCGACGGGTAGGAGGTGTCTTTGGGGTTGAAGTGCGACGTGCCCGCAAAAGCGGTGAGGACTTTGGCCTGCAGCCCGTGTTTGGCTAAACGGGCGGAGGCTTGCTGCCCGTAGACGCTCATGACCTGCCGGATCCCGGCTGTGGTGGTGATGGGTTTGGCGAAGGAGCGCGAGAAGATCAGCTGGTCCCGGCCGATGCGTTCTTCCTCCATCGGGATGCAGGGGGTGCCTTGGAGTTCCAGGACGGTGCGCATCATGACGACGGAGAATCGGTCCCGGATCATTACCGGGTCGGCCTTGGACAGGTCGAGGATCGAAAAAATGCCCATGACGTTCAGGCGTTTGGTCAGCCGGGTCGCGACGCCCCAGATCTCCACCACGGACAGGCGGCCCATAAGCCCTTCGCGTTCGTGGGCGGGGATGGAGTCCCAGTGGCAGACCCCGCCGAAGCCGGGGTTGTTCTTTGCCCATTTGTTGGCCAGTTTCGCCAGAGTCTTGGTGGCGGCGATCCCGACGCAGACCGGGACTCCGACGTTCCGCCGGACGGTGGTCTTCATCGCCCGGCCCAGGGTGAGCAGTTCGTCGGGGGTGCCTTTGACGCCGAGGAAGGCCTCGTCGATGCTGTAGACCTCCAGCCAGGCCGAGTACCGCCCCAGGAGTTCCATGACCCGGGCGCTGATGTCCCCGTAGAGCTCATAGTTACTGGAGAGTGCAACCAGGCCCCATTCCTTGGCCCGTGGGGCGAGCTTGAACCACGGCTCACCCATGGGAATGCCCAGCGCTTTAGCTTCGGGGGAGCGGGTGACGGCGCAGCCATCGTTATTGGACAACACAACGACCGGCCGCCCCTCTAGCGAGGGGTCGAACGCCCGCTCCGCGGACGCGTAGAAGCAGTTCACATCCACGTGCGCGATCTGCGGCATCCGCCGCATCACAGCAGGCTTAGACATGATGAAGGCACCTGGTCGCGACACCCCAGACGGTCAGTTCGCTCAG
This sequence comes from Pseudarthrobacter sp. MDT3-1, assembly GCF_054510755.1. Taxonomy (NCBI): domain Bacteria; kingdom Bacillati; phylum Actinomycetota; class Actinomycetes; order Micrococcales; family Micrococcaceae; genus Pseudarthrobacter; species Pseudarthrobacter sp. MDT3-1. The sequence goes on along the minus strand of NZ_JBTNDX010000008.1, from coordinate 164,487 downwards.
GCTGGGCACCCGTATGTCCGCGTACGCAGGGTTTTCGGCCTGCAGCACCACACCGCTGGGCGTGATTCGCAGCCGCTTGACGGTCAGTTCCCCGTCCAGGACCGCGACGACCACGCACCCGTCCCGCGGCTCCAGGGCCCGGTTCACGATCAGTTCATCGCCGTCACTGATCCCCGCGCCTTCCATCGAGTCCCCGGACACCCTCACCACGTACGTGCTGGTGATGTCCTTGATCAGGTGCACGTTCAGATCGATCCGGCCATCAAAATAGTCCTGAGCCGGCGACGGAAACCCTGCCGCCACGGGCACAGGTGAGATCAGCACCGACAACAACGACACGCCCGCGTCTATCACACGGGGACCGACAATAACGCCCACAACACACCCTTATTCGAATATATGTTCGATTGATTTCAGTGTACTCGTGAAGGCCGACATTCGTTTCGACCTTGCAGAATTGCATCGGATGCATGAAAGCCTGCGGAGCCGAACGGCGTCAGGCGGCCACGGCACGTCTGGTTATGGGGCGGAGTTGGGTGGGTTCAACTTTCCGTTGACGCCACCAATTGTCGGGGTGAAACTGAGTGGATGGCTACGGACAATGAAGTTCAGGCAATGGCGCACGTCATTGATTGGTTGGCGCAGCGGTTTCCCGACAAGCCGCGCTCGGTAGTTGAGGAGATCGTCAGCGAAGAAGTCAACGCGCTAGACGGACCGATCCGGGATTATGTGCCGGTTCTGGTTGAACGAGCTGCCAAAAACCGACTCAGACGGTGACTGACACTTCCATGCGCCCGCTTCACCGGACTCCGTTCGTCCACAGCGAGTGCGGACATATCGCCCACTCTGGACACTGCGCACGAGTCCTCTCATGGGCTGGTCCTCTAGGTGGATCATTACTGGGGTGTGTGGATTGAACTGCGTAGTCTCTTCATGCCTCGGTCTCAACCGGTAATTCTTCGACTAGTCCAGCTTCAATTCGTTCGGCTGTTTGACGGTACGCCTCAATTATGTAGTTCTCAAAGTCCTGCACGCCTATTCTCCATTGTCCCCGAGCGCCGATTTGGATGGCCCGCAACTCCCCGCTCTTGAGCAGCGCCCGAACTTGAGGCAAACCGACGTTGAGTTCGTTGGCTATCTGATCAATGGTGAGGAAGCGCGGTGACGGCTTGTTCGGTGTCGACATGGGCTTCATCGTATTCGCCGATACGTCTGCTCCGTCTTCCACGATGCTCAGACACGCGGTTCGGCTAAGCCAAGCGTTCGCCCCCGAGCAAAATTGATCGACGGGGCGACGTAGGTTGCTCGTTACTGCCGTCTTCGGGCTCGATACCGGGCCCAGGCGAGTTGCCCGCATTGCCTCATCTTGAGACAGTCCGTAAAAACCAGCCGGAATAGCACACGATAATGTCAGTTATCACGTGGGCATGACCAACCTCCTGTCGCTTGGGACCATAAGGGTTGGATGACACAAAAAGGAATGACAAGGAGGCCAACGCCGCGCCATGTCCCGTTCCTTTTTGAAGTCAGCCAGCGGGGGAGGATTACCCGCTGCTACGAATCCTCTCTTGGAAGAGCCCTGGTATCGGCCAAGGCTCAGGACGGACAACATCCAACCCAGCTCTCACGAATGAGTCATCGTCCCAGAATTGCGCTATTGAGTCCAGCTCGCGTTGAATATCGCTTTCAGTAGCAGCGAGTACTTTTACACCGAGATCCGCTCCGTGGCGGGTCACTGACAGCCAGCGGTGGGCCGGAGTACCTCCCGCGGCGACAACTCCATTACCGATCTCCCGGAGCGGTGTGATGCCGCCTGCTTCAAGGCGCCGGACCAAGTCGGTGCAATCTTGTCGGTGTTTCTCATGCTCCTGCATTCCGTAGTGGCGGTAGGCGTTCAGCAGGATCTCGCCCTCGGTAGCCGCCTTCTCTTGAGGGCTAGCGTCGCGGGTTACACGGAAACCTGCCTTCCGTGTGATGACGAGCGCCCTGTCAAGGTGTGCCTGGGGGACCCCCAACGTCACGTGTCGCGTTCCGGGCGGCGACCACCCGAGGAGTTCCTCGATAGACATAATCTCGGTCCGTATACCCCGCTGTCGGCTCGCGAGTTGTTGAGCGGCCCGCGAAGCTCCTTTGGTGCTGACAATCCACCCGGCAACGGCGCCCACATCGGCCAGGGCCTGCGCGAATTGCCCGACATCGTTGACATCCAACTTCTTGCTATAGCGCTTGCAATCGATAACCAAGGTTGCTTCGCTGAGACCAAACATTGGTCCGCGAACGAGAATGTCGATCTGTCGAGGCGTGTCGGACTGCCTCCCCGGGAGGTATACGTCTCGCTCGACCGTCACCTCACCTCCGGCGAGAAAGCCGACAACATCTGCCACCGCGCTCTCGTATTCCCTAGAGAGTCCCTTCGAATCCACCATGGCTGAAGCCTATCGGTCAGGAAGATCGGCCAAAGCAACCGCGTGCACTGTGTGTGATGGGCTGAACGCGATAAGGATAAAACGATTGGTTGATGAGACCACGTCGTAAGTAGACGATATCTTTTTCAGAACCCGGGTTTAGCGCCGCTCCGGGCTGGACCGAGACTACTTGAAGTCCTTCGTCGCTCATCCTCGGCGTCACCCACCAGAGCGGAGCGTCATCTGCGCCTTCGCAAGCAGCAAGTGCCCTTTGCCATCCTTGATCAATCCAAGCGGATCTGCCCACCTCGTGATCGTTGGCACTGCGGCGTCGACGTCAGTCACCCGATAGATGTAGTACCGACTCCGGCGCACCGTGGCCTCGATCAGCTCGCCGCGCGAAATGTAGAACGCCTCCGTGGGATCGGCGCCGTTCGTCGATTTGACTTCAATGTAGATCAGCTGGTCGTCTTCATCAACGCTGGTCATGTCGAACGGCGACAGCTCGTCGACCTTGGACACCCAGCGAACCGAGTCGGGGTTCTTGCCGTGCTTCTTCAATCGTTGACGTTCAGCGTGGTACACCACCTCTTCGCCACGTTTGCCGATGCGGCGATTCTCTTGCTCGATGTGAATGCTCGGCGCCGTGCTGTAGCCGCCTCCTTGGTGACCGTTCTGCTTGGTAGCGCCGGAATCCCCGGACTTGGGCGGTACGCCATTAACGATGCTGACAGCCGAGAAGTCGACAGGCGGTGGGGGAATCTTAGGCGAGGGCTTGCTCGCCGCCTCCTGTACGTCCTCGGCCGACTCATTGTCCCTCGGGTCGTTCGTGCTGCTGCTGGTCTCCGGGACCTGCTCCGAGACGTCTCCCGCTTGACTTGTTGCCAGCGCAGCCATGCCAAGCAAAAAACCTTCGTCCTCGTCACTCGGCTCGAGCAGGAGCGAATCGAGGACGTTAGTGAGTTCCTCCTCGTCCTCCTGCGCCAGATTGAGCAGCCGGCGGGCCTCCGTGATGTCCTGTGGCTGGATCTGGCGGTCGGCCATCATGCGCTGACGGTCGTCGGCGGAGGCCGTTAGCAGCATGGTGAACGCATCGGATAGGGTCGGCACGTTCAAGTACTGGGCCAGTTGTCGTCCGAGTGGGAACCAGTGCGGCTGGCCGGTTGCCGGGTCGAGTTCAAGGTAGGCCGTGCCGACATTGATCGTGCGGCGGCTTCGTTTCTCAGAACGGCTCGCGATGTAGCAGACGGCATCCTCGCGGAAGACCTTAGTGCCGTCGTACTCATACGTGAGGACCAGCCGTTCGCAGACGACGAGTTCTAGCTTCCGGAGCGCTGGGCGGACTCGGTTCTCGGCGCTCGAGTTCTCGGCACGCACCAGCGCAAATAGGTACGGCTTGATGTTGTTGATGCGCCGCCTTACGTCGTCGTAGACCGCGCCGTGGTCCTCTCCGAAAGCAAGTGCCGAGGTGATAACGGCGTCGTCGAGCCTGGCCAGCGCGAGGTAGCGGGTCAGCTTCGTCAATCCGGCCTCGGCGGAGAGCAGTGGGCGCTGCTTCTCGAAAGTGTCCCGAAGCAGCGGATCGTCGGCATAGGGTGGCTGCGCCACGAACTGTGTGACGCCGTCTTGGCTGGCCAGTAGCCTCACAGTTTCTGGTGCAGAGTGTGGCTCTGGCTCGTCCCGGAGTACATCGTGCAAGGTGCGCTGGACCCAGCGTGCGCCCTGGTCGATCTCACGGTTCGTGTCCTCGGCCGCGTCGGCCTCATCGGCGATGCTCTCCAGCAGCACCAGCAGGTCAGCGACACGCGGACGGCCGGCGTCCGTGAGATGCAGCACTGCGGCCAGGCCGGCGCCGCCATGGGTTTGGTACATCGCCTCGCTGATTCGCGGGATGCGCTCCTGGATTCGGCGCGGCGTTTGCGCAGCCTCGATCCACGCCTCCGACGGACGGACGAGATCTGGCACGTTGCCTCGGTCGACCGCTACCCACGCATGAGACCGCAGCGTGTAGGCAAACAGAGAAGGCGCGGGACGGCCACGATCGCCGACATGGCTGCCGTGGACGCAGTAGAAGAGAGCCTGCAGGCCGTCCTCGTAGACCGAGCCCCACCGCCGGGCAAGCTGGTTCCAGAGCGCCATGAGCCGGACCGGTTCCTTGGACGCGATGAGTTCTTCGAGGCGGTCAAGGCGGTAAGACTCTCGCAGTTGCTGAGACTGGGTATGGCCCTGTGGGCACTGCGTTGCTGCCTTGACCTCGGGCAGCTCGAACCACTCCCGGAAAAGCCCGCCGCGGTGGGGATGCCTACCGCTATTGACCATGTAGCCGTACGTCTCAGCTGGCTTGGCAACGTCGAGGCGCGGATACGCAACCACGCCGAGCATGCGATAGAAGTCAAAGTCGTCCTGGCGACGTTCGGACTCCTCCGGCGGCTCGATGTCGAGGAACTCTACCTCGCCGAAGGGACCGTAGATGACTTCCAACTCATCGGAACCAGACCACGGTGCATTGAAGTAGATCTCGGCTGCTGGACGCAGCTCGTGGACGGAGCCGTCTGCCGTTCGGGCAGGAAGGAGCACTCGCCCTAGCACCGGCTCAAGATCTTCGTTGCCCTGTAGCCGTACCTGCCGATAGGCCCGCAGACCGGCTATGGCGCCATCCCGTGCATGGGGATCGGCCTCGGGATCGCTCAGAATCTTGATCAGGAACTCGCGGATGAGTTCGCGCCACTCGAATGGCTTGATCCCTAGATCGCGGAGGAGTTTCTGCACGTCCTCCGCGTCGGGGACAAACGCGATGGGAACCGGCAGGTTTTCCGGAATGGTGACTTCACCGCGTTCCCGTGGGAAGAAGATGGTGTCCGTGGTTGGCGTCAGCATCTGCCCCGCAGTACCCAGGACTATCGGAGCCTTCTTGAGTTCGTTGACGATTTTGGTCCCGACTGCCTCGCGCCACTCCGCTAGGAAGCGGTAGTAGTTCTCGGCAGTTTCTCGTGTCGGCGCTGTCAGTAGCGCGATGAACTCACCAACCCCCATCTCATCGGTGTCAGGCGCACCAGCGAGGAAGGTCTTGATCGCAACGAGCCGTTCGACGTCCGGACGCAGCGTGTGGGCTGGGTCGAGGTTGGTCAACTCATGCGCCTTGGCGGGATCCGGCAGGCTTCGCGGCAGGAGACGGATATCTGCGGGACGCCGCAATGAACCGTCGGCAGCGGGCAGGAACGGTGAATCGAGCAGCGCTTCGGTCCAGCGCTTGCGTATGGCGGTTCCGCCCGCGCCGGCTGGGGGGTTGATAGCTGGAACCAGTGCCTCGATTGCGGCCGAACTCGCCTGAGTCCGCCGGACCAGATCTGGAGCGACTGTCGACCTGAGATGATCCGCCATGGCTCGGACCAGCATGCGGTTGAACTGCGCCGCTTCAGGCGTAGTCGCGATCAGACGTCGGTCCATGCTCAGCATCCACTCGGCGTGGACGGCCATGTGCAGCCCTGGCTGTTCGTCGGTCGGGAAGTAGACGTGCAGTGGGAATGTCTCGTCGACGCGCGGCTGGCCATGTCCGTCCACCGGCACAGCGATGGCGAAGCGAACCTCGTCTATCTCCTTCCACGATTCCCCGAGGGGTTCGAGCACTGCAGGGTCTGGGGCTACAGACCCTCGATAGATGAACCACTCTTCGGCGCGGCTGTTGGTTTCGAGCAGGACGTGCTCGGCGTCGGCGTCCGGGTTGCGGACGATCTCAGACGAGAAGTCGCCGCATGTGCCTTCCAGCTCCAGATGATCAACGTGCGGCAGAAAGAGCAGCAGCCGAGACGCGAGGTTCTCAAGAAGATCCTCTTCAACCGTCGACCGTTCGACGCCGTCTCGGAAGGGGAGACGGATGACCGTCGTAAAGCCAATCGCGCGCAGCGTGTCGATAGCGGCAGCATCGGGTTCGAGGTCCGCCTGCTCGACAGGGAACGGGAAGGCGTAGATCGGCAGCTTCTGACGCGCTGGCAACGAGCCGAGAAACTCGCTGACAGCAGCACTCACCCGCGCGCCATTGAACTGGAATGAAGACAGAGCAGAGACGATCTGCGGATGATCGGTGATCTCCCCAACGGACTTAAACCCAAGCCCCTTGTGACCGACCGATTCGCCCGGGCCCTTGGAAGATCTTCCGAGCGAGCAGATGGCTTCGACCTGCGGATCCCCAAACCCGGAACCGTTGTCGGCTACGATCAAGGCGGTTTCGGTCAGGAGAAAGTGTGCGCGGCCGCGTGTGCCGGTGTCACGTGAGGCGTCGTTGGCGTTCTGCAGCAGCTCGAAGGGGTAGCGGCCAGTGTACTGCTGTCGAACCAACTCCTGTGCGCTACCACGCTCATCCAAACTCTTGAGTGCGCTCTCTCGCAAATCGTTCTCGACCTGGACGCGGATGGACGCCAGCTCGCGCCCGCAAAGTCTCGTCGTGACGTTGTCCACTATTATCCTCTCGTGTGAGTAGCAGGGCTCTACCCCCTCCCGAGGACTGCGCCCGCTTCCACTGTGGCTTATGCCGCATCGACTTCGATGCCAGGCACTAATCCCACCACAAGTCCCCGACATTCCGCACTTAGTCCGCGCCGCGCAATACGGAAGGGCAGCGGCGGACCGGTCCTCATGGCCGCAATGAACTTAGCCCCGCCACCAACTTTGTCATTGAGGCGGCACGGTCAACTGCCTCGTCACCGGAATGAGCTACAGGCCGCCAAACCGGGCTTCGAAGGGACCGTTATGCGAACTAAGAGCACAATCAAGGCCTTCTAGAATGGTGCTCCGGAAGTGCTAGGGTGTCTGGGCATGGCTGGCATCAGGCGCGAATAGTCAATGCTTTCGAGGGACGTTGGCACGAACGTCAGCGGGCTGGGCTTCATTTAGCACCCACCGCTGGTACTGGGGTGGTCCGGGTATTTCTTACGGAGATCATCCCGGACGACCTTTCCCGGTCGCTGCTCATAGCTTCAGCTAACTGCGACTGTCCTTATTCCAAGATCTCGAGTTCAGGTAACGCTTCAACGATCTTGTTAGTCTCTACCGATACTGCGACGATGCGCTTGATGAGGTCCAAGATGTAACGGGGGTTGCCGATCTCGCGGCAGTAGTCGTTGGGGTCATTGGTTATCTGCGAGTCCTTGTGGGTGCTGACTTGGTAGCGGTCGATGATCCACTCGAGGGCAGACTTGCCGTTGACCTGGTATTCGTACGCCTCATCCGGGATTCCAGCGAGCGTGATCCGCTGGTTGTAGATAATCCGTGAGCGGTCCTTGCGGGCACCGAAGGACAACCTGTTCACGCGGTAGAAGTCGTGGAGGTCGCCGGCAGGTTCGCCTTGGACGATCTCCTCGAGCGCGTAGGGCTCAACAGTTTCGTAGTTGAGGTGGAGGTCGGCGAGCTGGCGGCCAGCTTTACTGAAACCCCAGAAGCCCTTTACCTTCGGGATCCGTGGCAGCATCTTCATCAGGTCAGCCTTGTACGTCTCCTTGTATGTCAGGCTGTGCAGCACGCCATAAACGTAGTAGAAGATGTCTTCCTTGTTGATGGCGTCTTCGTAGAAGCCTCGGTAAGTAGCCAGTGTCGCATCGGTGATGTTCTCCCTACGCACATAACCATCGACGACTGTGGCGTTTCCATTCGTCAACGGGAGCTCGCCTTCGGGGACAGGCTCGTAGGTGTAGAGGCTGAAGCATTGACTGTCACCATTGAAATGCAGGTCCGGGAGCGCCGCGACGATTAGGGCTTCCGACGCCTTCCGCCGATCCGCATTGGTGGTGATAACAATGTTCGTGTGGGATGGCGTGGGAAACAACTTCGGCAGCTGATAGACCCTGGTGTTCACTGCCCGATCGAAGTAGCAGATCTGCCGGCAAAACGGCCTGTAAGCAATCTGCACCACTCTTGATGCAGAAAATTGTAGAAGCCTGCGGCGAGCCAGATCCTCGCCCAGATTCGCACTCCAACTAATGAGCATTGGATCCAAGTTGAGCGTAGCGGACGGGTTCCCATGCAACCGAGCTGACTCGGAATTAAAGTGGCCCATCATCCTTTTCACATTGGACTCCACGCTGGTTCTACCGAATCCGGTGACCCAGGAGTCCCTGCCCGTGGCAAGCCCAAGGGAATAGTTCTGAAAAATGGCGTGGGTGGCTGTCTTACCTTTAGTGGCTTTGTCTCCGACGGGTTGGAAGTCGTCGTAGCGTTCGTCGCGATGGTTGATCCAGTCGCCGTGCCCATTGGGTGTGATCGTTTCCCAGTCGGTGCCTTCGAGCGACTCTTCGATCGAGAGCGTATCAAGCTTCTGTTCGCGGGACTGGTAGTCGCCGATGTCCCGAAATTGAATATCGGCGGGACCAGTGTGGGCGGAATTCTTGATCAAAACGCAGACCGCGACTGGGGTCATGATCGGAAAAACATTGCCGCCTTCGCGTTTCGCGGCGTCTCCGCTTCGGCCACGGATCCCGCCACGGAGGTCGTAGACGAAGATCCTGCTGAACTCTGTGGCAAATGTCTTGCGGATACCATCCATTGCGTTCGCATCGATGAAGCTGCCGTTGGAAACGAAAGCGATCACGCCGTCTTGCTTAATACGATTGGAAGCCCAGCGAATCCCTCGGATAAAGGAGTCCATCAGGTTCTTGGTGGAGGATGCACTGGAAAGCTTGGCATATGTACTAGAGATGGAAGCATCTAAGACCGGGTAAGCCTGGTTTTGGTTGTTGTCGTTAGCGCTGGTCTGCCCCGCCGAATAAGGTGGATTCATGACGATGACTTGAATCTCGGCGTTCTTCTGGCGTTTCACCCGCTCCGAGTTTTCCGGAAAGAACTCGCTCGATTCTACCTGGCCGTCGGACTCGTTGAGCTGGAACGTGTCGGTCAGGGCGATGCCGTCGAAAGGGACGTAACCATTGTGGAGGCCGTGCCGTGCGGACTCTTCCGCAAAAACGGTCTCGATGTTGATCGCTGCAATGTAGTAACTCAGCAGCACGATCTCGTTGGCGAAGAGTTCCCGGGTGTATTTCCGATGCAGATCCTCCGGTTTGATCAGTCCGGACTGCAGCAGCCGGGTGACAAAAGTCCCGGTGCCAACGAAAGGCTCGAGGATGGAGACGCCTTCGTCGGAAAGGGATTTGCCGAACTCCAGCCGCAGCGCGGCGTCCGCCGACCGAAGGATGTAGTCGACAATGGGTACGGGGGTGAACACGATGCCGAGCCGGTCAGCAACCCGGGGGAAGGCGTTGCGAAAGAAGTTGTCGTAGAGCTCCAGAATGATCTTCTGTTTGGCGGCCGCGTTGTCGATGGACTTCACCCGGGCGCGGACGGAGTCGTAGAACTTCTCCAGACCGGCGCGCTCCTTCTCGAAGGCCGAGTGGTCATCAAGCTGGCTGAGTATGTTCTGCATCGCGAGGGACACCGGGTTGTGTTCGGTGAAGTTGGAGTCGGTAAACATGGCGTCAAACACGGGCTTGGTGACCAGGTGCTGGGCGAGCATTTCCACGGCCTGGGCCTGGTCGATGTCCGGGTTCAGGTTCTCCTGCAGGCCTTGGATGAAGTCATTGAATGCTTTGCGGTGGTCGCTGTCAGCCTGTTCGAGCAGGTTGTTAATCAGGACAATGTGCTTGTTGGCGATGTCCGCGATGTCCTTAGACCAGTCCTCCCAGTACATCCGGCTGCCGCATTTGTCCACGATCTTCGCGTAGACGGCGTCCTTCCAGTCCGCCACCGGAAACTGGAGCGTGCCCTGTTCCCAGTCCTTGTCCTCCGGTTCAACGTGCTCCGGATCGCCGATACCTGGGCCCTTCTTTTTCTTCGGCACCAGGTCCACCGTCTCGATCACGATGGACTCAGGCGCGTTATGGTTGAGCTCGATCTGGTTGATCGATGCATCCATCCGCTCGTCGTGGGCGCGGAGGGCCTGAAGGACCTGCCAGACCACCTTGTAGCGGGTGTTGTCCTTTAGCGCTTCGGAGGTGGACATGCCCTCCGGGATGGCGATGGGCAGCACGATGTAGCCGAACTGTTTGCCCTTGGCGATTCGCATGACCCGTCCAACAGCCTGAATCACGTCCACCATGGAATTACGCGGGTTCAGGAACATCACGGCATCCAGCGAGGGCACGTCGACGCCTTCGGTGAGGCAGCGGGCATTGGTGAGGATCCGACACGTGGGCTGGCCCCCGTCGTGGTTGAAGTCTTCCTTAAGCCAGTCCAGGCGTTCGGCACGGGCGACAGCGTTGAAGCCACCGTCGATGTGCTTGACCTGGACCTTGAGGTCGTCGGTGTGGTCGTCGTTGTCCAGGTTGGTCAGATGCACTCGTACAAGGTCCTCAAACTCGGACTCGACTAGTTTGGAGGACTTGATGTCGCGGTTGAATGCGACGGCCCGCTGCATCGGGGCAAGGTCGTTGCCGAAGGAGGTCTCGTGCACTCCGGAGCGGCGCTTGGCTAGGCCGTTCCAGCAGCCGATCAGCTTGGCGACGTCGTCGATGTTCAGCTCCATGTTGGAGTCAGCGAGCTGGTCCTGGAAGGAGGAAACCACCTGGGTCTCTTCGACTCCCAAGACCAGGACTTTGTAGTCCGCCAGGAGCTTTTTGGTGACGGCTTCACCGAAGCCGATACGGTAGAACACCGGGCCGTACATGGATTCGTCATCCATAGAGCACAGGATGGCGTCCTTCTCGATGGCCGCGTTCTTAGTGTCGTCGTTGAAGAGGCGCGGCGTTGCCGTCATATACAGCCGCTTGCCGCCGGCAATGACGTCATTGCGGTGGACCTTGACGAAGTGCGATTCCTCGGTGCCCGCCAGGGTGGCGCCGGTGGTGCGGTGGGCTTCATCACAGATGATGAGGTCGAAGTCGGGCAGGCCCGCCTGCTGGGCCTGGGCGACGGCGTCGATAGATTGGTAGGTGGAGAAGACGACGGTCATGCCCTCGTCCAGTTCCTTCTTGCCCATGGCATCGACCAGAGTCTTGCCGTCAGTGGTGGCCGGGATCTGCAGGTCGTGGATGGCAACATCCGTCAGGTCCGAGTTCTTCTGCCGGCCGACCTTTACGTCCGAGCAAACAGCGTAGGCGTGTATCGGCTGCTCGGTCTCGTCCGACCATTCCTTCAACGACTGGGACATCAGTGCCAGGGACGGGACCAGGAAGAGGATGCGGGCGTGGCCTTCCATCTCGGCGAAGCGTTCGGCCACCTTGAGCGCTGTGAAGGTCTTGCCGGTGCCGCAGGCCATTATGAGTTTGCCGCGGTTGTTGTCGATGAAGCCCTTCATCGTGGCGGTGACGGCGTCGTGCTGGTGCGGACGGAGCTGCTTCTTATCGTGCAGCTTGGGAGCCTTTGAGGGGTCGGTCAGCTCATATGTGGACCAGTCGATATTAGAGTGCCGGAAATCGGAGAGGCCGATGCGCTGGACCGGTATGTGCTGATTGTCCAGCATTTCCTCGGCGTTCTGAGTCCACTTCGAGGTGGTGGACACGACAAGCCGGTGGGTGAACGGTTCCTTGCCCGAGGCTGAGATGAACGAGTCGATGTCGCTTTTCTGCATGTTGTGCGTCTCGGCGTAGAACTTGCACTGGATCGCCGTGATCCCACCGTCGGCACGCTCGGCCACCAGATCGATGCCGGTGTCCGGCTTCCCGTTACGGCCCGGCCAGTCCCGCCATAGCCAGACGTTTGTGTACTGGGGTGCCTGGACGCCGTCGTGCTCCAAGTACTGCTCGATTAACTGCTCAAAGTAGCTGCCCTTCATCCGTTCCGAATCCGCAAGGTCTCGGTACGAATCAAGAAGTTGGTCAAAAGTAGTCGACACAGAGGCCCCCAGTGGCAAGTCAGGCATTAGAGAACCGGCTCGCGCCGGTACTACTGATGATATGGCTCATCGAGGGTTCAATCATGCAGGGACGGGCGGAGAGGCGATCCCGGTTGCCATCTTGTACTCCCCGGCCTCTCGCCAGGGACATCGGGCTGGATCTAAACCATCGACGATTATGGCGCCCTTCGCGCGTCGCGAACGAACGGCTCTCAGGAGCCCGATGACCCGTCCTATCCCGCGGCTCGCCGCGCGGGCGGCACGGCTCACTTGGATGGCGCCAGGGCTGGATGCCTCCCGGCGCAGCCGGGGGGGTCACCTACCAAGGGAATACCAGAGGGCCACCCCAGAACTTGGCTGACCGCGGCTGATCCAGGCTGAATCCTCAGTTCCACTGGGCAAGAAAAAACCCCGTAGTTCCCATGCAAACACTGGGAACTACGGGGTTCTAGCTGGTGGCTCCGACCGGCGTCGATCCGGTGACCTTTCGATTTTCAGTCGGAAGTTCGAGGAGAAGCGTGTTTTCCGAGGTCGGGCGAGCACGCGATTGCCACGAAGAGCGCAAGGACAGGGGCCCCATTTCCCGAGCGAAGCCCCGACGCCTTCCGCCAACGCCACGAATGGATGTTATGTAAGCCCCAGCGGCCTGGGGCAGCCTTGCTTGCCAGCCAAGAAATTCAAAGCAGTGAGGCGCACGGCGCGGCCCCTCGATAATCCATGCCCGTCACAGCCACACTGACATCGTAGGTGACATAAAAGCGACATCGACGTTGGGAAAAGGTGGTCATCGGAGGTCATGCATAACCATCAAGCGCTGTCAAGAGAGCAAGCAAAAACCCCGCCACTTCCTTGAAGTGGCGGGGTTTTTATCTGTGCCCTCGATTGGAATCGAACCAACGACCTTCTGCTCCGGAGGCAGACGCTCTATCCCCTGAGCTACGAGGGCAATTCAGGGATCCTGCCGTTGCCAGCGGGACGTCCTAGAGCTTAGCAGGAAGGTGCCTGCAAGGAAAAACGGCCCTGCTCAGTAGCCCGAAAAAGAGTCCACGTATACCCGGCGCGAGCCGGCCTTATGGGCTGCACGGCGCAGCGATGCGACGCTCGCAGGGGACCCGGAGATGTAGACAGCCCGGCCGGCAATGTCGGGAACGAGGGCCTTCAGGGAATCTCCGTCCAGACGGGCGCCAGCTGAAGCGCCCCCGGATTCCAGCGTCCCGGCATCGGTGATGAACGACGGCGGGACCGAACCGTCTGCGAGGCGTGCCAGGATGCGCGCCCCGGACGCCTGCAGCTCGGCAGTGTAGGCAATTTCGGCAGCGTTGCGCGCCAGCAGCAGGAGAACCACGTCCCGGTCCTGCGCGGCGCCGGAAGCCAGCTGCGCAAGATAGGGCGTGATACCGATGCCCGCGGCTATCAGGAGGACGGGGGCCCGGGGATCGCGGGGCAAGACAAAATCTCCGCCCACGGATGTGGCGGCCACCTCATCACCAGGCTTCAGGTCCAGCAGGACTTTCTTCGCCGCGGACAGGGGCTCCGCCGTCCGGACGCCAAACTTCACCGTCCCCGAACCGGGGGCGCTGGTCAAACTGAACACCCGGCGTCGGCCTTTACCGTCAGACTTGGCGTGCGGCAGATCCAGTTCCATGTACTGTCCCGGCACAAACCGGACGGGCCGGGACGGTTCAAAGGCGAACTCTGTGGTGCTGGGCGTCAGAGGGCGGGAGCCAGCGAACCGGAGCCTGAGCCCGCCGCGCTGGCCCACAAGGAACGCCAGCAGGTTGCCGACCAGCAGGGCCAGCTCCGGCGAGTTGGCGATGAAGCTGAAGTTGTACGGCACTGCGAACACCACACCAACCAGTGCGGCGAGCGCGAGCTGCTGCCAGCGGCGTGGAGCGAGGGTGAGCGGCTCCGTCAGCATAAAGCCGACGAAGAACAGCAGCGGCCGCTGCGCCAGGGCCTGCCAGAGTGCGCTGCCCAGGGTAAGCCCTGCCTGCAGCAGCTCAGCGCTCACAATTGATGTGGCAACCACAAGGAACACGGCCGCCATGAGCAACTTACGCGTCCGGTAGAGCACCAGGAGGACGCCCGGAACCAGCAGCCACAGCATGGCAGGCGTGGCGGCCCACCACGTTGCGATGTTCAGCCCCGTCAGCCCGGTGACAAACGCCCCGGCGGCGGCGGGGTTGAAGATGTGCCGGCCACGCCAGGCCAGCGCGTATTTCGAGGCGGAGGCCAGCACACAGGCCAAGGCCACTCCCGCCATATCCAGGGGCATAAAGGAGGGCCAGAAGAGGAAGTACAGGAGCAGGCCGGTGATCAGCGACGACTCGGAATGCGGGCGGACGTGGAAAAGGGCAGCCAGCCCTCGGTTGGACACGTAGGTCAGGCCAAGGCACAGCATCAAGTGCACCAGCATCTGCGGGATGCCGAAAGTGAGCCAGCCAAGGGCATTCAGCAGAAGGCTGTACGTGGCAAGGGCTGCCAGCACCAGCAGGATCAGCCGGTACATCGTGTACTTGCCCAGCAGGGTGTCCAGCCGGCCGGCAGTGAAAACGGCAGTTGCCTTGGGGGCGTCAACGGGGCTCATGAGAACAGTGTCCCTTCAAATCCGTCCGAGTAGGCAGCGCTTCCATCAGAAAAAACCGTCAGCCAGGAAAAATCGAAACTCCGTTCCAATTCTTTGCCCGGAACAAAGAACAGGGCGGTGGCCAGGGCATCGGCAACTACGGTGCTTTCTGCCATGGTCCACGTGGCTACCGCCGTACTGACGGGCAGCCCTGTTGCGCCATCGAGCACATGGTGCAGGCCGTCGCCCCACGCCCGTCTGTTTGAGGCTGACGCGCACAATGCGCCGCCTGCCAGCGGCACGGTCCCGATGGCCCTCGCCGGATCGTACGGGTGCTCCAACGCCACGGAGACCGGATCAGGCCCGCGGTGCAGCAGGTCGCCGCTGGCGTCAATCACGAAGGAGTCCACGCCGCAGGAGCGCAGCTCAATAGCGAGAAGGTCCACCAGCTGCCCCTTACCGGCGGCACCGATGTCCAGGACCAGGGGAGCGGTCGTGGTGAGCACGTTGCCGTCCCACGTCAGGACGTCCTCCCAGCGGGGTGCCGGAAGCGCGTTCCCTGCCGGCCGCAGGGAATAGGCGGCGTCGTACCCGAGGCGCTCCAGGCTGCCACCGATCAGCGGCGTCATTGCACCGCCGGTGACCTCATACAGCGAGCGGTACAGCCGGCCAAGGTCCGCCGCTTCCGGCGGCAGCTCATACCGCCCGGGCTGGCGGGCCATGGCACCGACGGTCGAATCGGACCTAAACCGGGACCAGTCGCCGTCGTACCGCTCCACCAAGGCGAGCAGCCGGGCACGGACGCTGGCGTCAAGCGGACGGGGGGTGGAGATTTCCCAACGGGTTCCGATCCCGTCGAAGCGGAAGTCCTCCGGGTCCGGCACGGCCTACTGGGCCTCGGCCTTGATCTTGTCCAGCGCCTGGTTGAAGCCGCCGCTGGTGAGCGAGGATCCTGCCACCTTGGAGACGTTGAGTTCGTCGATGCTCTTGCCCACAACCTGCGCTGCGATCCCGCCGGCGAATTCGCCCTGGAATTTCCGGGTGTTGGGGTTCGAGTGGTGCTGGGTGATGTTCACGGCCGTGACCGTGCCCGCGGCGAGCGTCAGCTCAACCCCCACGGTTTCGGTCCCGTTGGGGGAAACATAGGTGCCGTCAGCGCTGTAGGTGCCGTCCTGGTAGAGGGAGGCGCTGCTGGCCGGCGATGATGCCGTGCCGGAAGGGGCCGTCGTGGCGCCGGACGTGCTGTCGGAAGCCGCGGCGGGCACCGCGGGCGTGGCCGACGGCGCGCAGCCGGCCACCGTTCCAGCGAGGGACAGGCCGGCGATGCCGACGAAAACACTCTTGCGGACTGACGGTCTCATGATGGGGCTCGTTTCGTGGGCTGGGTGCTTGCGCTGTACTCAACGTCGGATTCAGCGTAATGGTTCACCCTGTGAATCAGCAGTGCGTCCGCTGTGAGGAAAAGTTGTGCGGAACCAGTCACGCACCACCCCCAAATTCGTCCCAGTGGCGGCCCCCGGTAGGCTAGAGGGGTGACTCCCGAAGAACTCTCCCTCGCCATATCCGCCTGCCTGAAAGACGCCGTCGCCGCCGGCGAAATCGCGCTTTCCGCATCAGCTGTCCCTGATGAGGTGCGCGTGGAGCGACCGAAGAACCGGGAACACGGCGACTGGGCCACCAGCATCGCCCTCCAGCTGTCCAAGCAGGCCGGCACCAACCCGCGCGAATTCGCCACCGTCCTGAGCGCCCGGCTGAAGTCCATCAACGGCGTCGCTGCCGTGGATATCGCTGGCCCCGGCTTCCTGAACATCACCGTGGACGCCGCCGCTGCGGGTGCCCTGGCGAAGGCCATCGTGGAAGCCGGACGTGACTACGGCACCACCACCACGCTCGCCGGCCACGTGGTGAACATGGAATTTGTGTCGGCGAACCCCACCGGTCCGCTGCACATCGGCCACACACGCTGGGCAGCCTTGGGCGATGCCATCGCACGTGTGCTGCGTGCTTCGGGCGCGGAGGTCACCGCCGAGTACTACATCAACGACGCCGGTTCGCAGATGAACGTGTTCGCAAACTCTGTTTACTCGCGGCTGCATGGACTTCCGGTGCCGGACGGCGGCTACCCGGGCCAGTACATCGCCGACCTCGGCCACGACGTCCTCACCCAGCACCCCGACATCCGCGAACTCACCGAGGTGGCGGCACTTCCTGTCATCCGCGCCGCCGCCTACAAGGCCCAGATGAAGGACATCAAGGACACCCTTGCCGATTTTGGCGTTGCGTTTGACGTCTACTTCTCAGAACAGGAACTGCACGACACCGGCCACATCGAAAATGCCGTCGCCCGCCTTCGCGAGCAGGGCCACGTGTTCGACGACGGCGGTGCGGTCTGGTTGCGCACCACCGACTTCGGGGACGACAAGGACCGCGTGATGATCCGCGCGAACGGTGAACCCACCTACTTTGCCGCGGACGCCGCGTACTACCTCTCCAAGAAGGACCGCGGCTTTACGGAAAAGATCTACCTCCTGGGCGCGGACCACCACGGTTACATCAACCGCCTCAAGGCCATTGCGGCCTGCGCGGGCGATGATCCCGAGGTGAACATCGAGGTGCTGATCGGCCAACTGGTGTCCGTTAACGGCGCCAAGCTGTCCAAGCGTGCCGGCAACATCATCGAGCTCAAGGACCTTATCGACTGGCTGGGCAAGGACGCCGTTCGTTATTCCCTGGCCCGCTTCCCGGCAGATTCCCCGCTCACCCTGGATCCCGATCTGCTGAAGAAGCACAGCAACGAGAACCCGGTGTTCTACGTCCAGTACGCCCACGCCCGGTCCCGCGGCACCGCCCGCAACGCCGTGGCTGCCGGCGTGGATCGGAGCGCGTTCGATGCTTCACTTCTGGATCACGCCACGGAAAACGAACTGCTCTCCTACCTGGGCAGCTACCCCTCGATTGTGGCCAAAGCCGCCGAACTGCGTGAACCCCACCGTGTGGCCCGCCATCTCGAGGTCATTGCCGGCGCCTACCACCGCTGGTACGACGCCTGCCGTGTTGCCCCGCAGGGCGACGAAGCCGTCACCGACGTCAACCGCACTCGCCTGTGGCTGAACGACGCCACCAGCCAGGTGCTGGCCAACGGACTGGATCTGCTGGGCGTGTCCGCACCGGAACGGATGTGAAACTGATGTCGGCACAGGAAACTTCGACGCAGAAGGTGTCAGCAGAGGACACCAACAGCGGATCCCCGCTGGCTCCCGAGTGGCTGGCCGTTCCCGCGGACCTGAATGCGCTCCACGAGCCCATGTGGGCGCAGGATGTGCGGAAGAACGACGCCGGTGAGCTCGCCATCGATGGCATCGCCGTCAGCGAGCTCAAGGCGCAGTTCGGCACGCCGCTCTTTGTGATGAGCGAGACAGACTTCCGGGCCCGCGCACGTTCCTTCAAGGACGCCTTTGATGCCGCGTTTGCCGACATCTGCGGGGGAGTGGACGTCTACTATGCTGGCAAGTCCTTCCTGTGCACAGCAGTAGCCGCCTGGGTGGCAGACGAAGGACTCCGGCTGGACACGTGTTCCGGCGGCGAGCTCGCGGTGGCGGCCCGGGCCGGCATCAAGGGCGAAAACCTGGGCCTGCACGGCAACAACAAATCCGACGCCGAGATCAACCGGGCGCTGGATATGAAGCTGGGACGAATTGTGGTGGACAGCCTCGATGAGCTGGACCGCGTTGCCAAAATCGCCTCGGGCCGCGGCGAAATTGCCAACGTTATGCTGCGCCTGACTCCCGGCGTCCACGCGCACACCCACGAGTTCATCGCCACCGCCCACGAGGACCAGAAGTTCGGTCTATCCATGGCCGGGGATACCACCGAGCAGGCCGGACTGTCAGCAGCGGAGGAGGCCGTGGCTGCGGCCACGGAATACGCCAGCATCGAACTGCTGGGCCTGCACTGCCACATCGGCTCGCAGATCTTCGAGCCGGACGGCTTTGAACTCGCCGCGCAGAAGCTCCTGCGCTTCCACGCTGCCATGCAGGAAAAGTACTCCATCGTGATGCCCGAGCTGGACCTCGGCGGCGGCTACGGCATTGCTTATACCCCGGTGGACACCCCGCGCCCCGCAGCTGACGTCGCGCAGGCGATGGCCGCCGTCGTGCGTTCCACGTGTGCTGAGCTGGGTATAACTGCTCCCCGGATTTCGATCGAACCCGGACGCGCGATTGTCGGCAGCACCACCTTCACGTTGTACGAGGTGGGTACCCTGAAAACTGTCCGCGTCGACGCGCCGGGCGATTCAGAGGCCAACGAGAACGTTACGCATCCGCGCCGCTATGTGTCAGTGGACGGAGGCATGAGCGATAACGCCCGCCCGGTGCTCTACGACGCGGATTATTCGGCGATTCTGGCCTCACGCACGTCCGCCGCGTCCCCGCAGCTGTCCCGCGTAGTGGGCAAACATTGCGAGAGCGGCGACATAGTTGTTAGAGATGTATATCTGCCCGAGGACGTGGCAGCCGGTGATCTGCTTGCTGTACCGGGGACCGGCGCCTATTGCTGGGCCCTGTCAAGCAACTACAACTATCTGGCCCGGCCGGGCGTTGTCGCGGTGCGCGGCGGATCTGCCCGGCTGATTGTCCGCGGGGAAACCGAAGAAGATCTGCTTAACCGCGACATGGGAGTGCCGAATGACTGAATTGCGAACCCTGAAAGTAGCCCTGCTGGGCTGTGGCAACGTTGGGGCCCAGGTTGCGCGGATTCTCATTGAGGACGCCGACGCCCTTGCCGCCCGTACCGGGGCCCGCCTGCAGCTCAGCGGCATCGCGGTGCGCAACGTCAATGCCAAGCGGGATGTGGACCTGCCGCAGGACCTCTTCACCACCGACGCCGACACCCTGGTCAAGGACGCCGACCTGGTGATCGAGCTTATGGGCGGGATCGAGCCTGCCCGCACGCTGATCCTCTCCGCGCTGCGCAACGGCGCCTGTGTAGTCACCGGCAACAAAGCCCTGCTCGCCCAGGACGGCCCCACTCTCTACGAAGAGGCGGACAAGGCCGGCGTGCAGCTGTCCTACGAGGCCGCCGTAGCCGGTGCCATCCCCATCCTGCGCCCCATCCGGGACAGTCTGGCCGGCGACCGCATTACCCGCGTGCTGGGTATCGTCAACGGCACCACCAACTTCATCCTGGACCAGATGGACTCCACCGGCGCGCAGTTCGCTGACGCCCTCGCCGAGGCCCAGCGCCTTGGCTACGCCGAAGCTGACCCCACCGCCGATATCGAAGGCCACGACGCCGCCTCCAAGGCCGCCATTCTCGCGTCGCTGTCCTTCCACACCCGCTTCGCCCTGGAGAACGTCCACTGCGAAGGCATCACGTCCGTCAGCGCGGCGGACATCGCTGCAGCCAAGGACGCCGGATTTGTCATCAAACTGCTGGCCATTGCCGAAAAGCTCACGGATGCCGACGGCGGCGAAGGCGTTTCCGTGCGCGTGCACCCCACGCTGCTGCCGCGCGAGCACCCGCTGGCCGCCGTTCGTGGCGCGTTCAATGCGGTCTTCATCGAGGCGGAAAACGCCGGCGAGCTGATGTTCTACGGCCAGGGTGCCGGCGGAACCCCGACGGCGTCCGCCGTCCTGGGTGACCTTGTCTCGGCCGCCCGCCGCATTGTGCTGGGCGGCCCGGGACGCACGGAGACCACCACCGGCCACGTCCCGGCCCTGCCCATCGCCTCAGCCATCACCAGCTACTACATCGGCCTGGACGTCGCTGACCAGCCCGGCGTGCTGGCCCGGATCGCCCAGCTCTTTGCGGAGCACGGCGTGTCCATCGAAATCATGCGGCAGACCATCCACCGGGACGCAGAGTCCAACGTGGAGTCTGCCGAACTGCGGATCGTTACCCACCGCGCATCAGAGGCTGCCCTCGCAGCCACCGTCGAGGCCGTCAAAGGCCTGGACGTCATCAATTCAGTGACATCCGTTCTGCGGGTAGAAGGAGTCTAAGTGGCTCACCAATGGCGCGGCGTTATCCGCGAATACGCTGACCGGCTGCCCGTAACGGAATCCACCAGGGTCATCACGCTGGGCGAAGGCGGCACTCCGCTGGTCCACGCGCAGAAGCTCTCCGAGCTCACCGGTTCCACGGTGTACCTAAAGGTCGAGGGGATGAACCCCACCGGTTCGTTCAAGGACCGCGGCATGACCATGGCCATGACGGCCGCCGTCGCGTCCGGCGCCAAGGCCGTCGTGTGCGCGTCAACCGGCAACACCTCAGCGTCCGCCGCGGCCTACGCCACGGCAGCGGGACTGAAATGCGCTGTGCTGGTCCCCGAAGGCAAGATCTCCATGGGCAAGCTGAGCCAGGCCATCGCGCACGGCGCCACGCTGCTCCAGGTGGACGGCAACTTCGATAACTGCCTGGACATTGCACGGAAGCTGGGGGAGTCCTACCCGGTGTTCCTGGTCAACTCCGTGAACCCGGCCCGCATCCAGGGCCAGAAGACGGGCGCGTTTGAGATTGTTGATTCGCTCGGCGATGCTCCGGACATCCACGTCCTGCCCGTAGGCAACGCCGGCAACATCACGGCGTACTGGAAGGGCTACAAGGAGTACTCGGCGCCGTTCGAATCCGACACGGCCGGAACCTTGCCCGCCGTATCCACCAAAACCCCCCAGATGTGGGGCTTCCAGGCCGCCGGCGCGGCACCGTTCGTGGCAGGGCACCCCATCACGGAACCGGACACCATCGCCACTGCCATCCGGATCGGCAACCCGGCGTCCTGGGACGGTGCCATCGCGGCACGTGACGAGTCCGGCGGATTCATCGACGCCGTGACTGACGAACAGATCCTGGATGCCCACCGCTGGCTGTCCGCCCGCGAAGGCGTTTTTGTGGAGCCCGGCTCCGCCGCCGGTGTGGCCGGACTGCTCAAGAAGCACGCCGCCGGTGAAGTTCCGACCGGCAAGACCATCGTCATCACCGTGACCGGCCACGGCCTCAAGGACCCCCAGTGGGCCCTCCGGACCGAGGACGGCAGTGAAGTGCAGCCGGTCAAGGTCTCAAACGATGTCGTGACAGTCGCAGCTGAACTGGGACTGGAAGAAAAGTAGCCTTGGAAACCACCTCGCCCACCGCCGTTGACCTGCCCGTCATCGAAGCAGGCCAGCGCGTCACCGTCAGGGTCCCGGCCACAAGCGCCAACCTCGGACCGGGTTACGACAGCCTGGGCCTCGCCCTGGCACTGCACGACACCCTGACGGTGGAAAGCCTCGAATCCGCTGAGCTCGTCTTCGAGCTCAGCGGCGAGGGGGCGGACACGCTGCCGCAGGACGCCAGCCACCTGGTGGTCAGGGCGATGGAGGCTGCCTTTTCCCGGCTTGGTTACCGGCACGGCGGCCTCAGGATCACGGCGACGAACGTCAACCCCCATGGCCGGG
This sequence comes from Pseudarthrobacter sp. MDT3-1, assembly GCF_054510755.1. NCBI lineage: Bacteria > Bacillati > Actinomycetota > Actinomycetes > Micrococcales > Micrococcaceae > Pseudarthrobacter > Pseudarthrobacter sp. MDT3-1. The sequence goes on along the minus strand of NZ_JBTNDX010000008.1, from coordinate 142,266 downwards.
GTCTGGGATCATCGGCGTCGGCAGTGGTGGCGGCCGTCTCGGCCGCCAATGCCATGGTGCCCGAAGCGGCGCGTCGCGGGCGGGACTGGATCCTGCAGTTGACCAGCGAGATGGAAGGCCATCCGGACAACGTCGCGCCCGCGATTTTCGGCGGACTGGCGCTGTCATGGCAGGACAGTGACCGGTACAGCAGCACGTGCGCTACCGTGGCCGGTTCCGTGATTCCCATCGTGGCCGTCCCCGATTTTGAATTGTCCACCGAGGCCGCGCGCGCCCTGCTGCCGGCGTCTGTGGGCCATCATGCGGCGGCCATGAACTCCGGACGGGCTGCGCTGCTGATCCACGCGCTGACCCAGAAGCCCGAGTTTCTGCACGCCGGCACGGAGGATTACCTGCACCAGAGCTACCGGGCCGAGGCGATGAGGCCCAGCGCGGCCCTCATCAGGGCACTGCGCAACTCCGGCCACGCGGCAGTGGTTTCGGGTGCCGGACCTACGGTCCTGGTTCTCGCCGACGGCGAAGCCGAAGCCGCCGAGGTCCTTGGGTTTATTGAGTCCTTTACAGAGGCGAACACGCCGGGGATCGGCTGGCGCGTGCTGAAGCTGGCAGTGGACGTCGAAGGTGCTAAGGTGGACTTGCACCGGCGGTAATTCCGCCTATCTGATCGGCAGCTGCATTCAGTTGTTAGTGATCTCCTACTGCGCAATATTTTCCGGTGCCGCCTGCTTGGTCTGTCGCAGGAATCTGCAGCTGAATTGTCTGCCCCTGAATCGTCAGCCCAGCGCCCCGCCATTAATCGGTGCGTGAGGTGAATCAGTATCCGGCCCTGCTGGCCGAAATCCAACCGGCAAGACCGAAAATGCGGCTGCAGATCTGAACTGCAGCCCAGATCAAATCATCGCGTCCAGCTCCCAGTCTGGACGCCGTCGAGGGGGAAGGATCCTTCGTGACCGAAACCACTGAGCTGTCTTCAGCTGTGGAACCATCAACTTCTGCTGCCGGATCGTCAACGGCCGCACCCGCCAAGAGCAGTGGCCTCGCCGGCCTCAAGCTCGCCCAGCTGCAGGCACTTGCCAGCCAGCTGGGGATTTCCGGTGGATCCCGCATGCGTAAGGGGGATCTGGTGACCGCCATTTCCGCCCATCGCGCAGGCACATCAGCCAGCAAGGCCCCGGCCAAGGCTGCCGAGAAGGCGACCGAAAACCACGTAGCCCCGGCCGCTGCCGTACCGGTGGCTGCCGCAAGCGAAACCTCGGAGGCCCCGGCCGCTGAGGGGACCCGTGCCCGTGGCCGTGGACGCAGCCGCCGCGCTGTCAGTGACGGAGTAGTTGCGGCCCCCGCCGCGGCAACGGCCACTGAAGCTCCGGCCGCCGCACCCGTTGAGGCTCCGGCGTCAGCGCCCGTTGAGGCCAGCGCAGCAGAGGGCGAACGCCGCCAGCCGCGCACCCGGAACCGCCGCCGCGGCGATGCGGCCGCCATGTCAACGCAGGCAGAAGCCACTGAGGCTCCGGCCGAGCAGCCCGCCGCTGAACAGCGCCAGGCTGACCGCACCGAAACCCAGCGCGCTGATTCCCAGCGCACAGAAACCCAGGGCGCCGAATCCGGCGACAGCCAGCGTGCTGACCGCCGCGAGAGCGGCCGCACCCGTGGCGCCCGCGACACCGCGGCCCGTGACACCGCGGCCCGTGACACCGCAGCCCGTGACACCGCAGCCCGTGAGACCGCCGATGGTGGCCGCGACAACGCAGGCAGCCGTGACGCCGGCCAGCGCGACGGCGCCCGTCGCGATGACAGCCGCGACAACGACGATTCCGACGGCGGCAGCCGCCGGAACCGCCGGAACCGCCGCGACCGGAACGACCGCAATGACCGGGGCGACCGCTCCGGTGGCGGCCAGGACAGCCGGGACAACTCGCGTAACGACCGCTTCCGCGACCGCAACGACCGCCGTCGGGGACGCACCCAGGGACCGGACGTCGACGACGTCGAGGTCACCGAGGACGACGTCCTGCTGCCCGTCGCTGGCATCCTGGACGTGCTGGAGAACTACGCGTTCATCCGCACCTCCGGTTACCTGCCGGGTCCGAACGACGTTTACGTCTCCCTCGCCCAGGTCAAGAAGTACAACCTGCGCAAGGGCGACGCCTGCGTCGGTGCCATTCGTGCACCGCGTGAAGGCGAAGACCGCAGCCAGCAGACCGCCCGCCAGAAATTCAACGCCCTGGTCCGCGTCACCTCCGTCAACGGAAAGACGCCGGAAGAGCTCAAGGACCGCGTCGAATTCGCCAAGCTGGTTCCGCTGTACCCGTCCGAGCGCCTGCGCCTTGAGACGGATCCCAAGAAGATCGGCCCCCGCGTCATCGACCTGGTCGCCCCGATCGGCAAGGGCCAGCGTGGCCTGATCGTCTCCCCGCCGAAGGCCGGCAAGACGCTCATCCTGCAGTCCATCGCTAACGCCATCACCATCAATAATCCTGAGGTCCACCTCATGATGGTGCTCGTTGACGAGCGTCCCGAAGAAGTCACGGACATGCAGCGCACTGTCAAGGGTGAGGTTATTGCCTCCACCTTCGACCGTCCGGCCGATGACCACACCACCGTGGCCGAGCTCTCCATCGAACGCGCCAAGCGCTTGGTGGAAATGGGCATGGACGTGGTGGTCCTCCTGGACTCCATGACCCGCCTGGGCCGCGCCTACAACCTGGCAGCACCGGCCTCCGGCCGTATCCTGTCCGGTGGCGTCGACTCCGCCGCGCTGTACCCGCCGAAGCGTTTCTTCGGTGCAGCCCGCAACATCGAAAACGGAGGCTCGCTGACCATCCTGGCAACCGCCCTCGTGGAGACCGGTTCCAAGATGGACGAGGTCATCTTCGAAGAGTTCAAGGGCACCGGCAACATGGAGCTCCGCCTGTCCCGCCAGCTGGCGGACAAACGCATCTTCCCGGCCGTGGACGTCAACGCGTCCGGCACACGCCGCGAAGAGAACCTGCTTTCCCCCGAGGAAGTCAAGATCATGTGGAAGCTGCGGCGCGTCCTTTCCGGACTCGAAACGCAGCAGAGCCTTGAGCTGCTGACCAACAAGATCCGGGAGACCGGGAGCAACGTCGAGTTCCTCATGCAGGTCCAGAAGACAACGCTTGGTGCGAAGTCGGATAACGACAAGTAGCTACGCTCACCGCTCAAAATATGCCGGCCCTTTGGCCGGCATATTTTGAGCGGTTCGTCGTTAAGTCTCGTGAAACTAGACTTGTAAGAGTCGAAAGAGGTTTTGAAAATGTTTGAGTCCGTACAGGGCCTGCTTGATGAGCATGATGCTATCCAGGCGCAGCTTGGTGATCCTGCTGTCTATGCTGACCAGCGGCTGGCCCGGAAGCTGGGGCGGCGTTCTGCGCAGCTCAATGGCATCGTGGAGGCATACAACAAGTGGCATGCCCTGGAGGACGACCTCGCCGCTGCGAAGGAAATGGCCTCGGAGGACCCTGAGTTTGCTGCCGAGGTTCCCGTGCTGGAAGAAGCGCTGGAGCAGGCTTCTGCGAAGCTGCGCAGGCTCCTCATTCCGCGGGACCCCGACGACGCCCGCAACGTGATCCTGGAGGTCAAAGGCGGCGAAGGCGGCGACGAAGCCGCGCTCTTCGCCGGCGACCTCCTGCGGATGTACACCCGGTACGCGGAATCACGCGGCTGGAAGACTGAACTCATCTCGGCCAACGAATCCGATCTCGGTGGCTACAAGGACGTCCAGATGGCCGTCAAGGGCAACTCGAACGATCCTGCCGAGGGCGTCTACGCACGGCTCAAGTTCGAAGGCGGCGTCCACCGCGTGCAGCGTGTGCCCGTCACCGAATCCCAGGGCCGCATCCACACCTCTGCCGCCGGCGTCCTGGTCCTTCCCGAAGTTGACGAGCCCGAAGAGCTGGACATCAACCAGAACGACCTCAAGATCGACGTCTACCGCTCGTCGGGTCCCGGTGGCCAGTCCGTGAACACTACGGACTCCGCTGTCCGTATCACGCACCTTCCCACCGGCATCGTGGTGGCCATGCAGAACGAGAAATCCCAGCTGCAGAACCGCGAAGCCGGCATGCGCGTGCTCCGCGCCCGCATTCTGGCGCACCAGCAGGAAATCATCGACGCCGAGAACTCGGCCCAGCGTAAATCCCAGATCCGCACCATGGACCGTTCTGAGCGCATCCGCACGTACAACTACCCGGAAAACCGGATCGCGGACCACCGCACCGGCTACAAGGCCTACAACCTGGACCAGGTCATGAACGGGGACCTGGAACCGGTCATCCAGTCCGCCATCGAGATGGACGAACAGGCACGCCTGGACGCCATCGGCGACTAGCCGCCGGCACCCATGACACTCGGGTCTGGGCAGTCCCTCGCGGCTGCCGTCAGCGAGGCCACGGTGATCCTCCGGGACGCCGGGGTCCCCAGCCCCCGCGTCGACGCGGAACTCCTGGCGGACCACCTGCTTGGTGTGGGGCTCGGGAGGCTCCGGGCGATGATGCTGGGGGACACTCCAGCGCCTGTTGGCTATGCCGAACTTGTCGCTGAACGGGCCCAACGGATCCCGCTGCAGCACATCACCGGAGTGGCGCACTTCAGGTATCTGGAGCTCGCCGTCGGGCCGGGGGTTTTTATCCCCCGGCCGGAAACAGAGTCCGTTGTGCAGCTGGTCATCGACCACGTCAAGGGGATGGCACACCCGCGGATTGTTGACCTGGGCACGGGCTCGGGCGCAATAGCCGGCTCCATCGCCCACGAGGTGCCCGGCGCTGAAGTCCACGCCGTGGAATACAGTCCGTTCGCGCACGCGTGGGCGGCCCGGAACCTGGCGCCCCTGGGCGTCAAGCTGGTGCTGGGGGACCTCCGCGACGCGCTGCCGGAACTTAACGGAACCTTCGACGTCGTAATCTCCAACCCGCCCTACATTCCCGCCGAAGCCATCCCGAATGAACCCGAAGTTGCCCTGCACGATCCTCCCGAAGCCCTGTACGGCGGGGGAGCGGACGGCATGGAACTTCCGACGGCGGCGGCCGCCTCGGCTGCCCGGCTGCTGGTTCCCGGCGGCTACTTCGTGATGGAACACGCGGAAGTCCAGGCCGGCTGGATCGCCGGCATGATGCAGCGGACGGGTGCTTGGCGGGAGATCACCACGCACCTGGACCTCAACGGCAAGGAACGCGCCACGAGCGCCGTCCTTGCCGGTCCGCACCACGAGTGATGAAAGAATAGGCCAGTGACCACAACCTACAACTGCACGTCCGAGGATCAGCGCGCCCTTGGCCTGGAGCATGCCCAGCGTGCCATCAGCGAAAAGAAGTGCGTGGTGTTCCCCACGGACACGGTCTACGGAATTGCCGCCGACGCCTTTTCGCCGCAGGCCGTCACCATGCTGTTGGCCTCCAAAGGGCGCAGCCGCACCATGCCGCCGCCGGTACTGATTCCCCGGATCAACGCGCTGGACGGCCTGGCCACAGATGTTTCCGCTGATGCCCGCAAGCTCGCCGAGGCGTTCTGGCCGGGGGGACTGACCCTGATTCTGCACGCCCAGCCGTCACTGGACTGGGACCTGGGTGAGACCCAGGGAACGGTGGCCCTGCGTATGCCCGCCGACGAGGTGGCCCAGGAACTCCTGACGCTGACCGGTCCGCTGGCCGTTTCCTCCGCCAACCGGACCGGCCAGCCGCCGGCACAGACCGCCGCGGAGGCACGTGCCCAGCTCGCGGAGTCCGTGGAGGTCTACCTCGAAGGCGGTTTCCGGCCTGTGGAAGGAACTGACGCCGTGCCCTCCACAATCGTGGATGCCACCGGGACGCTGCTGCGCGTGGTGCGCAACGGCGCTGTGTCCCTGGAGCAACTCCGGGCGCACGTTCCGGGCGTCTTGGGCCTGGGCGAGATTCCGATGGCTGAGCCCGAGGAAGAATCTGAAGAAGTCGCTCTGCCGGCCGAATCAGCCGCTGAAGGGCCGGCCGCTGAAGAGCCGGCCGCTGAAGAGCCGGCAGCTGAAAAAGCTGCCAACGAGCCGTCCGCGCCGGTTCGGGAGACTGACGGGTGAGCCTGGCACGCCAGCACATCCCCGTCCTGGGCGTGGACGCCACGCCGCTCAAGGTTGACGACCTGCTTGAGGTGCTGGCGGGGTTCGTCGCCGACGGGACCAAGCGGACCGTCGTCGGACATAACCTGCACAGTGTCACGCTGACACATTCCGACGCCGGCTTTCGTTCCGTTTATGAGGAGAGCGACGTGGTGCTCCTCGATGGGGCACCGGTGCTCTGGCTGTGGAGCCGGACGGGGAATGCCGTGGGGCCGGTCATGGAGTACCGGCTGGGTTCCACGGACTGGTTGCCGTCCCTGGGCAAGGTTGCCGGCCTGAAGCGGATTGCGGTGGTTGGCGCCGGCGCCGAGGCGAACGCCTTGGCTGTCGAAAAACTCCGGAGCATTGTTCCCGGTGCCACGATAGCGGGCCTGCCCGGCGAAGGCTGGAACGACGACGTCGAAACGGCCGCTGTGCGCTGGCTCGCGGAGCAGCAGCCCCAGCTCGTCCTGCTCGGGTTGGGAATGCCGCTGCAGGAATCAGTGCTGCAGCGCCAGCTCGACACGCTCCCGCCGGCCATCTACTGCACGGTGGGCGGCGCTATCGACCAGCTGGCCGGAATCCAGAAGCTTGCACCTCGATGGCTCGGGAGGCTCGGGCTTGAGTGGGCATGGCGCCTGCTGCTGCATCCCCGCCGCGTGGCGTACCGCGTGTTTGGCGAGCCGTGGGTGCTGCTGTGGCTGCTGGCCCGCCGCCGGCTGCGGCGCGTGTCCTAGAACTTCTGGTCCTCCAGCGGCGCGAAGCCCTTGGCACGCAGTCCCTTCGAGAAGGAACTTGCCCAGGCAAGCAGTCCCTTCAGGTCACGGCGCTGCGCAAAATAGCCAAGATAGCCGCCGACGTCGGCCACCAGCGACTTAACCCGGAAATAGCGCCGGATCAGGTACCCGCGGTTGCGGTAGTAGTAGTAACGTTTGAACGCCGAATCCGGCACGATCACATGCCATCGTGCACCAAAGACGTGCTTCGTCTCGGAAAACGCATGCGGGTGGGTGATGGCGGTGGTGGTCACCGTGCCGAACCGGATGCCCGCCTTGCGGAGGCGGATGGTGAAGTCCACCTCGTCGCCGCGGATGAAGAGGCGCATGTCCGGCAGGCCCACCTTGAAAAACACGTCGGACCTGATCAGGGCACCGTTGAAGAAGTGTCCGTCGTTGGGTAGGAAACCTACTTTTTCCAGTTCGGCCCGGTCATGGGTGACTTTCCCGTCCAGCCGGAAGAAGAAGGACAGCCGGTCGGGATGGCCGGGGGCAACCACCAGCGGGACCACGGCTTCAAGGTCGCGTGCCTCAGCCTCACGCAGCAGCGTGGCGAGGCATTCGGGATCTGCCGGCTCGGCGTCGTCGTCCATCATCCAGACCCATTTGGCTCCGCTGGCCACCGCCTTCAGCGCGGCGAGGGCAAAGCCGCCTGCCCCGCCGAGGTTCGCTTCGGAACGGACGTAATCAACATTTGGGTGCCGCGCGGCAACATCGCGTGCGGGGTCCGTGCCGCTGTCGACAAGGCAGATGGTGTCCACTGCCGCGGACTGCGCATTAATGGCGTCCAGCAGGACGGACAGCTCTTTATGACGGTTAAATGTCACGGCGGCAACTGCAACCCGGACGGTCATGGGGATTCCTTTCAGCATGGCCTTCAGGGGATTCCCCGCTCGCAATGCGCCAGTGTGGCGCGAAGCCATGGAGCCGTTGGCGCTAGTATCTTGACTAGAGTCCACTGTAATACAGCCCTGTAAGGCACCAAGCACTGCCTGCTGCGCGCCCGGCGACGGAGAAGTTTCATTTATCGAAAGTCAGATTCCCCGCCAGTGAGCCCATCGATCGAGGACCACCTGTTCGGGCCGCTGTCCATGCCTGTGCGCACCCGCAGGGTTGCGCCGCACACCGACGAAACGGCCGCTATCGCATGATTATGTACCTGCTTATGGGGCTGACGGCTGCCGTCGTGTCCTACGGAGCCACCTGGGGTGCCCGCGTCATCGGGCACCGGCTTGAACTCCACGCCCCCATCCGCAGCCGTGACATGCATACGACGCCGGTGTCCCGGCTGGGCGGGGTAGCCATCTTCCTCGGCGTGCTGGTGGCCCTCCTCGTGGCCAGCCAGTCCTTCTTCGTCAAGGACATCTACCGGAACAACTTCTCGCCGTGGGGCGTCCTGGCGGGCGCGGCCCTGATCGTGCTGGTGGGGATCGCGGATGACCTCCTGGATATCCGTTGGTGGGTGAAGCTCATCGGCCAGAGCGCCGCAGCCCTGGTGGTGGCCATTTGGGGCGTCCGGATGACCATCGTCCCGTGGGTTCCGGAGCCGATCTATCTGGAGAACGAACTGCTCCGCGTCGTGCTGACGGCCGGGCTCATCGTCACCACCATGAACGCCTTCAACTTCATTGACGGCCTCGACGGGCTGGCCGCCGGCGTGGCCATCATCGGCGGAACTGCCTTCTTCTTCACGGCGTACTGGGTGCACAGGAATGCCGTCCTGTTGGACTATTCGGACCTGGCCACCCTGCTCACCGCCGTCGTCGTTGGCAGTTGCATCGGCTTCCTGCCGCACAACTGGTTCCCGTCCAAGATCTTTATGGGCGATTCCGGTGCCATGCTGATCGGCCTGCTGATGGCAGCCGCCGGCATCGTCTCCACAGGCCAGATCACGTCAGGGCTGTACGACCGCGCCAACGGTATCTCCACAGTCATACCGATTCTGCTGCCCTTCGCCGTGCTGTTCCTGCCACTGCTTGACCTGGGCCTCGCCGTCGTCCGCCGGACAGCGCGGGGACGTTCGCCATGGTCCGCAGACCGCGGCCACCTCCACCACAAGCTGCTGGATATAGGTTACTCGCACCGGACGGCCGTGATCCTGATGTACCTCTGGACCGCCGTCCTGTCCTTCGGGGGATTGGCGTTTGCCGTCTTCCCTTGGCAAGTTGTATTGGCCGCCGACATCTTCGCCACGCTGGTCATGGGCCTGATTACGGCCTGGCCTTACCTGCGCCGCCACAGTGACCAGTCGCCGGCGTAACGGCGTTCGGAATTATTTCTATCTCGTGTAGAATTTAGGGGCAGCCTAAGCTGCCCCTCCACCCAGCCCCAGGGCGCCGACGATTGGGATCTTATGACCTCCAACGCCGAACCCGGACGTTCGTCCGGCAGCGGACCCGTTGGTGTTTCCGGTCCCGCGCGCTCGCTGTGGCTTCGCCTCCTCGCACTCAGTTCAGCTGCCGGTGCAGGCGCACTGATGCTGGCGGGCATCCCGGCTGTGATCCTGAACGGCCCCAGCGGCGTTCTGTCCAGTACTTTGGGCGGCCTCCTGGTGATGCTCTTCTTCGCCATTAGTCTTCTCGTGGGCCACTTCGTGGGGCGCAACAACCCCTCCGGTGCCATCGGAATGTTCGCGGCCACCTACTTTGTCAAGGTCGTGGGTTTCGCGGTTGTCCTGTTTGTGATCGGAGCACCTGCCTGGCTTCACGACCGATGGTTCCTGATTGGTGCCGTTGCCACTGTTGTCTTCTGGCAGGCTGCCGAAATCTATGGCTTCAGCAAGGCGCGCCTGCAGATTTACAACGACCCCGAGCCCAAGGAGCCGAACGATGCCTGATCGGAAACGAACAGCGAAAAACGGATCCTCCGTGCCCAAGAACGCTGCGCCCACGCCGGGGGTGTCGGCCGAAAACAACGACGGCGGATACAACGCCGGAATGGCCGTCTTTAGCTACATTATTGGCGGAATCATCGTCTGGAGTTTGATAGGGTGGGGTCTGGATTATCTGTGGGGAACCCGCTGGATCGTGCTCGCAGGCGCTCTGCTTGGAGCTCTCGGAGGTTTCTATCTTTCCCACATGCATGGCCTTACCAGTTCCAGAACCACGGCAGGTAAGAGCGGCGCAGACAGCGGCCCGTCCGCGGACGGAAACACAAATGCCAAATAATTTCACAGGGGGAGCTGCGGAGCACAATTCCGCGGGTCCTCGACCAACGCCCAATGATGGACACTGCAGAGAGGAAACGCGTTGATCGCGCTTGCGCTCCCGGCCCAAGATTCAGGAGAGTTCAATCCTCCTGGAATTGAAGAAATGCACCTGCCGGCAATCCTGCCGTGGGGGGTGGCTGACGGATTCTCCAAGCAGATGCTGCTGGTAATCCTGTCGGTCGTCATTATCGCCACATTCTTTCTGCTAGCTGCGCGGAAGCAGCAGCTTGTTCCCGGCAAGCTCCAGTTCGCTGGTGAAATGGCTTATGGCTTTGTCCGAAACGGCATTGCAAAAGACATTATCGGCGGCAAAGATTTCATGAAGTATGTCCCGCTGTTGTTCAGCCTTTTCTTCTTCATTCTGGTGAACAACATCTACGGCGCCATTCCCGTGATCCAGCTCCCAAGCTTCTCGCACGTTGGCGGCGCCTATGTCCTCGCGGGCATTGTGTACGTCACCTGGATTGCCATCGGCATCAAGAAGAATGGCCTGAAGTATTTCAAGCTGGCCACCGTGCCGTCCGGCGTCCCGGTCTACATTCTCCCGATTGTGATCCCGATCGAGATCATCTCGAACTTCCTGGTCCGGCCGGTCACACACAGCCTCCGTCTCTTTGCCACCATGCTGGCAGGACACTTGATCGTCATGATCGCCGGTTCCGGCATTGAGTTCCTGGTGATGCAGGAGAACATCCTGCTCAAGGGAACCTCCCTTCTGGTCATCGCCGGCGCAGTTGCCATGTACATGCTGGAAGCACTGATCATGGCCCTGCAGGCCTACGTCTTCACGCTGCTGACCGCCATTTACATCGAAGGCGCCCTGCACGCGGACAGCCACTAGGCACCCACAAACTTCCCCTCACGGGGATGAAGCAACCCAAACAACCTGCCACATAGATGGCATCTTGAAAGGAAGAAAAATGGAAGGCACCATCAACGGCTCCCTCAACCTCATCGGCTACGGACTGTCCGCAATCGGCGGTGGTATCGGTGTTGGCCTCGTGTTCGCTGCTTACATCAACGGCGTAGCACGTCAGCCGGAAGCCCAGCGCGTCCTGCAGCCGATCGCATTCCTCGGCCTCGCGCTGACTGAAGCCCTCGCCATCCTCGGCCTGGTCTTCGCTTTCGTTCTCTAGTCTGACTTCAGAACCAAGCGAACATCCAGAACCGAGTAGATAAGGACGGGTGAATTATGTATCAAACGATCATCTCAGCCGCCGTGGAAGGCGCCGAGGCGACCAACCCGCTCGTTCCCAACGTCTGGGAAATGGGCGTCGTTCTCGCCGGCTTTGCTGTCCTCATGTACATCGTGGTCAAGTTCGTTGTCCCGATGTTCGAGAAGACGTTTGCAGAGCGTGCCGAGGCCATTGAAGGTGGCATTGCCAAGGCAGAAAAGGCGCAGGCAGAGGCTTCTGCAGCACTCGAAGAGTACAAGCAGCAGCTGACCGATGCCCGTGCCGAGGCCAACCGCATCCGCGAGGAAGCCCGTGCAGAAGGCGCCCAGATCCTTGCAGATCTGAAGGAAAAGGCCGCCTCTGAGTCTGCCCGCATCACGGCCCAGGCACACGTGCAGATCGAATCGGAGCGCCAGGCCGCAGTTGTGTCTCTGCGCTCCGAGGTAGGCACGCTGGCCACCACGCTGGCAGGCCGCATCGTTGGCGAAGCACTCAACGATGACGAGCGTTCTGCCCGTGTGGTTGACCGCTTCCTGGCAGATCTGGAGAACCAGAACGCAGGTGCAGCTAAGTAATGTCAGGTGTATCGAGCGAATCGCTGACCACGGCGCTGACCCAACTGGAAGCAAAGCTTCCGTTGGCCTCGCTGCAGTTGGCTAAGGAACTCTTCGGAATCCTGGGAACGGTGGACAGCTCGGCTGGCTTGCGCCGCGCCCTGACTGACCCGTCCCGCACCGGTGACGAAAAGTCGGCGCTTGTCAGGCAGCTTGTTGGCGGAAAAGTCTCCGCTGAGGCTGCGGACATCGCGGGCGGACTGGCCAGTTCACGCTGGGCATCGGCCCGAGATATCGGCGATGCACTCGAGACGCTTGCCGCGACGGTGGTTATCGCCGTTGCTGAAAACAAGTCGGCCGTTTCTGCCTCCGGAATCTCTGGGCTGGAAGAGCTGGAGAACGATCTGTTCTCCTTCAACCAGGCCGTTGCCTCCAACCACGAGGTACAACGTGCTCTGTCTGAGCCGCAGGCCAGTGCTGCAGCGAAGACCGGGTTGGCGCAGAAGCTGCATCCCGGCGCAGGCGAGGAAGCAAAAGTCCTCATCGCGCAGGCAGTTTCCCAGCCCCGCGGCATCAAGCCGACGCGGCTCGTAGCCCGGTTCGCCGAGCTGGCAGCCAAACGGCAACAGCGCTGGATTGCAACGGTCAGCGTCACCCGTCCCTTGACGGAGACGCAGTTCGCTCGCCTCCAGGCAGGGCTTAATTCCCTGTACGGTCGCGAGCTCAAGATCAACATCACCGTTGATCCTGAACTGATCGGCGGAATCCGTGTCCAGGTGGGTGACGAAGTGCTCGACGCTTCGGTTATAACCCGGCTGGGACAGCTTCACCGCCAACTGGCCGGATAGCCGGACAAGCACAACTTAACGAAACGAAACCCCGGTCATCGTGAGCAACGATGATCACGAAAACAGGAGAGCAGGGACTGCAGATGGCCGAATTGACCATCAACGCCGACGACGTCCGTAATGCGTTGAACGAGTTCGCGGCGTCCTACGAACCCGGAAACGCTGAGCGCGTAGAGGTTGGCCGTGTAACAACCGCAGGTGACGGCATCGCCCGTGTTGAGGGCCTTCCCTCGGTCATGGCGAACGAGCTGCTTCGCTTTGAAGACGGCACACTGGGCCTGGCCCAGAACCTTGACGTCCGCGAGATCGGTGTCATCGTACTCGGTGACTTCACCGGAATCGAAGAAGGCCAGGAAGTCCACCGCACGGGTCAGGTTCTGTCCGTACCGGTAGGCGACGCCTTCCTCGGCCGCGTGGTTGACCCCTTGGGCCAGCCCATCGACGACCTCGGCGAAATCAAGGCCGAAACCACCCGTGCACTGGAACTCCAGGCGCCCGGCGTGACCCAGCGTAAGTCGGTTCACGAACCGATGCAGACCGGTCTGAAGGCTATCGACGCCATGATCCCGATCGGCCGCGGTCAGCGTCAGCTGATCATCGGTGACCGCCAGACCGGCAAGTCGGCTATCGCCATCGACACCATCATCAACCAGAAGGCCAACTGGGCTTCCGGCGATGTGACCAAGCAGGTGCGTTGCATCTATGTGGCAATCGGTCAGAAGGCATCCACCATCGCGGCTGTCCGTCAGACCCTCGAGGACAACGGCGCACTGGAGTACACCACCATTGTGGCTTCCCCCGCGTCTGACCCGGCAGGCTTCAAGTACTTGGCACCGTACGCCGGTTCGGCCATCGGCCAGCACTGGATGTACGGCGGCAAGCACGTCCTCATCGTGTTCGATGACCTCTCCAAGCAGGCCGAGGCCTACCGTGCAGTTTCACTGCTGCTGCGCCGCCCGCCGGGACGCGAAGCCTACCCGGGCGACGTCTTCTACTTGCACTCCCGTCTGCTGGAGCGTTGTGCCAAGCTCTCCGACGAGCTCGGTGCCGGCTCGATGACCGGCCTGCCGCTCATCGAAACCAAGGCAAACGACGTCTCTGCCTACATCCCGACGAACGTGATCTCCATTACCGATGGCCAGATCTTCCTGCAGTCGGACCTCTTCAACGCCAACCAGCGTCCGGCCGTCGACGTGGGTGTCTCTGTGTCCCGCGTGGGTGGTGCTGCGCAGGTCAAGTCCATGAAGAAGGTCTCCGGTACTTTGAAGCTGGAACTGGCCCAGTACCGCGACATGCAGGCTTTCGCCATGTTCGCATCGGACCTCGATGCCGCATCGCGCCAGCAGCTGACCCGCGGCGCCCGCCTGATGGAACTGCTCAAGCAGGGCCAGTACTCACCGTTCCCGATCGAGAACCAGGTTGTGTCCATCTGGGCAGGTACCAACGGCCACCTCGACGAGGTTCCGGTTGAGGACATCAACCGCTTTGAGACCGAATTCCTGGAGCACCTCAAGCACAAGTCCTCCATCCTGACCACGCTGGCGCAGACCAACGTTATGGACGATGACACCGCTGAAGCACTGAAGACCGCGATTGTGGCCTTCAAAAAGGGCTTCTTCGGTGAAGGTGACAACCGCCTGGTAGGCGCCGGCCACGAGGAGCACGAAGCTATCTCGGAAGCCGATGTAGACCAGGAAAAGATCGTCAAGCAGAAGCGCTAGTTTCGCTGGCAGGGACTGTCGGAACCCCGAGGTTCCGGCAGTCCCGGCCACCGGGATCTTAGGAAAGGAAAAGTATGGGAGCCCAGATTCGGGTCTACCGCCAGAAGATCAGCTCGACCACGTCGATGCGCAAGATCTTCAAGGCGATGGAACTGATCGCTACCTCGCGCATTGGCAAGGCCCGCGCACGCGTAGCGGCTTCACTGCCTTACGCAAACGCGATTACGCGTGCCGTTTCTGCTGTTGCAAGCCAGAGCGAAATCGACCACCCGCTGGTCACCGAGCCGACGCAAATCCGCCGGGCAGCTGTTCTGGTTATCAGTGCAGACCGCGGCCTTGCAGGATCCTACTCGGCGACCGTGCTTAAGCAGGCGGTCGGTCTCACCGAGCTGCTCCACGAGGAGGGCAAAGAAGTCAAGACGTACGTGATGGGCCGCAAGGCTCAGGCGTACTTCGACTTCCGCAACCTTTCTTACGAGCGCGTGTGGACCGGCAACACTGACGCGCCGGAGTTTGGAACTGCACGTGAGGTCGGCGCGGCATTGCTCGAAGCCTTCGCTGCAGACTACGAAGAGGGCGGCGTAGACGAGATCCATGTCGTTTACACCCGCTTCAAGTCCATGGTGACGCAGGAGCCGACGGTTATCCGTCTTCTTCCGCTTGAGGTTGTCGAAGAGCAGGCGGCGTCCGAGTCGGACCTCCTGCCGCTCTACGAATTCGAGCCGGAAGCGGAGCAGGTTCTTGATGCCCTGCTCCCGCGCTACATCGAGTCACGCATTTTCGCCGCCATGTTGCAGGCAGCAGCTTCGGAGCTCGCTGCCCGCCAGCGGGCAATGAAGTCCGCCGGCGACAATGCCACGGACCTCATCAAGAAGTTCACGCGTCTGCGCAACACTGCCCGCCAGGCTGAAATTACGCAGGAGCTTTCCGAGATCGTGGCCGGTGCTGACGCGTTGAACGCGTCCTAGCCTCCACGAGCCCGGATCCAGCTGTACCTGCACCAAAGTAAACTTAACCCCTACGCCATCTACTGAGTGAAGTGAGAGAGATGACTGCCACTGCTACCGAACACGTAGCCGCGACGACCGGTGCTACCGGCCGTATTGCACGTGTTATTGGCCCGGTTGTCGACGTCGAATTCCCGGCTGACGCAATCCCCTCGATTTACAACGCCCTCACCACGGAGATTACCCTCAACGGTGAGACCAAGACGATCACGTTCGAGGTTGCCCTGCACCTCGGCGATAACGTCATTCGCGCCATCTCCCTGCAGGCAACCGACGGCCTGGTCCGCGGTACCGCTGTCGTGGACACCGGAGCCCCCATTTCCGTGCCGGTCGGCGACGTCGTCAAGGGACACATCTTCAACGTCCTCGGCCAGCCGCTTGACGTGGCTGAGTCGGAACTCGAGATCACCGAGCGCTGGCCCATCCACCGCAAGGCTCCGGCCTTCGCGACGCTTGAGGGTTCCACCGAGATGATGGAAACCGGCATCAAGGTCATTGACCTTCTCACCCCGTACATCAAGGGTGGAAAGATCGGCCTCTTCGGTGGCGCCGGCGTGGGCAAGACGGTTCTGATCCAGGAAATGATCACCCGTGTGGCTCGCAACTTCGGTGGTACCTCGGTATTCGCCGGTGTCGGCGAGCGTACCCGTGAAGGTAACGACCTCTGGGTTGAAATGGAAGAGGCTGGCGTCCTGAAGGACACCGCCCTTGTATTCGGCCAGATGGATGAGCCGCCGGGAACGCGTCTGCGTGTTGCACTGTCCGCTCTGACCATGGCGGAATACTTCCGCGATGTGCAGAACCAGGACGTGCTGCTCTTCATCGACAACATCTTCCGCTTCACCCAGGCAGGCTCCGAGGTTTCCACCCTCCTCGGCCGTATGCCTTCGGCCGTGGGCTACCAGCCCAACCTGGCAGACGAGATGGGTCTCCTCCAGGAGCGCATCACGTCCACCAAGGGCCACTCGATCACCTCGATGCAGGCCATCTACGTCCCCGCAGATGACTACACCGACCCGGCCCCGGCCACGACCTTCGCACACCTCGACGCAACCACGGAACTTTCCCGTGAAATTGCTTCCCGTGGTCTGTACCCGGCCGTTGACCCGCTGACGTCGACGTCCCGCATCCTGGACCCGCAGTACATCGGTCAGGACCACTACACCACGGCTGTCCGTGTGAAGCAGATCCTGCAGAAGAACAAGGAACTCCAGGACATCATCGCCATCCTCGGCGTTGACGAACTGTCGGAAGAGGACAAGATCGTCGTGTCGCGTGCACGCCGCATCCAGCAGTTCCTCTCCCAGAACACCTACACCGCCAAGCAGTTCACCGGCGTCGAAGGCTCCACCGTCACCATCAAGGACACGGTTGAAGGCTTCACCGCTATCTGCGACGGCGACTTCGACCACGTAGCCGAGCAGGCGTTCTTCAACGTCGGCGGCCTGGACGATGTCGAGCGCCAGTGGGCCAAGATCCAGGAACAGACCAAGTAGTATGGCTGAGCTTGAGGTTGAGATTGTCGCAGCGGATCACTTCGTGTGGTCTGGAGCGGCCAAGATGGTCAAGGCCCGCACCAGCGATGGTGAAATCGGAATCCTGCCCGGCCACTCGCCCCTGCTGGCGATCCTGGCCGAAGGTGAACTGGCCATCGAGCCGGTTTCCGGGAACCGCATTGCCGTGGCTGTTGACGGCGGATTCTTCTCCGTCGACAACAACCGCGTGGTGATTGTTGCTGACAACGCCCAACTGGGTGACGCGGCTACTGCTGGGATCCGCTAGCACGACCCTGATGGACGCTCCGACTTTTACGTTCATCTCCTTGGCAATCGTTTTCGGATTGCTGATTTTCGCACTGGGCCTTTCGGGGGTGCGCCGCTTCAATCTGCGGCGCGCCCTTGGCACAGTGGACGCCTCCATTTGCGTTGCTGGAAACAGCTGGCAGATGGGGGTTTGTCGTTATCAGGATAACGACCTTGAATGGTTCCGCCTGCTGTCACTGAGTGTGCGTCCCAAACATAAGTTCAAGCGCAGCTCCCTGGAGCTGCTGGGCCGCCGCAAGCCCACCGAGGCCGAGGCCGTGAAGGTCCAGCCCGACGTCGTGATTGTTGAACTGCGGTACGAAGACCAGGATTTGCGGCTGGCCATGAAATTCGATGCGTACGCGGGGCTGTCCTCCTGGCTGGAAGCCGGGCCGGTCATCGGCGTGGGTACCTGGCGCTAGCCACGTGGACTGGATTGCTGATATCCGGTTGACCGACGGACCGGTGTACTGGGCCGCCTGGGTCCTTGGTGCCGCCGCGGCTCTGTCCCTGATCTGGCCTCCGCGCGTCCTTGGCCGCCGCCGCTGGTTCCTCAGTGTTGCCGCCGCTGTTGCCGCAGCCGCCGCCGTGGTGCTCCTGGTCCATTGGATCCTTATCTATTGGGCCTCTGCCTTCCCCGAAGAACTGCCGTTCGACGTCTTGGCCTGGGTGTTCCCGGCCGTGGCCGCCCTCCTGCTGGTGTTGCTCCGGCTCCCCACGGCGTCGTGGCGCCGCCGTGCGCTCGATGTGCTCGCCCTCCTGGCCGTAGTGTTGCTGGCTGCGGTTCAGATCAACGCGTATTTCGGCCTCAACCGGACAGTTGCGGACCTGACAGGAACGGCGCTGAGCCGCATCCCGGCCCTGGAACAGGAGCTGATGCGCCAGCCGGACAGCCCTGCCACGCCCCTGGACGGATGGAAACCCTCCAATGAGATCCCTGCCGACGGCGTTGTTCGCACCGCATCCATTCCAGGAACGTCCTCGGGTCTCCAGGCACGCGACTCGTACATCTACCTGCCACCGGCCTACTTTGCTTCGAATCGTCCCAGCCTTCCGGTCCTGGTTCTGGTCCCCGGCCAGCCCGGCGGCCCTGCCGACTGGTTGACCGGCGGGTCGCTCCCGGCACGCATGGACACTTTCGCCGCCCGGCATGGGGGAGCGGCGCCTGTTGTTGTGGTGGTTGATCCCAACGGCAACCAGTCAGCGAACAATCTCTGCATGGACAGCGCCATCGCCAAGG
This sequence comes from Pseudarthrobacter sp. MDT3-1, assembly GCF_054510755.1. Classification (NCBI taxonomy): domain Bacteria; kingdom Bacillati; phylum Actinomycetota; class Actinomycetes; order Micrococcales; family Micrococcaceae; genus Pseudarthrobacter; species Pseudarthrobacter sp. MDT3-1. The sequence goes on along the minus strand of NZ_JBTNDX010000008.1, from coordinate 123,853 downwards.
CAGACACTTACCTCTCTGTCGATGTGCCGGCATGGATCTCGGGAACGTTGGACGTGGACTCCGACCACCGGCAATGGGCCATCGGCGGTTTCAGTTTTGGTGCCACCTGCGCAGTTCAGATGGCCACCCGCCACCCGGAGCTGTACACGGGTGTTCTCGCCTTTTCCAGCGAGAGCGAGCCTGCGCTGGCCAAGGAACGCCAGAAAACGGTTGATGCGGCCTTCCACGGCGACACCGCTGCCTTTGATGCCCAGATACCGCTGACGCTGTTGAAGGAGCGCAAATATCCTGGCAGCGTGGCGTATTTCGCGGCCGGGGCCACAGATGCGGAGTTCGTCGCAAATCTGCGGACCCTTGAGGCGGCGGCCCGCGGGGCAGGTCTCACCGTGGGCTCGGACGTGGTGGCTCACACCGGCCATTCGTGGGACGTGCTGACTCCCGGCATGGACAACGGGCTTGAGCTGCTGGCTGCTCACTGGGGGTGGGCGAAATGAGGGAAGCTGGCGAATCCCGTGCGCCGGCCCTGCTCTGGTCAGCCGTCCTGCTTCCGGCTGGCCGAAGAATGCGGGGCTACCTGCGGTCGGTGCCACTGACGCTCAGCATCCTCGGCATTTTCCTGTTGGTCGGGGCGGCAACCGGCAGCTTCCTCAGCGGACCGCCGGAAGAGCTTCTATCCCTCGCAGGCGTCAGCGCCCCTGGTCTGAAGGCTGGCAACTGGTGGGCACTGGTGACGTCACTGTTCTTTGCCACGAACCCGCTGGCCTACCTGGTGGCGTCCCTGATGATCCTGCTGCTGCTGGGCCTGGCCGAGAGGAACCTTGGGCCCCTTCAGACTGCGGCGTTTTTCCTCGGCGGCCAGTTTGTTGCTGTCACAGTCTTCCTGCTCCTGACCCAGTTGGCGAGGTATGCGGGAGACGGCTGGCTGGGGCTGATGGCCGACAATAGCCTGATCGGTCCCTACGCCGCTATCCTTGCGGCGTCGCTGGCCGCGAGCGGCAGGATCCCTGTTCTGTGGCGGCGCCGGTTGCGGACGGCGCTGCTCTCGGTGTCGCTCCTGCTGGTCCTGTATGTGGGGCATGCCGAGACCGTCATCGGCCTGGTAGGTGCAGCGGTGGGTCTCGCAGGCAGCTGGTGGAACCAGGGCGACCACGGCCAGCTTCATCCGCCCCGCTCGAGCGGCAGGGAAACCAGGAACCTGCTCGCCCTCACGGTGGCCGTGTTTGCCGTGGGACCCATTCTTACCGCCGTTGCCCGGACGCCCACCGGCCCGCTTGCGCTGCTCCGGGACGTGGTGTTGAACCCCATGCCCACATTGGGTCAGCTCGAAGCAAACTGTGGAACAACAGTGGTGGCATCCTGCCTGGAGGTGGGGCGGACGGGCTTCGCCGGACCCTTTGGCCTCGCCCTGGCAGTAGTGCCGGTGGTTCTGCTCCTCATCTGTGCTGACGGAATGCGCCGCGGCCGCCGCATGGCACTGCGCATCACATTGGCCCTTCAGCTGGCCGTCACGGCGATGGCCGCCGTCTACCTGGCCCTGTTCGCGCTGATCCCGCACTATCCCGCGCGGCCGCACACAGCCGCCATGGGTTCAGGTTTTGCCCACATCCTGCCTTTGGTGATCGTCCCACTGCTGCTGGCGGTCCTGCTCTGGGCTAACCGCCGCCAGTTCCGCGTCGAGACGATCCCTGCCGCCCGCCGTCGGCTCCTGGCGGTGGTCGGTGGCGTCTGGCTCCTCCTGGCCGCGAGCTACGCCCTGGCCTGGTTTGCCGCTGGGGGAATGACGCGCGACGGCGGCCTGCTGGGCTTGCTGGCCGAACTGTCCAGGCAGTATCTGCCGGTCCCACTGCCGAATCTCTACCACCGGGTTTTTGCTGAACGGAACGGGCTTGAGTCCCTGATCTTTGGATACTCCGGACCGGTCTTCTGGCTGGTTGCCCTGGCCGGCGTCTGGTCCGTGCTCCTGGGCCGGCATCATGGCAGCGATTCGGGCCACGACGACAGGGCCGCCGCGCGGAAGCTGTTGCACGAGGGCGGCGATTCACTGTCGTGGATGGCCCTCTGGGAGCCCAACCGGTACTGGTTCAGCCCGGATGCACGCGGCGCCGTCGCCTACCAGCTGCACGGCAGTGTTGCCCTGACGCTGGCCGGTCCCTTCGGTGCGGCAGACTCCCGTCAGCGGACTGCCGAAGGGTTTCTTTCCTACTGCGGCAACCGCGCGCTCATCCCGGCCTTCTACTCGTGCGATGACACGCTGTGGCCCCTGCTGCGGGACCGGGGCTTCCAGCGCGTGTCGGTAGCGCAGGAGACCAGGCTGTCCGTCCGGCAACTTGAATTCACGGGCAAGGAATGGCAGAACGTCAGGACTGCCCGCAACCGCGCCGCCAAGATGGGCGTCAAAGCCGTCTGGGGCACGTACCACGGGCTTCCGTCCGCCCTGCGTGCCCGGCTCAGCGAAGTGTCGGAGGAATGGGCGGCAGGAAAATCAGTTCCGGAAATGGGATTCACGCTGGGCGGCATGGATGAGCTGATGGACGACGAAGTGCTCTGCTGCCTGGCCGTGGACGGCGACGGCCACGTGCACGGGGTCACGAGCTGGTTGCCCGTTTACGACGGCGGGACGCTGGTCAGCCGCACTCTGGACGTTATGCGCCGGGGCGCTGACGGATTCCCCGGGGTGATGGAGTTCCTCATTGCTTCGGCGGTCCTGGAGTTGCGCGAATCCGTGGAGGTGATCTCGCTCTCCGGGTCCCCGCTCGCCAGCCGGCCCGGCGACGAAACGCCGGGGGAGCCGGTGCCGGCAGAGAACCTCGTCCGCATCCTCGATGTGGTGGGCCACGCCCTCGAACCGGTCTACGGATTCCGGTCCCTGGCGGCTTTCAAATCACGCTTCAAACCCGAGTACCGGACGCTTTACCTGTACTACCAGGATCCGCTGCAGTTGCCGGCGATCGGACGGGCGCTCACCCGGGCCTATTTGCCCGGCCTTTCGCTGCGGCAGGGGGCACGGCTGGTCCGGGGCCTGGTGGGCCAGGGAAGCTGATCCTCACAGCGGCCCGAACGATTTGCGACTGGAAAGTCACGGTGGACAAAGACATTGCGGACAAAGAAAAGATCCCCGGCACGGATGCCGGGGATCTTTTCTTCGCTGGAGGCCACACAGATGGCGGCCGCCGGGCGGGGGACTAGACCAGCGTTACGCCGGTAGCCTGGGGGCCCTTGGCACCCTGACCGATTTCGAACTGAACGCGCTGGTTCTCGTCGAGGGTCTTGAAGCCACCGGTCTGGATTTCCGAGTAGTGAACGAAGACATCGCCATCGGAGTCATCCGGGGTGATGAAGCCGAAGCCCTTTTCAGCGTTGAACCACTTGACGGTTCCCTGTGCCATTTATTTCTCCTCATTATGGAACTTGTCTAAGTCCGGCACACCTCGTGCCGGACTCGGTCACTCCGCGAGAAGAATCCTTCAATGCCGTTCCTGGGAACCTGCGCTGCAGGAGCTTCGCGCTCGCAACATGTCTTGCGAGCATGAAAAACACCTACACAAAGACTGGTCTAAGAATTTCACGCCGATTCCGTCAGGTCAACGGTCTTAACGGCCAATACGGCAAATTTTGCGGTATAAAACGGATGAATCCCCTTGTCAGGGGGTCGAAGGCGTCATCGGTGCGGATATCCGGCGTCAGAAAAGCGGAACTCGGCGTCAGAAAAGCGGATTGCGGGCCCTCAGAAAAGCCGGGAGTCGCTGTCGTCCACACCGCGCATGGCGTCGTAGTCCAGCGTGATGCAGTCGATGCCGCGGTCGTTGGCCAACACCTTGGCCTGCGGCTTGATCTGCTGGGCAGCGAAGATGCCGCGGACCGGGGCCAGCAGCGGATCGCGGTTCAGGAGTTCAAGGTAGCGGGTGAGCTGCTCCACGCCGTCAATGTCGCCCCGCCGCTTCAGCTCGATGGCCACCGTGGCCCCGCTGGCGTCGCGGGCCAGGATGTCCACCGGGCCGATGGCGGTGAAGTATTCGCGGCGAATGAGCGAAAAACCTGAGCCCAGGGTCTCGATCTGATCGGCAAGCAGGCGCTGGAGGTCGGCTTCGACGCCGTCCTTGATGAGACCGGGGTCCACCCCAAGGTCGTGGGCGCTCTCGTGCAGCTGCTCGTGGATGTTGATGATCAGGCGGTCATCGGTCTTGGCGGACTGGACGGTCCACTGTTCCGTGACGCCAAGCTCCAGGTCAATGTCCTCCGGCGAGGACACCCGCAGGGTGGCGGGCGGGCTCATCCAGTTCAGCGGCTTATAGGAGCCGCCGTCGGAATGAACCAGCACCGAGCCGTCGGCCTTGACCAGCAGGAGCCTGGTGGCAAGGGGGAGATGGGCTTTGAGCCGGCCAACATAATCAACTGAACATCGGGCTATGACAAGTCGCACGCCGTACACACTACCGGGGCTGGGGGAGAATGGAGGCATGCCGCGTTCCAACCGTCCCCGCCGCCCTGCCTCCGGAAAGCCGGGCGTAGCTGGCGGAAAGCCTGCCGGCAAGAAGGGCAACGGCGACGTTCCGGAGTTGGATTTGGAGCGGGCGCGGGCTGGAATCGCCCGCCGGGAAAGCGCGCCCGACGGCGAGTGGACGGTCAGGACCATGACCGCCAGGAACGCGGAAAAGACCTACATTTGCCCCGGCTGTTCCACCGCTGTGGTCCCCGGCATCGCCCACCTGGTGGTCTGGAAGGACGATCACATATTCGGTGCGGCCGCAGGCCTGGCTGAGCGCCGCCACTGGCACACCAACTGCTGGCTGTCCCGGACGTACCGATACCGCTGACTCGGAATAGCCCGGGCGAACGGCTCCGCCCCGCAGAAGCCGCGTTAAGAGCCAGCGCACTGCGCCTGCGGACGCCGGGAGTCGCTAAGCTGGCAGGCATGACTTTTGATCCGGCGTCGTACGAATTCAGCCAGCCAACAGGGCCCGCACCCATCCGCGCGTCAACGGTGCTGCCGGCCCGGCGCGAGAACATCGAGCTCCGCACGGAGGATGGCCACACCCTGGTGGGGGAATTGGCGCTGCCCGAGTTCGGCCAGATCACCGCGACGCTGATCACCCTGCATCCGCTTCCGACGCACGGCGGTTTTATGGACTCGCACGTGTACCGCAAGGCGTCCTACCGGCTTCCGGCCCTGGCCGGCGTGGCTGTGCTTCGTTTCAACACGCGCGGGACCGAGTCGCCGAGGGGAACCAGCGCAGGTTCCTTCGAAGAGGGGATCGGCGAGCGGCAGGACGTTGAGGCGGCGGTACGTTTCGCCGTCGAACGCCAACTGCCCAACCGCTGGCTGGTGGGCTGGTCCTTCGGCACCGAACTGGCGCTGATGTACGGTGCCGTTGAGCCGGTGGCGAGCCAGATTAAAGGTGCCGTCCTGCTGTCGCCTCCGCTGCACCGCGCCACCGACGCCCACCTGCGTCTCTGGGCGGACTCCGCCAAGCCGCTCACCGTCCTCGTGCCGGAGCATGACGACTACCTCCAGCCCGCCGCCGCCGCTGAACGTTTCAGCCTGGTGCCGCAGGCCCGGGTGGTGGGTGTCGACGGCGCCAAGCACCTTTGGGTGGGGGAGAAATACGCTTCCCGCGTGCTCAACGAAATCGTCGATGAGGTGACGGAGGCAGGCTCCGGTCCCGAAGGCCTGCCGCAGGTGTGGAACGGCCCGGTGGCCACTGCGGCTGCCTAGCGGCTGCCGCTACTAGTGCCTGTTCGCTGGTGGCTGTCCGCTGGCGCCTGTCCGCTAGTGCTTGTCCTGGCGGACGATGTAGATCTCCTTGACCAGCAGCAGGATGGCCGCCGCCGTCGGGATGGCGATCAGCGCCCCCAGGACTCCCAGCAGGCTGCCGCCGGCAATCACGGAGATCACGGCGACGGCGCCCGGCACGGCCACGGCTTTCTGCATGATGCGCGGCGAGATGAAGTAGGCCTCGAACTGGAGGTAGGCGAAGTAGCAGATGCCGTAGACGGCGGCAGTCTGCCACCCGACCGTCAAGGCGATCAGCAGGACCACGATGCCGGCGATCATGCCGCCCACCAGGGGGATGAATGCCAGCAGTGCCACCACGAAGGCCAGCAAGAGGGCGAACGGGACACCCACAATGGACATCACGATGAACGCGAACGTGGCATTGAGCAATGCCACGCAGGCCTGCCCGATCACGTAGTTGCCGACGGACCGGGTGATCTCCTCGGAGAGGGCTTCAACCCGGGCCCGGCGGGACCGCGGCGCCAGCCGGTAGCCCCACTTCTTCATGGCCGGGAGGGCTGCCAGGAAGTAGAGGCTCAGGACCAGGACGATCAATGTGCCGAAGAGACCGTTGGCCAGGGTGGAGCCGAAGCCAACCACTCCACCGAAGATCCCGCCCATCGCCTCGGGGTTGTTGACGAACTTGTCGAGTTCCTCGTTGATGCGGTCGCGCACACCAAACTGGTCATCCACGTTGCGGAAGAACTCAGAATCGATGAAGTCCCGTACCCAGGTGGGTGCCTGCACCACAATTTGGGTGACCTGTTCCACGATGGTGGGGATGAGGGTAGCGAAGAAACCTCCCACGGCCACCACCAGGACCAGGACGGCCAGGAGAATGCCGACCGGGCGGGGAATCCGGCGGTTCTCCAGCCAGCCGACCACGGGTTCCAGGCCTAGTGCAATGAACAGGGCAGCCACAATCCACAGCAGCAGCTGCGTGGTGTTGGAGCCGATCCAGTAGACCAGCAGGGCAAGGCCCACCCCTACAGTGCCCATGAAGCCCATATAGAGGGGATGTTGCATCGACATCCGGGGACCCGGGCGGCCAAACTGCGCGGCTCTCCCGCCAGTCTCGCCGTCTTCGGTGGCGGCAGGTTCTTCCGTGTGGTTGTATTCCGGCGGGATCTCAAACCGGAGCCTGGGCTGGGCGCCCGGCAGCGGCTGGCGCAGGCGCCGCACAAGCTGGCCAAGGGCCGCAGCTGCGGAGCCCCGTCGCTTCGCCGTCGCAGGCGTGTCCGGCGAGGATTCCAAAGCGCCAGCGGCCGGTTGATTTTCGTGTCCCGTGGAGGACTCTTCCGTCTTGTCAGTCACTGGATTCTGGGGCCTGTTCCGTGCGTGGCGCCGCATTTGCGGGCCGGTGTGATGATCATCGCAAACACTATCAGCAGCCTTGCCAACAGGAGCGAGGGCGCCCGCCGGGCCCGTCCGGGCGCCGCCGATTCCGGACCCCGCTGGCGCCCAAACGGGGGTTCTGGTAACAAAACGGTTACTATTGAAGGTAAACCCCCGCGAATGATAGGTGTTTCCTTTGCGCTTCAAGACTGCAGTTGCACTCGTGCTGCTCGGCCTCCTGACACTTCTGGCCGGTATTGGCCAGAAGACAATCTGGGCTCCCTCCGAGACCTTTACGGCTTCCGCCCCGGCAGATGCCGCCGAGGCGCCACTGACCGTCATCGACCAGAACCTGCGCACTGCGCAGGGCGGAACGGTGAAGATCAAGATCGAAGGCGACGGCAACTTTATGCTGGCGGCCGGCCGGCCTGACGACGTGGAGGCCTGGGTGGGCCCGACGGCCCACAACACCATCACCGGGGTTTCCGAGGACAACAAATCCCTGCAGGTTGAGCACGCCGACGGCGACGCCACGGCGCCGAATCCGTCCGGATCCGACCTCTGGGTTTCCACTGAGAACGCGAGCGGTGAGCTGGAGTACTCGTGGACACCGCCCGCTGACGGCGAATGGTCACTGCTGCTGGCGTCCGATGGCACCAAGCCCGCCCCATCGTCGATCTCCATGACGTTCCCGAATGACACCTCCACCCCGTGGGCCATCCCGCTTATGGTGATTGGCGGCCTGCTGATCCTCGCCGGCATTGCCCTGCTGGTCCTGTTCGCACGCAAGCGGGACGGCGAAGGCAGCGGCACGGGAAGCCTGTTCGCCCGGCGCGCCCGGGCCAAGGCCGAGGCAAGGTCCGCCTCACGGCTCGGCATGGTGTCCGGCGGCATGGTCACCGCCGCAGTGACCGCCCTCGTTGTGGCCGGAACGGGTGTTGCTGCGAACGCTGCCACCACGCCCGCGCCGGCTCCCGAATCAGCATCGCCGGAGGCCGCCCAGGCGGCCGCGCCGGTCCTCCTGGACGCCCAGTTCCGCAGGATCCTGGAGCAGGTCTCCAGCACCGCCGACGCCGGTGACGCCGCAAAGGACGCAGCCAAGCTCGCAGAGCGCGTAGCCGGGACGGAGCTTGAGGTCCGTACGCAGAACTACAAGATCCGTTCCCAGGTGGGCACTTATGAAGCCCGGATGCCCGTCCGTTCCACCAAGCTCCTCACCACGGTGGTCACCAGCGACCGCAGCTGGCCGCGTTCAGTCCTCGCCGTTACGCAGGGTGACGGCAACGTCGTCCCGCAGCTGCTCACCCTGGTCCAGCCCTCCCCGCGGGAGAACTACAAGCTGACCGAGACCACCCCGCTGCAGCCGGGAACTACGTTCCCCGCCATCGGCCGGAACGGCACCGACACGCTGGCCGCCAACGACAAATCCGGCCTGCTGTACAGCGGCGAAGAAGCCCTGGCCGGGCTGGCCGACCGCCTGACGAATTCAGAGTCGAGCTTCAAGGACAAGCTGGTGGAGGGCGCATCCTCGCCGTACATCGCCGACACGCTCTCCTACCAGGCCGAGGTAGTCAAGTCCGGCGAAAACGGCAACTTCTCCTTCACCCACAAGGTAGTACCGGAAAGCACTGTGGTGTTCCGGACGGCCGACGGCGGGGCGCTGGTGCTGGGCCGGATCAACTTCGGCTTTGAAGGCACGCCCAAAGCCTCCGGTGACAAGCTCACCATCGGCGACGACGCCGCGGCCCTCGCCGGCGGCAAGGAAACCACCACCGGCATGGTCCTGAACTTTGCTGAATCAATGGCGGTCTACGTTCCGCCGGCAGGTTCTACGGATCCCATCAAGCTGGTGGCCGCAACGCGCGGGCTGGTAGGCGCAAGCTTCAAATAGGCCCGCAGGGTCCAGTCCCTGATGCAGTACCCCCGGCAGCGGCCGGAGTGGCTAGAGTGGAAAGCATGAGTTCGCCAGCTTCCCGCCCAGTCCCTCCAGCCGCTGCCAGCCTGCTTAACCTGCGTGGCGCCGTCGACCTTTCATCCCTGAAACAGGGCCAGGCGCCTCCTGCGGCTCCCGGCAATCCGCCTGTTTCCGGGGATGCGGGTGCCAGCGCAGAAGCGGGTGCGGTAACGCCCGACGACGGCGCGGCACCGCTGCGGGTCACTGTCACCGAAGGCAATTTCCAGGAACTCGTGGAGCTTTCCGCCCAGGTTCCGGTGGTCTTCGCGCTATGGGCCGCATACTCGCCGGAATCCGCCGCGATGCTCGACTCGCTGGAGCGGGTCATCAACAGCTACGGCGGCCGCCTGGTCTTGGGGGCGGCGGACATCGAAGCCTTCCCGCAGCTGGCACAGGCCTTCCAGGTCCAGGCCGTCCCCACCGCCGTCGCCGTCCTCAAAGGCCAGCCCGTACCGCTCTTCCAAGGCGGCGCCGAGGAATCCCAGATCCGGCCCCTCCTGGATGAACTGCTGAAAGTCGCGGCGGCCAATGGGGTTACGGGCAGCCTCGGCGGGGGCAGTGCGCCCATGGAGACTGAACCAGCACCTCTTCCGCCGCTGCACCAGGCCGCGTTCGACGCCATTGAGGCGGGCGACTATGAGGCCGCCGCCGTGGCCTACCGGCAGGCCCTGCTGGAAATGCCCGCCGACGCCGAGGCCAAGGCCGGCCTGGCCCAGGTGGAGCTGATGGCCCGGCTCCAGCCGCTCTCCGCCGAGGACTCGGAAGCCTTGCGTACCCTCGCCGCCAACGAACCTGACAATCTGGCCGCCCAGCTGGGCGTGGCGGACCTGGACGTGTCCGGCGGTCACGTGGAGGACGCGCTGAACCGCGTGGTCAGCTTCATCGGCCGGAACTTCGGCCCGGAACGGGAGACAGCCCGCGTACGCCTCCTGGAACTCTTCGACGTGGTGGGCACGTCCGACCCCCGTGTTGCCAAGGCACGCCAAGGACTCGCCAGGGTCCTGTTCTAGTGCCGGCCCTGTTCCAGCCGCTCAAGCTCCGCTCCCTGGAGCTCACGCACCGCGGCTGGGTATCACCCATGTGCCAGTACAGCTGCGGTCCCGACGGCGCCCCGGGGGTTCCGAACGACTGGCACCTGATGCATCTGGGCTCCTTTGCCGCGGGCGGCGCGGCGTTGATCCTCACCGAGGCGGCCGCTGTGAACGCGGCCGGCAGGATCAGCCCCCGCGACACCGGGCTGTACAACGACGAACAGGCCGAGGCCTGGCAGCGGATCACGTCCTTTGTGCACCGGCACGGTGCCGCGGAAGCGAAGATCGGCGCCCAGCTTGCCCACGCCGGCCGGAAAGCGTCCGCCTACTGGCCGTTCGCCGGGCAGCGGGGGAGCGTCCCGGAGTCCGACGGCGGCTGGCCCACGGTGGGGCCGTCACGGCTTGCCTTCGACGGCTTTGCCGAACCCGCCGCGATGACCGAGGCGCAGATCCAGGACATCATTTCCGACTTCGCGGCCGGCGCCGTGCGTGCCGTGGACGCCGGCTTCGACACCGTGGAGATCCATGGCGCGCACGGCTACCTCCTGCACCAGTTCCAAAGCCCGCTGATCAATACGCGGACCGATTCCTGGGGCGGGGACGAGGCCGGACGGAACCGGCTGATGCTCGCCGTCGTTGATGCCGTCCGCAACGTCATCCCCGAATCCATGCCCCTGCTGCTGCGGATTTCAGCCACCGACTGGGCGCCGGGCGGCGTCGATGTCCAGGCTTCGGTCCGGCTGGCCGCCCAGGCGGCGGAGCACGGAGTGGACCTCATCGACGTCTCCAGCGGCGGGGCCGTGGCCCACCAGGACATCAGTCCGGGTCCGGGCTACCAGACGGAGTTCTCCGCACGCATCCGCCGCGAAGCGGGGGTCCCCACAGGCACCGTGGGCCTGCTGACTTCCGCAGGCCAGGCCGAGCATGCCGTGGCCACCGGGCAGGCCGACGGCGTGCTTATTGCCCGGGCCGCGCTCCGGGATCCGCACTGGTGGCTCCGTGCGGCGTTTGAACTGGGGCACGACCTCCCCTGGGCACCGCAGTACGAACGGGCCATGCCGCGGCATTCGTTCTAGGGTTCCCTACGCCTTTGCACTACTCCCGCGGGAGGACCCCTTCGGCAGGGCCCTGGGTCTAGGCTGGCATCATGACTGCTGCGCATCCTGATCCCCACTCTGATCCGGTGGTGCACGGGGGGCCCGTTCCGGCCTTGTCCATCCGCGGCCTCGCCAAGCGTTTCGGCGGAAAAATCGCCGTGGACGGCATCAGCCTCGACGTCCCGGCAGGCTCATTCTTTGGCATCGTGGGGCCCAACGGCGCCGGCAAGACCACCACGCTGTCCATGGCCACCGGCCTGCTGCGGCCCGACTTCGGGACAGCCGTTGTCCATGGGGTGGACGTCTGGGCCCGGCCGCTGGAGGCCAAGAAGCTGATGGGCATCCTCCCTGACGGTGTCCGCCTCTTTGACCGGCTCACCGGCGAACAGCTGGTTACGTACGCGGGGCTGCTGCGTGGCATGGACAAAGACGTGGTGGCCTCCCGTGTGGGGGAGCTGTTGTCCGCCCTGGACCTCTACGAGGACGCCGGGACGCTCGTGGTGGACTATTCGGCCGGCATGACAAAAAAGATCGCCCTCGCCTCGGCCCTGATCCACGCCCCGCGGCTGCTGGTGCTCGATGAACCCTTCGAGTCCGTGGATCCCGTCTCGGCGGCCAACATCCGGTCCATCCTGGACAGTTATGTAGCCGCCGGCGGGACGGTGATCGTCTCGAGCCACGTTATGGACCTGGTCCAGCGCATGTGCGACCACGTCGCCGTGGTGGCGGCCGGAAGGCTCCTCGCCACCGGGACCGTGGACGAAGTCCGCGCCGGGGCAACGCTGGAAGAAAGGTTTGTCCAGCTGGTCGGCGGACGCAACCACACGGAAGGCCTGGAATGGTTGCGCACCTCCTAAGGCTCAAACTGACCCTGCTGCGGAACGGCCTTCGCCGCAGCCCTTGGCAGCTCGTCGGCCTGGCGTTCGGCGGTCTCTATGCCTTGGGGCTGGTGGGACTAGTGGTCGTGGCACTGGTCCTGCTGCGCACTGTAGACCCCGAACTGGCCCGGACGGTTGTGGTGCTTGGTGGTTCAGCGGCCCTCCTGGGCTGGGGCCTCATTCCGGTGGTCGCGTCCGCCGCGGACCTGACCCTGGACCCTGCCCGCTTCACCACCTCCGCCATCCCCATGCGCCAACTGCTCACGGGGCTGGCCCTCGGTGGGCTGATCGGCATCCCCGGCCTGGCCACGGCGCTCGCAGCGCTCGCCACCGTGTGGACCTGGGCCCGTGGCCCCCTTCCCGCGGTTGCCGCACTGGTGGGCGCCGCCGTCGGCGTTCTGACATGTATTGTCCTGTCCAAAGTGGTCACCACCGCCACCGCCAGCCTGGCGTCGTCGCGCCGGTTCAAGGATGTCAGCGCCATCGCATTTATGGTCCCGCTGGTCCTGATGGGCCCGATCGTCGCTGGCGTGGGCAGGGGCATCACCGCCTCGACGGGTTTCCTGCCGGAGCTGGCTGCCACCTTGTCCTGGACGCCACTTGGTGCCGCGTGGTCCCTCGGTGGTGATGTTGCGGTTGGCCGCCCGGGAGCGGCCGCACTGAAACTCGTGATCGCCGCTGCAACCCTCGCAGTCCTGTCCTGGTGCTGGAAACTGCTCCTTGAACGGGCCCTGGTCAAACCGCCCTACGCCGGCAGCGGGAGCCGCAAGGGTGGCAAACTGGGGCTGTTCGACCTGCTGCCGGCCACACCGGCCGGTGCAGTAACAGCGCGCGCGCTGACGTACTGGCTGCGCGATCCCCGCTATTCCGGTTCCCTGGTGGTGGTCCCGCTGCTCCCCATCCTGCTGGTGTTCCAGGGCAGCCAGTCCGGTGACTACGGAGTACTGGCGGTGGCTGCACCGCTGGCTGCCTTCCTGCTGGCCTGGTCCATCTCAGCGGACGTCTCCTATGACAACACGGCATTCGCGCTGCATGTGGCCACGGGCGTCCGCGGTGTGGACGACCGGCTGGGCAGGGCGTTGGCCTGCCTGGCTTTTGCCCTGCCCGTGGTGCTGATCTTTGCAGTGGGCCAGTACTTCTTTACCGGCAGCTGGTCGGAACTGCCCGGCCAGTTGGGCTTGAGCCTGGGCATCCTGTTCACCGGGCTTGGCTTGTCGTCCGTGGTGTCGGCACGCTACACGGTGGCCGTCCCGTTGCCCGGGGACAGCCCGTTCAAGAAGCCCCCGGGCAATGTAGGGCAGACCCTGGTGGTGCAGTTTGCCGGCATGGGCGTCCTGAGCCTGCTGGTCCTGCCTGAGGTGGGCCTGCTCATCGCGCAGCTGGTCACGGGGAATGCCATGTTCGGGTGGGCCAACCTGGCCGTCGGCCTGATGCTGGGACTGGCGCTGTTTGGGGCGGGCATTCGGCTGGGTGGAAAGTGGCTTGATGCCCGCGGACCCGAACTGCTGGCCCAACTGACCGTCAACCGTTGATTCCGTAAAAGACCAGAAGGGCGGCCGGACATGGAAGTTGTCATCCTCCAGGGCAGCAAGCAGATCGGACAGCTCGTCGCCGATACCATCGAGGCCCTGCTCCGGCGCAAGCCCGCCGCCGTACTGGGCCTCGCCACCGGGTCATCGCCGCTGCCGGTGTACGACGAGCTGGCGGCGCGGCACCAGCGTGACGGGCTGGACTTCAGCAATGCCCATGCCTTTGCCCTGGACGAATACGTGGGGCTGGACCACGGGCATCCGGAGTCCTACAGGCAAGTCATCCGGCGGGAATTCACCAGCCGGGTCAACATCGCCGAAGGCAACGTCCATACGCCTGACGGGGCGGCCGCGGACCTGCCCGCGGCCTGTTCCGCCTACGAGGAGGCCATGCGGGCAGCGGGCGGAGTGGACCTGCAGCTCCTGGGCGTGGGTACGGATGGCCACATCGGCTTCAACGAGCCCGGTTCCTCGCTCGCATCCCGGACCCGCATCAAAACGCTGATCGAGCAGACCCGCCGGGACAACGCCAGGTTCTTTGGCAGCCTGGCAGAGGTGCCGCACCATGTGGTGACCCAGGGGCTGGGCACCATTCTCGAGGCCCGGCACGTTGTCCTCATCGCTACCGGGGCACAGAAGGCACCGTCCGTCCGCGACTTCGTGGAAGGACCCGTCGCCGCCATCTGCCCGGCCTCGGTCCTCCAGTTCCACCCGCACGCCACCATCCTGGTGGATCAGGCCGCGGCATCGTCGCTGAAGCTCGCCGACTTCTACCGGCACACGTACGATCACAAACCTGACTGGCAGGAGCTGTAATTCCGGCCACACACCACGGGCGGGTGCCTAGCGGCGTTGCGCGGAACAGCCGACGGCGGCGGGTGCAGTGAGTGCAAAACGGTCCTCCCGCCGTCGAACGTCCTCCGTCCCGGGACGCTAAGATGGATGCCATGACTAGCATGACGGACCCTCTCGAAAACGACCCGATGCGCGAGCTTTCCGGGGCTGGAACGTCCACGGCAACCATCGAGCGCGAAGAGCTGCGCCAGGAAGTGGAGCCCGGTGACCGGGAACGCTTCTCGCACTACGTGCGCAAGGAAAAAATCATGGAATCCGCGCTGACGGGTGATCCTGTCATTGCCCTCTGCGGCAAAGTGTGGACGCCGGGCCGGGATCCGCAGAAGTTCCCGGTGTGCCCCATGTGCAAAGAGGTTTATGACGGCCTCCGCCCGGGGAACGACGGCGGCAAGGGTCCCGGAGGGGACTCGGGCAACAACAAGTAGTGACGGAGACGCTCTTTGGCGGCCCCACCCTGCCACCGGCCTATCCGGAACGCGCAGCCTGGGGAACCGCCCAAAAACTCCGTGCCTGGCAGCAGCAAGCCCTTGACCTCTACTTCAGGACCGATCCCCGCGACTTCCTGGCCGTAGCAACTCCCGGCGCCGGCAAGACCACCTTCGCGCTGCGAGTGGCCTCCATGCTCATCGAATCAGGGGCGGTCAACCGCGTCACCATCGTGGCGCCCACGGACCACCTGAAACGGCAGTGGGCCGACGCCGCTGCCAAGGTGGGCATCGCCATCGACCCCAACTTCAAGAACTCCGATGGCCAGCACGGCCGCGGTTTCGTTGGCGTCGCTGTCACATACGCGCAGGTGGCCAGCAAACCCATGCTGCACCGCGCCAAGACCGAGGCCGCCCGCACGCTGGTGATCCTTGACGAGATCCACCACGGTGGCGAAGCCCTGTCCTGGGGCGACGGCCTCCGCGAAGCGTTTGACCCTGCGGCACGGCGCCTCTCCCTGACCGGTACGCCGTTCCGCTCCGACACCTCGCCCATCCCTTTTGTTGAATACGCGCAGGACAAGGACGGCATCCGGCGCTCGAAAGCGGACTACACCTACGGCTACGGCAACGCCCTGCGTGACCATGTGGTGCGCCCGGTCATGTTCATGGCCTACTCGGGCCAGATGCGGTGGCGCACCAGTGCCGGCGAGGAAATGGCGGCCTCACTGGGCGAGTCCGCGGTCACCAAGGACATCACGTCGCAGGCGTGGCGGACGGCGCTGAACCCGGCCGGGGAATGGATTCCCGCTGTCCTGGCGGGGGCGGACAAACGCCTCAGCGAAGTGCGCCGCACGGTTCCGGACGCCGGCGGGCTGGTCATCGCCACGGACCACGAGGATGCCAGGGCCTATGCCGGGCAGCTGAAAAGGATCACCGGCGAATCGCCCACCGTGATCCTTTCCGACGACGCCAAGGCCTCCAGCAAGATCGAGGAATTCACCGCGAGCGAGAAACGGTGGATGGTGGCCGTCCGCATGGTGTCAGAAGGCGTGGACGTGCCCCGGCTCTCCGTCGGCGTCTATGCGACGTCCACCTCGACGCCGCTGTTCTTCGCCCAGGCAGTGGGCCGCTTTGTGCGCGCCCGGAAACGCGGCGAAACGGCCTCGGTCTTCCTGCCGTCCGTGCCGACGCTGATGGCCCTGGCCAACTCGATGGAGGCCGAACGCGACCACGCGCTGGACCGCCCCGAGAAAGAAGACAGCGACGGCCTGTTCAATCCCGAGGACTCGCTGATGGAAGAGGCCAACCGGGAGGACAAGGCGTCCGACAGCCTCACCAAGGGCAAGTTCGAGGCCCTCGACTCACAGGCGTCCTTCGACCGCGTATTGTTCGACGGCGGCGAGTTCGGCACCGGGGGAGAAGTGGGCTCGGAGGACGAACTGGACTTCCTGGGCATCCCCGGACTGCTGGATGCCGAGCAGGTGGGGACGCTGCTGCGGCAGCGCCAGCACGAACAGCTCAACCGCAAGAACCGGCGCACACCGGCAGCCGAGCCGGCCACCGCGGCGCCGGCCATACCGGACCACCGGATGCTGATGGACCTGCGCAACGAACTGGCCAAGAACGTGGCGGCCTGGTCGGCGCGGACCGGAACCCCGCACGGTGTGGTGCACACGAAGCTGCGGACCGTCTGCGGCGGCCCCCCGGTGGCCCAGGCGAACGAGGAACAGCTTCAGTCCAGGCTGCGGAAGCTCCAGGACTGGTTCATCGGCCGGAAGTAGTACTTACGCGACTTCGACGCCGCCCAGCTCCATTTCGGCGACGGCATCCTCCAGGTCCTCGGCAATGCCGGCGGTGAGTGAGCGGATGACCGTGACGGAGTAGCCGGCCTGGACCGCGTCCAGCGAGGTGGCCATCACGCAGAAGTCGGTGGCGATCCCCACCACTACAACGTCCTCCACATCGTGGCTTTGCAGCCAGTCGTCCAGTCCGATGGCGTTGTCCGCCGGTGCGTAGGCATCTGCGTCAGCGGGCATGGCGCCCGGCTGCCGTTCCCCTGTGGGGACGGCATCCTCAGGTGCCAGCAGGCCCTCAAAGCCGGAGTACGCCGCGGCGAACTGGCCCTTCTGGAAGTAGGCCTGGATGTATTCGCTGTCCAGGTCCGGATGGAGTTCTGCGCCGCGAGTGCCGGCCACGCAGTGCCGCGGCCAGCTGTCCTTGTGATCGGGCGTGTCGGAAAAATGCGCGCCGGGATCGATGCGCCAGTCCTGGGTGGCAACTATGTGGTCGAACTCATTGTGATGGGCGTCCACGTACTCGCTGATGGCTCCGGCAACACCGGCACCGCCGGCCACGGCCAGGGAGCCGCCCTCGCAGAAGTCGTTCTGGACGTCAACGATGATCAGGGCGCGGGACATCAGTTCTCCTCGTAGATAGTGGGGATGGCAGGCTCGCCGCGCTGCAGGCGGTTGACGACACCGGGCAGTTCGGCCATGGTGTCCGCGTGCCGTTGGCGGGCGCGGACCACACCCTCGTGTCCGGTCCAGCCCGGCAGCAGCTCGCCGTTCTTCATAAACTGCTGAAGCAGCGGCCGGTCGTTGCCGTCGTCTTCGGGGCGGTGGCCGATGCCCACAATTTCCTGGGTAGCCACCCCCCGCTCGTTGAGCTTGCGCAGCGCGTACTTCCGGCCGCCCATGCTGGTTTTGTTCTTGGCGGTTTTCGCCACGGAGACGAAATTGCCGGCGTCGTCGGTGCGGCTGACGAGCTTGTAGACCATGCTCGCTGTGGGTGCACCGGAACCGGTGACCAGCGAGGTGCCCACACCGTAGGAATCCACCGGGGCGGACTGCAGCGCGGCGATGGCGAACTCGTCCAGGTCCGAGGTGACCACGATCTTGGTGTTCACGTTGCCGAGCTCGTCCAGGAGGCGCCGGACCCATTGGGCCTGGGCCACGAGGTCGCCGGAGTCCAGCCGGACGCCTCCCAGCTTGGGCCCTGCCAACTCGACGGCGGCACGCACGGCTGCCTCGACGTCGTACGTGTCCACCAGCAGCGAGGTGCCGGGTCCGAGGGAGGCGATCTGCGCCTCAAACGCTTCCCGCTCGGTGTCGTGGAGGAGCGTGAAGGAGTGCGCGGCGGTCCCTACCGTTTTGATGCCGTACCGGAAGCCGGCCTCGAGATTGGAGGTGCTGTCGAACCCGGCAATGACGGCGGCGCGGGCTGCCGCGACTGCCGATTCCTCGTGGGTCCGCCGGGATCCCATTTCAATGCAGGGCCGGTTGCCGGCCGCGGTGATCATGCGGGAGGCGGCGGAGGCGATGGCACTGTCATGGTTCAGGACCGAGAGCAGGTAGGTTTCCAGCATGCAGGCCTCGGCAAACGTTGATTCGACAATCAGGATGGGGGAGTTGGGGAAGTACGCCTCGCCTTCCGAGTAGCCCCAGATGTCACCGGAAAAGCGGTAGTTCGCCAGGTAGTCCAGGGTGTCCTGGTTGACCACGCCGGTCCGCCCCAGGAAGTCCAGCTCGGCTTCGCCGAACCGGAAGTCGGCGATGCCTTCCAGCAGGCGGCCCGTTCCCGCCACAATCCCGTACCGCCGGCCGTCCGGCAGGCGCCGGGCAAAAGCCTCGAAGACCGACCTGCGGTGTGCGGCGCCCGAGTGCAGGGACGCCTGCAGCATGGTCAGCTCGTAGTGGTCTGTATAAAAGGACGTGCGGGGATGGTCCCAGCTGGCGGAGGTACTCACAAAATTCACTCTAGTGTGCATCCCCATAGAATGGACAGATGACCTTAAGCGTTGCGCTCGGCCCTGATACACAGGAGGGCACCCGGACCGGGACAGAGGCGTCCACGGACTCCCTGACCGCCCCGGACATCCCTTGGAACCTGGTGATCTGGAACGATCCCGTCAACCTGATGAGTTACGTCAGCTATGTCTTCCAAAGCTACTTCGGCTACTCCGAGTCCAAAGCCAACAAGCTGATGATGGAAGTCCACAAAAAGGGCCGGTCCATTGTTGCCCACGGCAGCAAGGAACAGGTTGAGCGGCATGCCGTGGCCATGCACGGCTTCGGCCTCTGGGCCACCGTGGAGAAGGCCACCGGCGGGAATGGTGGAAACTCCAAAAACGCAGGAAAATCCGGCGGGTCCGGGCAGGGCAAGGGGAAACGTGGCTAAGGCATTCAAATACGGGCTCAAGGGCATCACCGGGTTCCTGGAACCCGCCGAACGGGAACTGCTCCGCAGCCTGATCGATGACGTCATCTCCATGCTCCAGCCGGCCGAACACACCAGCCAGGATCCGCTGGCCGCCCTGATCGGACTGGATATGGACGTCCAGGAACCGACGGACCGTGCCGTTAAGCGGTTACTGCCCAACGTGATGAAGAACGACGACGGCGCGTCCCTGGAGTTCCGCCAGCTCACCGAGCGCTCGCTGCGGGAAACCAAGATCGGCGCGCTGCGCGCTGCCGCGCTGGACCTGGACAGGGACGAAGTGGTCCTCACCGCCGAAGGGGCAAGGTTCTGGTCCATGGCCCTGAACGATGTGCGCCTGGTGCTGGCGGAACGCCTGGATATCCGGGATGAAGAGGACGCCGAACACGTGCACCTGATGCAGGACTGGTCCCAGGCCGAGGACGTGGAAAGTTACCTCGCCCTGGTGTACAACTTCACCACGTGGCTGCAGGAATCACTGGTCCAGGCGATGCTCCAGTCCCTGGACTCACGGGCCTGAACTGCTGTCCTGGTCCGGGATTCGACCGCCACTGTGACAAAATTGACATGAGTCGGGCGCCACAATGTGATGGCTGCGGCCCCGGGGAAGACCTATCCTCGAATAATCATGACTACAGCCTCGAGCATGGATCCGTCAGGCGCAGCCGCATCGGACTCCGCAGCCAGCAGCACCACCGCCCAGGTGGGGTCCCGCCCCATCGGCATCTTTGATTCCGGTGTCGGCGGACTGACCGTGGCGCGGTCCATCATCGACCAGCTCCCCAACGAGTCCATCCTCTATGTGGGGGATACCGCCAACGGGCCCTACGGGCCCTTGCCCATTGCCGAAGTGCGCGCCAACGCCCTGGGCGTGATGGACGAACTGGTGGACTCCGGCGTCAAGCTGCTGACCATTGCCTGCAACTCGGCGTCGGCCGCTGTCCTGAGGGACGCCCGCGAGCGGTACACGGCGAAATACGGCATCCCCGTCATCGAGGTGATCCAGCCGGCCGTCCGGCGGGCTGTCGCTGCCACCCGCAGCGGGCGTATCGGCGTCATCGGAACCTCCGCCACCGTTGGTTCACGGGCTTACGAAGACACGTTTGCCGCCGCGCCGGACCTGGCCATCACGTCCGTGGCCTGCCCCGAGTTCGTGAGCTACGTGGAGGCCGGGATCACCACCGGACCCGCCTTGCTGGCTATTGCCGAAGAGTACCTGGCGCCGCTGAAGGCGGCAGGCGTGGACACCGTGGTGCTGGGCTGCACGCACTATCCGCTGCTGACCGGCGTCATTTCCTTCGTGATGGGTGACGCCGTGACGCTCGTGTCCAGCGCGGAGGAAACGGCGAAGGACGTGTACCGGGCCCTCGCCACTCACGACCTTCAGCGCACTGCTGTAGCACCGCCGGAACACCACTTCATCGCCACCGGTGACGCCGGCCAGTTCGAAACGCTGGCCCGCCGTTTCCTGGGGCCGGAGGTCCTGTCCGTCCGGCACGTGGACCATGTGGCGGCCCAATACCCCACCGGCAGCCTGGCACGGATCACCCCCGAGATGATCGCGGCCGCGCAGACCGCCAGCGCCCGGCAGTCGTCGTCGGGACCTCGGATTTCGAACTTTGTGGGCGCCCATCGGGCCGGAGGACCTGCCCTGTGAAGCTCACCATCGTCGGCTGCACCGGCTCGTTTCCCGGCCCGAGCTCGCCGGCGTCCTGCTACCTCCTGACCGCCAACGACGGCGAGCGGACGTGGAAGATCGTGATGGACCTTGGCAGCGGAGCCCTTGGCGCCATCCAGCGATACACGGACCTTGAGGACATCGACGCGATCTTCCTCACCCACCTGCACCCCGACCACTGCATGGACTTGTGCGGCCTGCACGTGGCCGTCCGCTGGAAGCCCGGCGGCTGGGGACGAGGCAGGATTCCGGTGTGGGGCCCCGCCGCGACGGCGGACCGGATGGCCACCGCCTACGGCCTGGAACTCGATCCGGGGATGCACGAGGAATTCGACTTCACGAACTGGACCGAACGGGAATCCGTCACGGTGGGGCCGTTCACGGTGACGCCGTTCGCGGTGAACCACCCCGTGGAGGAGGCCTACGCCCTGCGGGTGGAAGTGACCGAACCGGACAAGCAAGGCAACACTGTCAGCCGGATCCTGACGTATTCCGGGGACACCGATTCCTGCGCAGGACTGGAGGAAGCGGCAAAGGACGCTGACCTGTTCCTGTGCGAGGCCGCCTTTGAGGAAGGCCGCGACGACGACATCAAGGATGTCCACCTGACCGGAAAGCGTGCCGGCGAGGCCGCGGAGAGCGCGGGCGCACGCCGGCTGTTGCTCACGCACATCCCCGTCTGGACATCGCCCACCACTGTTATGGCCGAAGCGCGCCCCGTGTTCGGCGGCGACGTGGCCGTTGCCGTGGCCGGTGTGCACTACACCGTCTGACCCGCTGCCCCTCTGGTCCAGTGCAATGGCTGGCCCGCTGCACGCTCTGCGGCGGGACGGCTCGTCGTGAGTCGATAAGCTAAAGGCATGACTTCTGAAGCAACCGCAGTGCCCGTAGTGCGCGCCGATGGCCGCGCCCCCGACCAGCTCCGCCCCATCAGCATCACCCGCGGATGGTCCAAGCAGGCCGAGGGATCGGCCCTCATCGAGTTCGGCAACACCAGGGTCCTGTGCACGGCGTCCCTGACGGCGGGCGTGCCGCGCTGGCTCAAGGGCGAAGGCCGCGGCTGGGTCACGGCGGAGTACGCCATGCTTCCCCGGGCCACCAACACCCGTTCTGACCGCGAATCTGTCAAGGGGAAAATCGGCGGGCGGACCCACGAGATTTCCCGGCTGATCGGACGCTCGCTGCGTTCCATCATTGACACCAAGGCATTGGGCGAAAACACGATCGTCCTGGACTGCGACGTCCTCCAGGCCGACGGCGGAACGCGCACCGCGGCCATCACCGGCGCCTACGTGGCACTGGCGGACGCCATCCGCTTCGCCCGCGACAACAAGCTGATCGCCAAGAACGCCCAGCCCCTGATCGACACGATCGCAGCGGTTTCGGTGGGCATCATCGACGGCGTGCCCATGCTGGACCTGCCCTACGTTGAGGACGTCCGCGCCGAAACCGACATGAACGTGGTGGTCACCGGATCCGGGAAGTTCGTGGAAGTCCAGGGCACCGCAGAGGGTGCTCCCTTCGACCGGGACGAGCTGAACCAGCTGCTGGACCTGGCCCTCCTGGGCACCACCGCACTGGCGGCGATCCAGCGCGAAACCCTCGCCGACGCACTGTGAACCAGGACACTGTGAACCCGAACGCTGAACCTGACGGCGCGCCCGTACCGCGCCTCGTCCTGGCCACGCACAACAAGGGCAAGCTCAGGGAGCTCCGGGAGCTGCTGCGCGGACAGGTCCCCGGGCTCGACGTCGACACGCAGGTGGTGGACGCCGCGGCGGTGGGTGCGCCAGACGTCGTCGAAACCGGCGTGACGTTCGCCGAAAACTCGCTGTTGAAGGCGCGGGCCGTTGCGGAGGCCACTGGGCTGGTGGCCATCGCCGACGATTCGGGGCTGGCCGTCGACGTGCTGGGCGGGGCGCCCGGAATTTTTTCCGCGCGCTGGTCTGGCCGGCACGGTGACGACGCCGCCAACCTGAGGCTTTTACTGGACCAGCTTGCCGATGTCCCGGACGGGCACCGGGGAGCGGCATTTGTCTGCGCTGCGGCACTGGCGGTCCCCGGGCCGGGTGCCGCGAGCCGTGAAGTGGTGGAATACGGCCAGCTTGAGGGGTCCCTTCTGCGCGAACCCCGCGGTGACGGTGGCTTCGGCTACGACCCCGTGCTGCGGCCGGCCGGCGAGGACCGCAGCTGCGCTGAATTGTCACCGGAAGAAAAGAATGCGATCAGCCACCGCGGGAAGGCCTTCCGGGCCCTCCTGCCGGCCATCGTCGGCGCGCTCGCCCGCCAGTGACCTAACGGGAGTTCACCGTCCAGATATCGCGCCCAAAAGCCGTTAGAAATGCCGATATCTGGACGGTGACTCCGGGCGGAGTGGCCGGGGAGTAGTGACAGGCTGCGTGGTGGGGGCTCAGTGGTCCCGGTGGGTCTTCCGCTCGGCCTCGGGTTCGTGTTCCTCAATGAATTCCTCGACGGCGTCCGTGCCGAACTTGGCAGCCTGGCGCTTGGCGGAAATTCCGCGGAGTACTTCGATGCCGATGGGAATCACGGAGACCAGCACGATGACGATGAAGATGATGTCCAGGTTCTCCCGGACCCACGGGACCCTGTCACCGAGCAGGTAGCCCAACAGCGTGACGCCGCTGCCCCACAGGACCGCGCCGATCACGTTGAACAGGAAGAACTTCTTTTTGTTCATCTGGGCCACGCCAACGATCACGGGCACGAAGGTCCGGATGATCGGCACGAAGCGGGCGAGGATCAGTGCCTTGCCGCCGTGCTTTTCGAAGAAAGCATGGGCGTTCTCCACGTTTTCGCGCTTGAAGAGGCGGGAGTTCGGCTTATTGAAGATAGCGGGGCCGGCCTTGGAACCGATCAGGTAGCCGGTCTGGTTGCCGATGATGGCGGAAATGGTGATCAGGAGCGCCAGGAGCCAGACATTGAACTGGATGGTGTCCGTTGCCACCAGCAGCCCCGCCGTGAACAGCATCGAATCGCCGGGAAGGAAGAATCCCACCAGCAGGCCCGTTTCGGCGAAGACAATTCCGCAGACCAGCAGCACCACCCAGGGCGCAAGTGCTGGATCGGCCAAGAAAATCTGGGGGTTCAGCCAGTCGGGCAGGAACGATGCCAGCTGCGGCTGGACCGGTCCTGCACCACCCAGCATGGGCACGGCAAGGTCGCTGATCGCAAGAAAGTTCACCTACTCAGGGTACTTGACGCACCCTCGCTACCCGGCGTCGTCCGCGTGATATCCGCGACAGGGCCGCCCCGGTGACACGGGAACGGCCCTGCACGGCGGTAAAGTATGGGCCGTGGGTTTGGACTTTACGGCGATCGACTTCGAGACAGCCAATGGCTTCCGGGGTTCACCGTGCGCGGTTGGCCTGACGAAGGTGCGGGGCGGGCGCGTGGTGGATGAGGCGTCGTGGCTGATGCGGCCGCCGGTCAACCACGACCACTTCGAGTACCACAACGTCAGGGTCCACGGCATCAAGGCCACGGACGTGGCCGGCCGTCCCCGCTTCGGTGAGCTGTTCCCGGAGATTGGTGCCTTCATCGGGGACGACATCCTGGCGGCGCATAACGCGGCCTTTGACCTTGGAGTGATCCGGTCAGGGCTTGAGGTGTCCGGCCTGCCCGGCCCTGCCTACGACTACGTCTGCACGGTGATGCTGGCCCGGCGGTGCTACTCCCTCGTCTCCAATTCCTTGCCGTTCGCCGCAGAGGAAGCCGGTGTGCCGCTGGTCAACCATCACGATGCCGCAGAAGACGCCCGTGCCTGCGCCGGCATCCTGATCGACATCGCTGCCCGGAACAACGCCAACAGCATTGCCGAGCTCTACCTGTCGCTGGGCCTGGTCCTGCCACACCAGGAGGCGTTTGACCCGGCGCACGATGTCCTGTCCAAAGCCAGCCTTACCGCCCTTTCCGGCGCCGCTGGCGGAAACAGCGCCGCGCTGGTGCGCCCGTTCCTGTCCGGGTGGCCGGAGGAGGGCGACAACCCCGTCCCCAATGCCGACGCCGAACCGTCCCACCCGCTGTACGGCCAGACCGTTGTCTTCACCGGCGAGCTCTCCATGGCCCGGCCGGAAGCGAAGGTGCGTTCGGCCGAGCTGGGTGCCCGGCCGGAAAGCCGGGTAACCGCCCGCACCACGGTGCTGGTGGTGGGTGACGGCTTTGTGGCCGCGGACCTGCGGTCCGGCAGGCTGACCGGCAAGGCCCGGCGCGTCCTGGAGCTCCACGACCGCGGCCAGCCCATCGAAGTACTCTCCGAAGGCGAGTTCCTGCAGATGGTGGGCGGCTGAGCCGCACTGCGTTCATCCGGCGCAACAAATCTTCCCTGCGGCGTGCCCGGCTCCTAGCCTTGCAGGATGAGCAAACTAACGGACGGCCAAACAACCGGAATCAACTGGTCCGCCGTGTTCGCCTTTCCCAACCCCGTCAATGAATACGCGGCCCGGATCACCGCCGGCCTGGTGGTGCTCCTCGCGGGCGCCACACTGCTGAGCGGGTCCGTTTGGGGACTCGTGCTGATCGCCGCGGGCTTCTGGCTGCGGGTGCTCTTCGGCCCACGGATTTCGCCGCTGGCCCTGCTCTCCGTCAAGGTCCTGGCACCCCGTCTGGGCCGCGTTCGCCTGGTTCCCGGACCGCCCAAGCGTTTTGCCCAGGGCATGGGGACCGTAGTCTCCACCACGGCGCTGATCCTGTTCCTTGCCGGTGCCGCCCCGGCAGCGTGGATTGCGCTGGCAATACTCATCGCGGCTGCCTCCCTGGAGGCCTTCGCCGGATTCTGCCTGGGCTGCGTCATCTTCGGAGTGCTGCAGCGCCGGGGCCTGATCCCGGAGGGCATCTGCGAGGCCTGCAACAACGTCGCGCTCAGGCGGTCGTAACGCCCACCAGAAGGTCGGCCATGCCGCGGATGACGTCCGGCCCTTCGAGTGCGTCGAGCCATTCCGGGGGCAGGCACTCTTCGCCGTAGTAGGCGCCCAGGATGTTTCCGCCGATGGATCCCGTGGAATCGCTGGCGCCGCTGTGGTTGACGGCCAGCGCCATGGCCGCCCGGAAATGGTCTTGCGGCGACAGTGTGGAGTCCGCATCCGGCGCTGTGGCCAGGACAGTGTAAAGCCCGACGGCGAACGCCTCCTCCGCGACCCAGCCCTCGCCGAGCTGCCGAACCAGTTCCTCCGGCGACAGGTCGCCTGTTCCCGCACAGCGGATGGCCGCTTCAAGCCGCTCGGGAAGTTCCGCCGCCACATCCTTCAGGCCACGGACTTCGGCCAGGACCGCCGCCGCCGCGTCCGCCAGGGTGTCACCGGCCACCAGGCGGTGGATCAGCAGGCTGAAGCTGCCGGCACTTTGCCGTGCGGACGGATGGCCGTGCGTCAGGGAGGCGGCGTCGGCACTCAACTTATAGACGGCGTCGGACGCTATGAAGGGAATCAGGCCGAACGGTGCCGACCTCATCACCGTTCCGCGGCCCTTCGAGTCCGGGTTCACCGGCCGGTAAACCGTGCCCATCTCCCCGGTGGCCAACCCGCTGATACACGCGTTTCCCGGAGCGCGGCGGTGCCTCAGGACCTCATGACCGTCGATCCACCGAGGCGGCTGCGACGGGGCCTGCGGCGGTAAGGACTCGCCCTGGGTGGCCAGCCAGCGGAGATAGGCCAGCCACAGGCAGGCGTTCGCGTCGGCACCCACGCCGTCATTGGCCCATTCGAGCACCTCCACCAGCCCGTCCACGGTGTACAGCGTCAGCTGCGTGTCGTCCGAAAAGTGACTGCCGCCGTCGAGCGCGGAGAAGTCTGTCAGGCCGTCCGGGCCGAAGCGGCTGCGGATCGCTTCCACGGAGTCGAACTCCACCGCGTAGCCCAGCGAGTCGCCCAAGGCCCCGCCCAGGAGGCAGCCGTGGATGCGGGACTTCAGCGGGGGCGCGGCAACGGCGCCCGGTTCAATGCTCATGACAGTAAATTTACCGTGGGGCGGAGGTGGAACGCGCCGGGGCGCCACGCCGTCCGTCCACTAAGCTCGGACTCAGCCAACGCCCAGAATCCCTTGGCAGAATGCAAAGGCACCAAACCCCAACGAAAAGGATTGCCCCACCATGACCACGCCTGTGCCCGTCCACCGTGACCCCGCCCCCGGGCTGACTGCCGGCAGCGGTGCCGAAATCCGGTACGGGCTTGTGTCCAGGCTGTCTGCCGAAGCCTTTGGCAGCCTTTTCATCGTGGTGGCAGGCCTGGGCGTGCCGCTGTTCTCCATCCCGCAGTCCAGCCCGCTGCCCGCCGCGCTCGCAGCAGGCCTGGCAGTGACCGCGGCGATGCTGGCCTTCGGCTACGTTTCCGGCGGACACTTCAACCCGGCGGTGACCGTTGGCCACGCCGTTGCCGGCCGGATCCGGCTCGGTGACGCCGCTGCTTACATCGGCGCGCAGCTGGTGGGCGGGCTCCTGGGCGCCCTCGCACTCTTCGGCATCCTGCGCACACTGCCGGGCATCCAGGACAGCCGGACGGCGTTCGACACCGTGACCGCCGGATTCGGCGAACATTCCATCATCCAGGCGCCCCTCGCCGGCGTGCTCCTGCTGGAAGTGCTCGGGGCCGCCATCCTGGTTGCAGTCTTCCTGGGCACCACTGCACGCAACAACGTCAACAAGACGGCAGCCGCCGTAGCCGTGGGCCTCGCCTGCGCTGTCCTGCTGCAGCTGGGCCTGTCCGTGGGCAATGCGCCGTTCAACCCCGCCCGCGCTACGGCCTCGGCCGTCTTCAGCTCCAGCTGGTCCCTTGAGCAGCTGTGGCTTTTCTGGGTTGCTCCCTTGGCGGGCGCAGCCATCGCCGGGCTGGTCTTCCGGGGGTTCGCCGAGCCGGTTGCTGCCGTTACTGCTTCAGACGCTGACGGACCAGTATATGACGACAGTGCCGCCGTCGGCGGTGCTGCCGACGACGTTGAGGATTTTGACGACGACGAGGATGCCGACGTCGTCGAAGAGGCCGCCGAGGTGCCGGCCAAGGCAGCTGCCCCGGCCAAGGCCGCACCGGTTCATTCCGCCGCGGACGAGCCGGACAACCGCGACGAGGCCCAGGAATTCTTCGACGGAAAGCGCGGCTAGCTGGCCTGACTGGGCAACGGCCTGTTGCGGCGGTTTCCTAAACTGTCGGTGGCAGCCGCTAGCGTAAGAATATGCGGTTATTGCACACTTCGGACTGGCACTTGGGCAGGTCCTTCCATGGCGTCGGGATGCTGGACGCCCAGCGGTCATTTGTTGATCAGCTCGTCAGCGCCGTCACCGGAAACGCCGTTGACGTTGTCCTGATCGCCGGCGATGTCTACGACCGCGCCCTGCCCGGTGTCGACGTCGTGGGGCTGTTGGACGATGCCCTGGTGCGGCTCACGGCGGCCGGCGCCACTGTGGTGCTGACATCCGGCAACCACGACTCCGCCATCCGGCTGGGCTTCGCCTCCCGGCTGCTGGAACGTGGCGGCGTCCACTTGCGGACCCGGCTGTCGGACCTGGACCAGCCAGTCGTCCTGCCCCTGGAGACGGGTGACGGCGGGACTCCGGGCGCTGTCCTGGCCATCTATGGAATCCCCTGGCTGGAACCGCGCCTCGTCGCCGAACAACTCGGTGCAGAAACCGCCAGCCACTTCGAAGTCACCCGCGTCGCCACTGACCGCATCCGGGCAGACCTCGCGGAGCGCAGCGCAGCGGGAACCGTCCATTCGGTGGTCCTCGCCCACACGTTCGCCAGCGGAGGGATCAGCTCAGACAGCGAACGGGACCTCAGCATCGGGGGAGTCGGAGCCGTGCCCCTGGACCTCTTCGACGGATTCAGCTACACCGCGCTGGGGCACCTGCACGGCCGCCAGACCCTGTCGCCGCAGGTCAGGTACTCGGGTTCGCCCGTGGCCTACTCGTTCTCCGAAGCCAAGCACACCAAGGGCAGCTGGCTGATCGACGTCGGCCCGGACGGTGTGACCGGCGTATCGGAACTGTCGTGGGAAGCCCCGCGGAAGCTGGCTGTGCTCCGCGGCGATATCTCGGAGCTCCTGGAGTCAGCGGAACATTCCTGGGCCGAAGGGGCGTTCTGCCAGATCACCCTGACGGATGAGCAGCGGCCCGCGCAGGCCATGGAGCGGCTGCGGGCCCGTTTTCCGGACACGCTGGTCCTCGGCTTTGATCCGCAGGGCGGCACCGTCAAGGCGTCCAAGAGCTACAGCAGCCGCCTCGCCGAAGCCCAGGATGATCTCTCGCTCTGCTGCGGATTCCTCGATCATGTGCGGGGGCGGGACGCGGACGACGCCGAGCGGTCGGCTATCGCCGCGGCGCTGGATAACGTACGCCTGACGGAGGGATCGCTATGAGGATCCACCGCCTTGCCATCTCCGCCTTCGGGCCCTTTGCGGGCACCGAGGAAATCGACTTCGACAGGTTGAGCGCCCACGGGCTCTTCCTCCTCAACGGCCCTACCGGAGCAGGCAAGACCAGCGTGCTGGACGCTGTCTGCTTTGCGCTGTACGGATCCGTGCCGGGGGCGCGCCAGGAGGGTAAGCGCCTGCGCAGCGATCATGCCGAGCCGTCGCTCGAACCGGCGGTAACCTGCGAGTTTTCCGCTCAGGGCCGCCACTTCGAAGTCACCAGGTCGCCGGCCTGGGATAAACCCAGTGCCCGGGGGAAGAACGGCTTCACCACACAGCAGGCCAAAACGCTCCTCCGGGAACGCGTCAGCGGGACGTGGACGGAGAGATCCGGACGCAATGACGAAGCCGGCGCTGAAATCACCGCCCTGCTGGGAATGGACCGGGAACAGTTCACCCGCGTGGTGATGCTGCCGCAGGGCGATTTTGCCGCCTTCCTGCGGTCCAAGGCAGCCGATCGCCTGGAACTGCTGCAGAAGCTCTTCGGCACCCAGCGGTTCGAGGCCCTGGAACAGGAATTGGCGGCGCAGGCGCAGGCCGCGCGGAACGATGTTGCCCGGCTGAACGCGGAGCTTGAGCTGCTGGCGGCGCGGGCGGAAGCCGAGGCCGCCGCGCTGGCCATTGACGATTCCGCAGCTCCTGCCCAGGAGGAATCTTCTGCCCGGATCGAATGGCTGCAGGAATCAGTGGCCCACCGCGCAGGGGAACTGGCTGCTGCGGCGGAGGCTGCAGCAGCTGTCAGTAGGCACACCTCCGGCCGGCTGGAGAGCGAGTCCGCGCGGCGGGAACGGCACCGCAAACTGGCAGCCGCCGAGGCCAGGAAGGCAGCCGCAGAGGCAACCCTGCCGTCACTGGAGGTCCATGCCGTCCGCCTCGAACAGCACCGCCGCGCCGAGGTGCTCTCGGGCCAGCTGCATGCAGTCCAGTCCAGCCAGACCCAGGTCCGGCACGCGGCGGGAGCCATGGAATCCGCCATCACACTGCTGCGCATGGCGGCGGATGAAGACCCCGAACTGGACCAGCTGGACCTTGGCGCCTGGGATGCGGACCACTCCGATGGCGGGGTCTCCGCCGCAGGGGCCCTTGATATCGCTGGTGAGCTCAGCCTGCTCCGGTCCTTGTTGGCCGTTGTGGAAGCAAGATTGCCGGACGAAGAACGCCTCCATTCACTCGTTGCCAGGCGTGCCGCACTCAGCACGAAGCAGCAGGAACTCACCCAAAAGGACATTGACCTGGGCGTTTCGCTGCAGGCCCTCCGCACGGAGCAGGAAACCCTGACGGCGGGCCTCGAGCCCCTGACGGAACTGGCCTCAGCCGCCATCCTGCACGCCAAGGAAGCCGCTGCGGCTGAGGAACTTCTTGACGTCGTCCGGCGCTACGCGGCGGCACGGGCGGCGCAGGGGCTCGCCACGGAGCGCCACTCGGCGTCCCGGGAGATCCAGCTCGAGAAGAAACTCCGCTGGCTGGACCTGCGCGAGGAAAGACTCGCCAACGCCGCCGCCGAACTCGCTGCGCAGCTGGCCGAGGGAGAGGCGTGCCCGGTTTGCGGCAGTGCGGACCACCCGGCTCCCGCGGAGGCTGCGGCGTCAGCGGTGGGCCTCAGCCAGGCCGAGGAAGCTGCCCAGCAGGACCATGAGGCCGCAGAGACAAAGCTGGCAGCGCGTGCCCGTGAGTTGGGCGACGCGAACCAGTTGGTGGCTGTCCTTGAAGGCCAAGGAGGGGACACGCCCGAAGAGGATGCGTTTGCGGCCTTCGAGTCTGCCTGCACCGCCGCCGACGAGTCGCAGCTGGCGGTGAAAAACCTCGCTGACCTCCGGCAGCAGCTTGAGGCAGCCGAAGCCAGATTTACCGCAGCGGATTCCGCCAGGCAAAGAGCAACATCCGAACTCGCGCAGGTCACCGTTGAATTGTCGGGACTCGTGGACCAGCTGGCGTCGCTTGACGAGGCGCTCTCCGGCCTGCGTGGCGGCCACCGCAGCCTCACACGCCGGCTGCGGTCGGTGCAGGAAGCTGCCGCCACACTGGAGAAGGCCGTGGAGGCCCAGGCCTTGCTCAGCAGGGCCAGGGCCAGGGCCGAGGAAGCGCGGATCCAGCTTGACCTGGCGTTGCCGGAGGCTGGTTTCAGTTCTGACCTTGAAGCCCGGGCGCAGCTGCTGTCGGCCACCGACGCCGATGCCCTGCTGGCTGAGGTCCGGGCCGGGCACGACGAACAGGCGCGGATTGCCGAGTTGTTCGCATCCGAGGATCTGCTGCTGGCACGGACGGAAGCCGCAGCCCATCCAGCGGTGGATGAAGCCCTCATTGCGGAGCTGCAAACCGTCGCGGAGCAGGCCGGGGAGGAGGCGCGCGCCGCCGATCTCGCCGCCGGTATGGCCGTGCGCTGTGTGGAATCGCTGGCCGCTGTCCGCAATGACTACGAACGGCTTGCCGGTTCCGGGCGGGTTCCGCGGGAGCGCGCCCAGCTGCTTACAGCCCTGGCTGATACCGCCGCAGGCCGGGGAGACAACACGTACCGCATGAGCCTGAACAGCTACGTCCTCGCGGCACGGCTTGAACAGGTGGCGTTGGCTGCTTCCGAACGCCTGGTGGCCATGAGCGATGGCCGCTACCTGCTACAGCATTCAGACGCCAAGGCCGCGCGGGGCGCGAAATCCGGGTTGGGCCTTGAAGTCGTGGACCAGTGGACCGGGCACCGCCGGGATACTTCCACCCTTTCCGGCGGCGAGTCCTTTATGGCGTCCCTCTCACTCGCCCTGGGGTTGGCAGACGTTGTGCAGCAGGAGTCCGGCGGCATCCAGATCGAGACGCTCTTTGTGGACGAGGGTTTCGGCAGCCTGGACGAACAATCCCTGGAACAGGTGATGGATGCCCTCGAAGGCCTTCGCGACGGCGGGCGCGTTGTGGGTCTCGTCAGTCATGTGGGGGAAATGAAACAGCGTATCGGAACCCAGCTCCAGGTCCTCAAGGGCCGGAACGGTTCCACCCTCCGCATTTCCGACGCCGCCGAAGCGCTGGTGTGACGGCGGCCATGCCGGGGTGGACTGGCCCCAGCCGGCCTCTATAATTGGATAGTTACCGGGTCGCGCGCATCGGGAGGAGGGACGATGCGCATTACTGAACGAGCCCGGAACCTTGAACTCTTCAACAATGTCCTTCTTGCCTGCTTCCGTGGAAGCGCCTCTCGCTCCTGACACTGCGCCTGCCTCCGCTGCACCATCCTCCGCTGCACCAGCCTCCGTTGCGCTGGATCCGCCCACCGGGCGGTTCGCCAGGCTCCCGCACCTCGCAGGCCGCAGCTTTATCCCGCTGGGCCTGTTCGCCCGGCTTCCCCTGGCCATGCTGACTGTCGGTGCCCTGACCCTCGTCACGTCCGTGACCGGCTCGTACGCGCTGGGTGGCACAGTTGCCGGTGCTGTGGGGATCGGCTCAGCCCTGGGCGCCCCGGTCTTTGGAGCGCTCGCAGACCGCAGGGGGCAGCGGCCCGTCCTCCTGGTGGCGGCCGTGCTTAACACGTTGGCGGTGCTGGCGCTGATCGGCACGGCCTTGGCTGCGCCCGAAGCCGGATTCTTTCCCGGTGCCGTGATCGCCGCCGCATTCCTTGCCGGTGCCAGCTGCCCGCAGGTAGGGCCGCTGGCCAGGGTGCGCTGGATGGCGCTCACCTCGCGGGGCAAGGAAGCGAAGGGCGGCAGGGATCTGGACACGGCCCTGTCGTACGAAGGCACGGCTGATGAGCTGACGTTCGTGCTGGGACCGGCTCTGGTGGGTATCCTGGCCAGCCTGGTGGCCCCTTGGCTGCCGTTGGCCCTGGCCGCAGCCATGACCATCACGCTGGTGCCCGCCTTTGCCGTGCACTCCACCCACAAGGCGGTTCCCCTGAACCGGGGCTCGGCAGCTTCGCGCAAGGCTGCGAGGATTCCCACCGTCGTCGCACTGCCCGTCCTGGCGATGGTGGCCATGGGCACTTTCTTCGGGTCCGCCCAGACGGCTTTGAGCTCCTTCTCCGCCAGTTTCGCCACCTCGGAGATCGCCGGACTGCTGTATGCGGTCATGGGACTGAGTTCGGCCGCCGCAGCCCTGTCCGTGGCGTACTGGCCCCAGCGCTTCACTCCCGCCGCCCGGTGGCTGATTAGCGCGGCACTCATGACGGTGCTCGCGCTGCTGCTTCTGGTGCCCGGATCGTTGGGCGGCATGATTGCGGTGCTTCTGGTCCTGGGATTGCCCGTGGGCCCCGTGATGGTCACGGTCTTCGCGATTGGAGGCCTGGTGGCGCCGGTGGAAAGGCTCGGGACCGTGATGACAGCTCTGGCAAGCGGGATCGTGGCGGGCACCGCACTGGGGGCCGCCGTTGGTGGCCAGCTGGCGCAGGCCCACGGCTACCACGCAGCCTTCATTGTGCCTGTGATTGCCGCCGGCGGCCTGCTGGTGCTTGGTGCCGCGGCCGCCGTCATTCTCCGCAAACGCCACTGATCGACGCCGGGCGCTGGTCACGGCCAGGCGGCGTGTGCAATGGTCAGCCCAGCTGGGCCTCAATGCGCGCGGCACCCGCCATCAGCGCAGCGGCGATTTCGTCCGGATTCTGGGCTGCCCGGATATAGACGACGGCCAGCGCGGCTGGCCGTCCGGCAGGGACCATGACCGGAACTGCCACGGAGGAGACTCCGGCGATGACTTCATCGTGGCTGGCGGCATAGCCCAGCTGCCGCGCGGTTCCCGCCTCGGGCCGGTAGGGGATTCCCGGGGCTGCCGCATGCCACTCAGCTTCTGAATAGGCGGACTGGATCGCAATTCCAGGGGCACCGGCGCTGATGGGATGCCGGGAGCCGGGGTGCTGGACGATGGCGGCGCCGGTATGCCGCGGGTCCACGGTGACCAGCGTGACACAGTCATCGCGGTCCCAGACGGCCACAAAGGCACTCATGGTCAGGGAGTTCGCGAGTTGCGTCAGTTCCGGCAGTGCCGCCGTCTGCAGGTTGCGGGCAACCCCACGCGCCAGGACAGCCAGCCCGGGCCCCGGCTGGACTCTGCCCGCGTCATCGCGCACCAGCAAGGAGTGGTCCTCCAGGGTCCGCAGGATCCGGTAGGCCACGGAACGGTGAACCCCCATGGCGTCGGCAAGTTCCGCAATGGTCAAGGGAGTCTCCGCGGCCGCCAGGATTTCCAGCGCACGGATTCCGCGCGACAGGGTCTGGGACGGCGAAGCCTGAGCTGCTCCGGCGGGGACTGCGGTGGACGTCATGGGTCCCATCCTAGGCGGCTGCACGGGCGCTGCCCGGGTGCCGTGACGGTGCTTCCCTCGCTTGGACTGCGTGCGGATTTCGAAAAGCCCTGTGCTGATTCCGAAAAGGAAGTTCAACTATGGAACTGACTCGCATCAACTGTGGAACTGATCCGTGCGGAGAATCAAGAAAAAGAGTGCGTTTCATCACATCTTCGCGTAACGTCATACTAACTGACCGTTCGATCAGTAAATCGGACGGCCCAAATCCACCGTCGGCAGCCGTTATCCCCAACCAGGCTGCCCCAAGCCACGGAGTTCCAATGACCGAAACTTCACGCGTCGATTCCGAGGCGGGCCCGAGCAGCAAGCACGAGGAACGCAAGGTCCTCGCAGCAACGCTGGTCGGCACCACCATCGAGTGGTACGACTTCTTCATCTTCGCCCAACTGACGGGTACCCTGCTGTCCCCGCTGTTCCTGGCTCCGCTGAACGAATCCAATCCGGGCCTGGCCCAGATCCTGTCCTTCGCGCTGATCGGCATCAGCTTCCTGTTCCGCCCGCTGGGTGCAGTGGTTGCCGGCCACCTTGGTGACCGGCTCGGACGCAAGGCCATGCTGGTCTTCACCCTCCTGATGATGGGCGCAGCCACCTCTCTGATCGGCATGCTGCCGACGTACGCGCAGATCGGCGTCTGGGCCCCCATCCTGCTGATCATCCTCCGCATTGCCCAGGGCTTCTCCGCCGGCGGTGAATGGGGCGGCGCTGCCCTGATGGCAGTGGAGCACGCCCCCAAGAGCCGGCGCGGCGTGTTCGGCGCGTACCCGCAGATCGGCGTCCCGGTCGGCATGATCCTGGCCACCGGCCTGCTCTTCATACTCAACTCGAACATGTCCAAGGAAGACTTTGCTTCGTGGGGCTGGCGGGTTCCGTTCCTGCTGTCCATCGTGCTGATTGTGGTGGGATACCTGATCCGGCGGGCCGTGGCCGAGAGCCCCGTTTTCCAGGAGATGGCGGCCCGAAAGGCCGAAAGCAGGGCGCCGCTCAGCGAGCTCATTCGTAGCCACAAGAGGCCAGTCCTCTACTCGACCATGATCTTCATCGCCAACAATGCCGCTGGCTACCTGTTGATCGCTTTCTTCATCTCCTACGCCACCAGGACGCTGAAGATGCCGGTCCCGGAAATCCTGCTCGCCACCACCCTCGCCTCCTTCGGCTGGCTGATCTTCACGCTCGCCGGCGGCTGGCTCTCAGACCGGATCGGCCGGGTCAAGACGTTCCTGATCGGGTATGCGATCATCTTCGTCTGGATGATCCCGATGTTTGCCCTGATCGACACCAGGAACATCTGGCTTTACGGCGTGGCGCTCTTCGTCCTGACCATCGGACTCGGTCTGTCCTACGGCCCCATGTCGGCGATGTACGCCGAGATGTTCCCGGCCAATGTCCGCTACTCGGGCATCTCCATCGGGTACGCGTTCGGTGCGATCCTGGGTGGTGCTTTCGCCGCAACCATTGCCGAGACTCTGCTGCAGAGCACCAAATGGACCGGATCCATCGGCATCTACATCATGATCCTGTGCGTGATTTCGGCTGTCGGGGTTGTGCTTGCCAAGGAGACGAAGGGCAACCCGCTGGGCGTCAGCAGCCACCACTAAAAGTTGTGCGCATCGCAGAACGGCGGGTTCGGGCCAGCTGGCCTGGACCCGCCGATTGGCTTTCCGGGCCCGGTGTTGCCGTCGGGCCTACTGGTTCAGCAGGCTGATGGCGTCCTCATCAGCCAATTGTTCGAAGTGCCGGTAGAAGCTGCCAACGGCGCGGAACTTGCCCGGCAGATGCAGGCACAGCACGGCGTCGCACACCCGCGACACGGCCGTGTAGGCTTCCACCGAACCCACCGGCGCTGCGGCGACGACGCGTGCCGCACCACCGGAACGGGCTGCCTCGGCGGCAGCGCGCATGGTGGCTCCGGTGGCCAGGCCGTCGTCGAGCAGTAGAACCGTTTGACCGGTGAGGTCGTTGCTGATCCCCGGGTAAGTCGCGGCCCGGCGGAGCAGCTCGGCCCTCTCGCGTTTCTCCACTTCGTCCAGCCACTCCTGGCGGACGCCGTGGTCCAGAATGCGGGTGATCAAGGGACGGTTGAGCAGGCGCACTATCCGGCCTCCCGACCAGGCCAGCGCACCGAACGCTGTTTCGTCGTGGCCGGGGATGCCGAGTTTCCGGACCAGAACGGCGCCGAGTGGCAGGTACAGGGCCTTGGCAGCCGCGGCGGCCACAGGGATGCCGCCGCGGGCCAGCCCCAGGACGATGGTGTCGGGGCGTTCCCGGAACTGCGTGAGCACCGCCGCCAGCCGTTCACCGGCATCGGTGCGGTCTTCAAAACGCGTGCTCATTGTTCCCTCTCCGGCCGTCTCCGCCACGCTTCCAGCCTACCTTCTGCTGCCGCGCCGGGAACCGGGGATACTTCCTCCCACCGCTGCTCAGTTACGAGAGGGCGGCGGTAACAGCCTTGGTGATTTCCTTGATCACGACAGTCCGTTCCGGGATGTCGCTCAGGTCGGCACCCTTCGTGAAAACCACCAGCACGTAGCTGCCGGAGGACATCAAGAGGACGGCGGCGTCGTGGAGTTCGTTATCGAGCAGCCCGTATTTGTGGAAGACGGTGACGCCGTCCGGAACTGTGGCCGGAATGAGGTTTTCGTAGTTGGTGTCCTGCATATAGGACAGGAGCTGCTCCGTATGCTCCTGGTCCAGGAGCCGGCCCTCGAACAGTTCCGCCAGGATATGGGCCATCTCGGCGGTCGAAAGCGTATTCACCTCTGGGTCATACGTGACGTCGATGGAGTCGGCATACTCCGAAAGTTCGGAAAGGCCCACTGCGTCCATCAGCAGGCTCCACGATTCGTTGTTGCTGTCCTGGACCATCGCCTGGATCTGGAACTCCGAGGTGAACGCGCCCAGCGGATCATCGAGGGACGCTGAACCCTCCTCCACGAGGTGGTAATAGGCAGCAGCGGTCAGGATCTTGGCCGTGCTCGCTGCCTCGAACGGTTCCTCCACGCCGTACTGGTGCACGGCCCCGCCGTCGGTAGCCATCAGCGCAACGCCCACCTGGTACTGGCTGTTGGCGCCGATGATGACATCGATGGCTGTGTCCAGGCCCGCGTCAATCGGGGCGGAGCTTGAAAAGGTGTCGATGCCAATTGATGCGCGCGATGCCGCACCCTGCCCGGGCCGGGCAGGGGCCAGTACGTAGGCGGCAGCGATCAGGACGACGCCGAGGAAACCGGCGGCAGCCACCAGGGCGGAACGGCGGCGTAGGGCGGCGACCGTGCGGCGGGCGCGCGGCTGGGAAGAATCGTGCATCTGACGATCCAAGCAGCGGAACCTATGCGGGAGCTATGAAATCCCTGTCAGGGATCAGCCGCGCACTGATCAGACCCCCACTGGTCAGACCCCCAGGAAAGCGATGGCGCCTTGTTTGAAAGCCCGGCTGGTGATGGCGTTGGTGTGGTTGCGGCCAGGCAACGTCAGCTGTTCAGCCATGGACCCTGCCCGGATTCCGAGTGCGGCAAGCTGCGGCATGGTGGCCGCACGTTCATCCTGGTCGCCGGCCACAAGGAGCATCGGCATGTGGGGTACGGCTTCGGCAGGATCGAAGGGCTCGGCCTTGATGGCATCCACCAGGGACAGCAGCGCGAAGATGTTGTTGCTCGGCAGGAGCATGGCCATCTTGAGCAGGCCGGCCGTGGACTCGTCCGCGATGGGGGTTCCGTCGGCGAGGTAGTTCTGCGCTGCGATGAGGTCAAAGGCTGCCAGCGGATCGGCGATGTTCGGTCCGCCCAG
Source organism: Pseudarthrobacter sp. MDT3-1 (assembly GCF_054510755.1). NCBI lineage: Bacteria > Bacillati > Actinomycetota > Actinomycetes > Micrococcales > Micrococcaceae > Pseudarthrobacter > Pseudarthrobacter sp. MDT3-1. Next base: position 85,604 of record NZ_JBTNDX010000008.1, on the reverse strand, counting down.
GACCAGGCGGTGGACGATCTCGGGCTGGGTGGCGCCGAATTCCCAGGCGAGCCGGGCGCCCAAGGAATAGCCCACAACGTCCACCCCGCTGGTGGGGTCACCGTCGTGCAATGGCCGCACGCCGGCGTCGAACGCTATCTGCAGCAGATCTGCGCGAATCCGGCTGGGGGAGTAGGAGTCCATGTCCTCGGGGGCTCCGCTGCGGCCGTGTCCTGGCAGGTCCACGGTGATGACGCGGCGGCCGGCCTCCAGCAGGGCCGCCACCCAGCCGGTGTCATGCCAGTTGAGTTTGCTGGAAGAGGAGAAGCCGTGCAGCAGCAGCACAGGGCGCAGTCCGGCGTCGTTCTGGGGGTCGTGCACCTCCACAAAAAGTTGGGGGTCCGTGCCCTCAACGGTGTGGGAATGCATCTCGCCGGTGTGCCTGCCGCTCATGGTGTCAGTCCTCATCAAGTACGGCGCTCAGGCGGACCCGGGCGCGTCGGTGCCTCGCTTTGGGACCGTGCCCACGATTCCGGCGGTGTTATCCGGCACCTCGAACACGATCAGGGGTTCGCCGACATTGATCCTGTCGCCTGCCCCACCGAAGATACGGACCACTTTACCTGCCTGCGGACTGGGCAGTTCAACAGCGGATTTGCTGGTTTCCATCTCCACCAGCGGCTGGTTACGCTCTACCTGATCGCCGGGCGAAACCAGCCACTCAAGCACGGTCGCCTCGATCAGGCCCTCGCCGAGGTCCGGGAGCGGGAAGGAAATTTCAGCCACGGCGGTACTCCAATACTCGTTGGATCCCGCTCGGCCGGCGGCTTCGCAATTTGTACAGTGCGGGCCGCCGTCGGTCTTTCTGCCCCTCACCCAACTTGCTTCCACCAGTTGACTTTGCCGGCTCATAACGACATCTGCTGCTACTTGGGTAGGCGATCGCGGGTGGTGAGCCGGGCGCTGAGCCAGCAGGCTGCCGCGAGGCAGGCAACCAGAACGAAGGTGCTCAGCAGCTGTCCGCGGCTGCTTTCCGCGCTGAAGCCGACGGCGAAGATCAGGCCAAGGAGGACGAGTCCGAAGATAGTCAGGCCCGGGAATCCCTTCATTCGCAGCGGAAGTTCGGCACCGTCCCGGTCCGTGCGGCGCCGGAGGATCAGCTGCGAGACGAGGGCCGTGCCCCAGACCACCAGGCACGTGGATCCGACCAGCTGGAACAGGGCCGGCAGGATCCGGTCCGGGAACAGCAGCTCCAGGACGGTGGCGAAGAAGCCGAACGCCACGGACACGCCCACCGCCACCACGGGCACGCTGGCGCCGCTGAGCCTGGCCAGGAACCGGGGAGCCTCGCCGCGTTCGGCGAGCGAGTACACCATGCGGGACGCGCCGTAGAGGTTGGCGTTCAGTGCAGAGAGAAGTGCGACGACGGCAACCAGGGTGATCGCCGTGCCGGCGCCCGGGATCCGGGCCGCGTCGAGCACGCCGGCAAAGGGCGAGGCGAGTCCTTCGGAGGAGACCGGCAGGACGGCCGCGATGACAAAGACCGACCCGATGTAGAAGACCAGGATGCGCCACAGCACCGTGCGGATCGCCTTGCCCACACTGTGCTCCGGGTCCTCCGTTTCCGCGGCGGCCACGGCCACGATGTCGGTTCCGCCGAAGGCAAAGATCACCACGAACAATGCCGTGGCGATTCCGCCAAGCCCGGCGGTGGCAAAATCAGTGGTGATGTTAGCGAGTCCGGGCGAAGCTACCTCGGGCAGGAAGCCCAGCAGCAGGGCGACCCCCACGGCCAGGAACGCCACAATAGCGGCAACCTTCAGGATGGCGAACCAGAATTCAAACTCGCCGAAGTTCTTGACGCCCGTCAGGTTGATGGCCGTAAACACAACCATAAAGATCAGGGCAAGGGCCCACACGGGGATAACCGGCCAGACGGAAAACAGCAGGCCCGCCGCGCCCAGGGCTTCCGCGGCGATGACCACCACCAGCTGGAGCCACCACAGCCAGCCCACTGTGGCGCCGGCGGTTTTTCCCAGGGCCCGCTCGGCGTAGACGGAGAACGCGCCGCTAGTGGGATTCGCAGCGGCCATCTCGCCCAGCGCCCACATCACCAGGATGATGAGCGTCCCGGCGACCAGGTACGAGATCAGCACGGCAGGCCCCGCGGCCTGGATGCCGGCCCCTGAACCCAGGAACAGGCCGGCGCCGATGGCGCTGCCCAGCCCCATCATGGTGAGCTGCCGGGGTTTCATGGTGTGGCCGAGGTGGGATTCCGGCCGCACTGCCGTGGACTTCGATGTCATGCCTGTGAACCTTCTTGGGGTTGGGGTTGGTGCCCCCGCAGGGACCACTTGAATTTACCGCCTAAGTTGACCATCAACCAGGACCTGGGCCACGGTGCGGTAGCCGAGGCGCTGGCCGCGATCCCGGAACTGATCGAGGTCCACACCGTTTCGGGCAGTTCGGACCTTATGGCGAGGATCGCCGCGCGGTCCAATCCGGACCTGCAGCGTGTTCTGGATGCGATGATCGCCACCAGGACCGTGCTCCGCGCGTCGGCCGTGATTGTCCTTAACACCCATTTCCAGGGCAGGACGCTGAAGTTGCTCGAAGCCGCGGCCGCCAGGCAGCCGGAGTAGGGCTCCGGGGACCAGCCCAAGGGGCCGTTGCCCGGTTACGCGTGGCGGCGAAACATTTTGAATCAGAGGAATGTGGCCGTAGAATCAGTTCTAGTCAATTTGACTTTAACTAAGTGATGGCACTGAAGCCCAGAAGCAGGGAGCGGGTGAGTGACCGTGTACAGCAGCTCAGCGAACGTCTCCGAGCGGGCCACCGCTGCCCCCTCGCTCGCGATATCCACCGTCATTTTCGCCCTGCGGCCCAGCGAATCCTCGGGCCGGCCTACCCTTTGGCTTCCCCTGGTCCGCAGGATTCGCGAGCCGTACAAGGACCTTTGGGCCCTTCCCGGCGGACCGCTGACGCACGTTGAATCCCTGCAGGATGCCGCGTCCCGGAACCTGCAGGAAACCACCGGACTCACACCGAGCTACCTGGAGCAGCTCTACGCGTTCGGCGGCCTGCACCGCTCACCCACCCAGCGTGTGGTGTCGATCGTCTACTGGGCGCTGGTCCAGCCCACCGAGGCCGCCCTGGCCGACGAATCGGAGAACGTGAAGTGGTTCCGGGCAGACAAGGTGGGGGACCTGGCCTTCGACCACAACGCCATTGTTGAGTACGCGCTCCGGCGCCTGCGGAACAAGCTGGCCTACGGTTCCGTGGCCTACCACTTCCTGGGGGAGTACTTCACGCTCGCCCAGGTCCGGGAGGTCTATGAAGCCGTCCTGGACACCCGGCTGGACCCGGCCAACTTCCGCCGCCAGCTCAAATCCACGCCGGAGATCGAAGAAACCGGCGAATACCTCCAGGGCGGCAAGCACCGCCCGCCACGTCTTTACCGCTTCACCGGCCGTCCTGGCCTTGACCCCGATAACAGGAGCACACCATGAGCAGCGTCAACACAGCCATCCAGCTGATCACGCGCGAACAAGCCGAAAGCGCGGCCCGAAGCGCGGCAGCAGGCAAAACAGCATCCACCTGCAGCCCGGCGCTCGCCAAGGGCCCGTGGGAATACGACCTTGCCGAAGCCCTCGCGGGTGCCCCTGCCTACGGACCCGGCGCCTCCAGCGCGGACGTTGCCCCGGCCGCCACGCCGCGCCAGGGCCAGCTTCCGGAGGAATACAAGCTCGCCAGCGATGCCGAGCTCGATGTGCGTATCCGCGTGGCCAAGAAAAAGATCGGGGACCGGGCAGTGATCCTGGGCCACTTCTACCAGCGCGACGAAGTCATCCAGTACGCCGACTTTGTGGGCGACTCCTTCCAGCTGGCCAACGCCGCCCTCACCCGGCCCGACGCTGAGGCCATCATCTTCTGCGGCGTGCACTTCATGGCCGAGACCGCGGACATCCTCTCCACCCCGGAACAGGCCGTCATCCTGCCCAACCTCGCTGCCGGCTGCTCCATGGCGGACATGGCGGACACCGACTCCGTGGAGGAGTGCTGGGAACAGCTCGAAGAGATTCTCGGTACCGAGGCCGACGCCGAGGGGCGGGTTCCGGTCATTCCAGTCACCTACATGAATTCCTCCGCCGCCCTGAAGGCTTTCTGCGGCCGGAACGGCGGCATCGTCTGCACCTCCTCCAACGCCAAAGTGGTCCTGGAATGGGCCTTCGAACGCGGCCAGCGGGTCCTCTTCTTCCCTGACCAGCACCTGGGCCGCAACACCGCCAAAGCCATGGGTGTGCCGCTGGAACAGATGCCCATGTGGAACCCGCGCAAGGAACTGGGCGGCAACGACGAACAGGCCCTGCTCGATTCCCGCGTGATCCTCTGGCACGGCTTCTGCTCGGTCCACAAGCGCTTCAACGTCGGTCAGATCGAAAAGGCCCGCTCCGAGTTCCCCGGCGTCAACGTGATTGTGCACCCCGAGTGCCCCATGGAGGTGGTGGACGCCGCCGATTCAGCCGGCTCCACCGATTTCATCAAGAAGGCCATTGCAGCGGCCACCGAACCGACCACTTTCGCGATCGGCACGGAGGTCAACATGGTGAACCGGCTTGCCGCAGAATACCCGCAGCACACCATCTTCTGCCTGGACCCGGTGATCTGCCCCTGCTCCACGATGTACCGCATCCACCCCGGCTACCTCGCCTGGGTCCTGGAGGAGTTCGTCGAAGGCCGCATCGTCAACCGCATCAGCGTGGACGACTCCGTCCAGGACAACGCCAAGACCGCGCTTGAGCGTATGCTCGCCTCGCGTCCTGTGTAGCGTGTCCGCTCTAGTCCACCTCCTGTAACCCCGGAAACCGAAACGAGCCCCACATGAGCGCAGAGAGCCCAGCCGGTGGTCCGGCACCCCGGCGGCTGATCGTCGTCGGGAGCGGCATTGCGGGACTCTACTCCGCGTTGCTGGCCGCCGATGCCGGCGCCGAAGTGGTGCTGCTGACCAAGGGCGCGCTCGCGGACAGCAATACGTACTACGCCCAAGGCGGCATCTCCGCCGTCCTCGACGAACCCGCGCCCGGGGACACTGTGGCCGCGCACCTCGCAGACACTCTGAAGGCCGGGGCCGGGCACTGCGACGAGGAGGCTGTCCGCGTGCTCTGCACGGAGGCCCGCCTGGATATCGCCGGCTTGGAACGCTTCGGCGTGCGTTTCGACATGGACGACGACGGCGACCCCTCGCTCGGGCTCGAAGCCGCCCATTCCGCGCCGCGGATCCTGCACGCCGGCGGCGATGCCACCGGTGCCGGCGTGGCCAGAGCACTTATCAGGACCGTCCTGGATGCTCAGGCCGCTGGCCGGATCCAGGTCATCGGGCACGCCCAGGTCACGTCCTTGTCGCAGAGCGATGGCCGCGTGGCGGGTGTGAATTTCCTCCACGACGGGCGGGAACTCGGCGTCCACGGCGATGCCGTGCTCCTGGCCACCGGGGGAGCGGGCCAGCTGTTCGCCCAGACCACCAACCCTGCCGTGGCAACTGCCGACGGGCTGGCGCTCGCCTGGCGGGCCGGAGCCGCCGTGGCGGACCTGGAGTTCTTCCAGTTCCACCCCACCTGCATGGTGCTGCCAGCCGATGCCCTTGAGGCAGCCGGCAACGGCACCGAACCGCTCCTGATTTCCGAAGCCGTCCGCGGCGAAGGCGCCATCCTGCTGGACGCTAACGGCGAACGTTTTATGCCCGCCTATCACGTCGACGCGGAGCTCGCCCCGCGCGACGTCGTCGCCCGCAGCATCGCCCTGCACCTCGCGACCCTTGGGGATCCAAACGGGCACGTTTTCCTTGACGCCATGGTGGTCGAAGCCCGGAGGGGCGAGGGCTACCTGGCCAAGCGGTTCCCCACCATCACCCAACGCACCCGCGAAGCCGGCGTCGACTGGACCCGCGAACTCGTCCCCGTGGCCCCAGCCGCGCACTACTGGATGGGTGGGGTCCTTACCGACCTCTACGGGCGGACCTCGGTGCCTGGGTTGCTTGCCGCCGGTGAGGTTGCTTGCACCGGCGTTCAAGGGGCTAATCGGCTTGCCAGCAACTCTCTCCTTGAAGGACTTGTCTTTGGGCGGCGGGCAGTCTCCGCATTCTTGAGCGACGGCGCGGGTTGGGTGTCGCCCGACGCTGCTCCTCCGCGTGCTCCCCACGATCTCCCTAACCTCGCAAGCTCGGCCAGGGAACCCGGATCGCGTGGGCCCTCGGCCGCTGGCGGCCTCCCCTTGACGCACGCTTCCGGAGCACCCTCGGACGACGATTCGGCGCTCCCGTTGGGTGCGGCTACTGACGAGCCGGCCCTCAAGGTGCCAGCCTGGGAGTTTGAGACCGTTCCGTCGCCTGGGCCTGTCGAGACGTCGTTTGCGGAGCCCGAGCCGTTTTCCCGGGTGGCTCTTCGGCGGTTGATGACTGCCGACGCTGGGGTTTTGCGTAGTGGCGGGTTGTTGCGGGAGGCTTCTGGCTTGCTTGGGGCGTGGGCCTCTGCTGACAATCCGGTCAACGTGCCTGATTCCCTCGATCCTCGGGAGCATGAGGATGCCAATCTTTTGTTGGCTGCGCAGCTGTTGGTGCATGCCGCGCGGGAGCGGCGGGAATCCTTGGGGGCGCATTACCGCAGCGACAGCGTGGCCGCCGTCGAACATTTTGATAAGCGTTACACCATGAGCCGGAAAGCGAGCCTCGTCCATGACTAGCCTGACCCTCCCCGCAGCACCCGTCCGGGACATCCTGGAGCGGGCCTTTGCCGAGGACGCGCCCAGCGGCGACATCACCTCCCAGCTGCTGATCCCGGCTGACGCCCGCGCCACGGCAGTGCTCAACGCCCGCGTGCCCGGCATCTTCAGCGGTGGAACGGTGTTCCGCGACGCCATGAAGCACATTGATCCGGAGACTGACGTGAAGTTACTGCTTGCAGACGGTGAAGCGTTCGACGCCGGCACCCATCTCGCGCGGGTGAGGGGCAGCGCCCGCTCCGTGCTGCTCGCCGAACGGGTCGCGCTGAACCTGGTCCAGCGCATGAGCGCCATCGCCACCAAGACCGCGGAATTCGTAGAGCTTGTCGAAGGTACCAAAGCGCGCATCACCGATACCCGCAAGACCACCCCCGGCCTGCGGGTGCTGGAGCGCTACGCGGTGCGCTGCGGCGGGGGAGCCAACCACCGCTACAGCCTCTCCGACGCCGTGCTGGCCAAGGACAACCACCTGGCCGTCATGACCGGCGGGGACCCCGCCAAGCTCACCGCCCTGCTTGTCGCGGCCAAGGCCCAGCTGGGGCACACCACGCACTTCGAGGTGGAAGTGGACAGCGCCGAGCAGATCGAGCCTGTCCTCGCCGCCGGCGTGGACACCATCATGCTGGACAACTTCACCCTCGAGGAGCTCCGTGCAGGCGTCAAGCAGGTGGCAGGGCGCGCCATCGTGGAAGCCAGTGGCAACGTCAACCTGTCCACCGTGGCGGACATCGCGGCCGCGGGCGTGGACGTCATCTCCATCGGTGGCCTCACCCACAGCGTGGCTGCCCTGGACCTGGGCCTTGACGTCGAACTGAGGGCCGGCTGATTCGGCCATGATCTTCCTCGACGCCGCCGCCACCACGCCCGTCCGCCGCGAAGTCCTCGAGGCCATGTGGCCCTACCTAAGCGGCGAGTTCGGCAACCCCTCCAGCCACCACACCCTGGGCGAGGCCGCTGCGTCGGCGCTCGCAGGCGCCCGCGCCGCCGTGGCCAAGGTGCTCGGCTGCCGGCCGGGTGAGGTCACCTTCACCTCGGGCGGTACGGAGGCGGACAACCTGGCCGTGAAGGGCATCGCCCTGGCCCGGCAGGCTGCGGATCCGTCGGTGAACCGCGTGGTGATCAGCGCCGTCGAACATCCCGCCGTGGAAGAGTCCGCCCGGTACCTGGAGCGGTTCCACGGCTTCGCCGTTGATGTGGTTCCCGTGGACAGCGCCGGCCGGGTGGCGCCCGCGGCGCTCGCCGCCGTGCTCCGGGCGGAGACCGCCGTCGTCAGCATTATGTACGCGAACAACGAAGTAGGCACCATCCAGCCGGTTGCGGAACTGGCTGCAGTGGCCACCGCGATGGGCATCCCGTTCCATACCGACGCCGTCCAGGCCGCCGGCTGGCTGCCCCTGGATGTCAAGGCGCTGGGCGTGGATGCCCTGAGCATTTCCGGCCACAAGCTCGGCGCACCCAAGGGCTGCGGCGTGCTGTACCTCCGCGGCCGGACCCGCGTCGAGCCCCTGGTGCACGGCGGCGGGCAGGAACGCGGCCGGCGGTCGGGGACCGAAAACGTGGCAGGAGCAGTGGCGCTGGCCACCGCCCTGACGCTCGCCCACGCCGAACGGCCGGAACTGGCCGCCCGAGTGGCAGGCCTCCGCGAACACTTCATCGCCACCATCCTGGACACAGTCCCGGGAGCCCTGCTCACCGGGCACCGGACGGAACGGCTGCCGTCAGTAGCGTCGTTCTGCTTCCCCGGCACCAGCGGCGAATCCGTGCTCTTGGAGCTGGAGCGGCAGGGCGTGGTGTGCTCGAGCGGTTCGGCGTGCGCCGCCGGCTCGGACGCGCCGTCGCCGGTGCTGACCGCGCTGGGCTATGACGCCGAGGTCGCGCAGACAGCTGTGCGGTTCAGCTTCACCTCAACGGTGACATCCGAGGAACTGGAGCAAGCGGCGGCAGCCGTGGGCACCGCCGTCGGGAGTGTCCGGACCCTCGGCCGCAGCTAGCGACCCCCAACCTGCCCAACTATGTAGCGCTATCTGTCGTTTTGGAGGCTCAAAACGACAGATAGCGCTACCTACTTGGGAGAGCGTAGGGGAGCGGTTCAGATGTGGCGGGCGCGGCGGAAGATCCAGTGCCGCAGCATCGTGAACCGCACGGCGGTGGCCACGAAGCCCGACAGGGTGGTGGTCCACAGCTCATCGGACACGGTGGCGTCCGGGTGCAGCCAGTGCAGCACGCCCAGGCTGCCGCCGGTGATGACCAGCGCCACGACGATGACGATCACGCCGTTGAGGTGGTCGCGGGCCATCCGGCGCTGCCCGGAGATCTTGAACGTCAGCCTGCGGTTCAGTGCCGTGTTCATCAAAGACGTCAGCACCAGGGCGGCCGCGTTGGCCAGTTGCGGTCCCAGCCAGGGGCGCAGCAACGCATAGAGCGCCAGGGAGGTGGCGGTGCAGATAATGCCGACGCCCGTGAAGCGGAGGAGCTGCCGCACCAGCGGAAACCTGAAGATTCCGCGGTAATGCTTGGTGGCTGGCGCACCGCGCGTGGGCTGCTGCGTCAGCTGGGCGGCGGGCGCAGCAGGGGTCTCCATGGGTCAAGCCTGACATATCAGGCCGGTGGTTCCTCCCAGGACGCCGCCTTGACCGGGTTGCTGAGCTCGCCAATGCCCTCCACGCGGCACACCACTGTGTCTTCGGGGTGGATGCGGGCACACTCTGCCGGGAAGCCCGTCAGGACCAGATCGCCGGCGTGCAGGGTCATAAAGGAGCTGAGGTAGACGAGGATTTCGTCCACCTTCCAGCCGAGATCGGTGCTGCTGGCGGCCTTCAGTTCGGTGCCGTTGTGGACGATGCTGATGGACAGGTCCGAGTCGTCGAGGTCCGTCACAATCCATGGGCCCACGGGAGTGAAGGTGTCCTGGCTCTTGGCGCTGATCCACAGCTCGTCCGACTTCTGCAGATCGCGGGCCGAGACATCGTTGCCGATGGTGAAGCCCAGGATGGCGCTGCGGGCCGTCTCCAGCGTAAGGCCGCGGACAGAACGGCCGACGACGACGGTCAGTTCGGCTTCCGGGTCAACGTAACCCACCGTGGAGCTCAGCTCGATGGCCTCGCCCGGGCCGATCACGCTCGATGCCGCCTTGTGGAAGGCCTGCGGGGGGAGGTCCCGGCCGGCCTGGCCGGTGTTGTGCGCCATGCCGAAGACGTTGGCGGGGACGGATGGCGCCAGGAAGGTGAACGAGTCCTGGTCTACTGCAGTCCCGGCTTCCCAGCCGGGCCGGGCCGGGTGGTTGGCGTTCGCGCGGGACGCCTCGAAGGGGGAATCAACGACTGTCCAGGACCTGCCGGCGTCGGAGCCGAAGTCTGGGGCGTCATTGGCCACGAAGAAGTGCTCGTCGGCAACAGCCGGGGACAGGGGGCGGACACGGGCAAGGCGGCGGGGAGCGCTGGCAGTCATGATGACATCCTACGTCCTCCGGCTGGCCGGTGGCCGGCTGCGGCAGGCTCAGTACAGCTCGCCCACCGGGATCTCCACAGCCAGGCGGTTGGACGGGCCGGGTAGCGGGCAGGCCCAAGCCTCGTTGTACGCGCAGGACGGGTTGTAGGCAAAGTTGAAGTCCAGGACAAACTCCGCGCCCGCCCCCGAGCCATGGACCCCGTGGAACGCGCCCTTGATGGTGTCCAGGAGGTACCGGCCGGCGCCGTAGCTTCCACCGGGCTGGCCGGCCGTGGCGTCCCGGAACGGAACGAAGATTCCGCCGCCGTAGCCGTGCAACTTCCACACGCCGAGCTGGCCCAGCTCGGGAAGATCGAACGTGCCCAGCCGGACAAACCGGACCACGCCGTCAGTGGCGGTTTCCACGGTCATTTCCCGGCCGGCTCCCTCAAGGGTCAGCGGCACATAGAAGCGGTAGATGGGATCGTAATCGGCCGTCTTCAGGCCGGAGAACTGCGATTTTTCCCTAGCGCTGAGGGCCGAGGCCGGATGCGTTGCGAACATCCGGTCGCGTTCATGCCGCCAAAGGGAATGGGCCTCCGCCGGATCTTCAGCGGCAACCTTCCGTACCGTGTCGTACAGGGCAAATGTCCGCAGCCGCCAGTCCGCAATGTCGATGGCGGAGATGTCCGCCAGGCTCTCAAGGTCCGCGCCGTACTGCTCATCCGCCATAGGCACCAGCCTAGTCCCTTGCGCGCGGGGAATGTCCGACGGCGACACGAGGCTCCGGCCCTTGTCCACCGTCGCCCGCCGATAGGCTGGCTGCATGACACACAAGGCGGCAATGTGGGGAGTGCGGACGGTAGCGCTGCTGATGGCCGGTGGACTGGCGGCCGGCTGCAGCGCGCCTGGTAACAGCGATTCGGCATGGACGGCGCAGCCGGAGACATCGGCCAGCCCAGGCGCCAGTACGACCTCAACCGCCGGCGCTACCGGTTCCCCGTCGTCGGGTCCTGTTGCCACAGCAGGTGCGTCGACGTCCGGAGCACCCGGCCCGGCCGCAACAGCTGCTGCCTGGAAGACCTTTACCGATCCGGCGAAGACCGTCAGCTTCGACCTGCCGGAGGAATGGATCGCCCAGTCCGTCACGCCCGAGGACGGGACATTGCCGGGTGCCCTGAAGATCGAGGTGAAAAAGCCGGACGGCACGGTGGTGGCCACACTGCGGACAGGACTGCCGTCGTCGTCGTCCGAGTGCCCCGAGACTGCCCGGAAACCGTACGTTGTGATCAGCAGCGTGCCGGTGGAGCTTCCCAGCCTGACGGGGGAAGGCACCATCGCCCCGCACGTGGTGTTCCGCGTCATCCAGGGCTACCGCTACTTCGGTTCCTACGGCATCACCAACATTGTGGGCGGGGCTGACGGCCAGGCCTGCGAACTGCGGAATGTGGTCCGTGGCCCGGCCGGAAAGGGGGACTACTCGTTCGGTGACCTCGGAGTCCTGAAGGCCTTCGCCCCGGATGAGAAGGTGGCCCCCGCGAAGGCGTTTGACACCCTGGGCCAGGCCGAAAAGTACGTGGACGAGAACTCGGAATTCGCGAACGTCCAACGGATGCTAATGTCTCTGGAGATCAAAAACTAGTCCTGCCCCTTGCCCCTCAACCCCGGGCCAGCGCGGAAAGTTCTGCCACTACCTCACACCCCGGAGATACATGGAACGCACCGTTTCAGCACGTATGGTTTTCAGGACCATCGCCGACACGAAGGCAGCCCTGGCCATCGCCGTAGCCAGGAATCCCGGCTATACCTCGTTTGATGAATCCCTGACTGTCACGGCCGACGGTCAGCCGGTTCCGTTGCAGGAACTCACGGACCATCATGGCGGCCGCCTGCACTACATGGAGCTGACTGAACCGGCCGAGGTCACCGTTGAGTACTCAGCGACGGTGGCCGGGCAGGCCGTTCCCGAAGAAGCCACCCTGGCTGAGCTCATCCGCTACGTGCGGCCAAGCCGCTACGCGGAGTCGGACCGGCTCCTGCCCACGGCATATGCCGAATTCGGCGGCTTGCACGGCGCCGAACTGCTCCAGGCCGTGCGGAGCTGGGTCTTCGGGGAATTGCGGTACATCAGCGGGTCCTCCAGGGGAACTGACGGCGCCGTGGAAACCCTCCTGCACCGCAGGGGAGTGTGCCGGGACTTCGCGCACCTGGCCATCGCCCTGCTGCGTTCCAAGGACGTCCCGGCCCGGCTCACCGCCGTGTACGCGCCGGGGCTGAGCCCCATGGATTTCCACGCGGTAGCCGAGGCACATGTCAATGGCGCCTGGCACGTCATCGACCCCACGGGGCTGGCCCCGCGGGAGTCGATGCTGCGAATCACCGCCGGCCGGGACTCCTCGGACACCGCATTCCTGTCCACAGTGGGCGGGCGCCTCACGCTGAACGAGCTGCGCGTCAGCGCTGTGGTCAACGGCCAGCTGCCTCCGGAAGATCCGGCCAAGCTGGTCATGCTGGGCTGAGATTCCCGCACGGCCCGGTTACTGGCGGGCAGTTACTTCCCGGCCAGATATTTCCCAGGCAGTTACTTTGCCGGCCGCGCTCCCACGGAATGCCGGAGTTTCTCGGTCAGTCGCTGGAGTTCCCTCTGCTCGGCAGCCGTCAGGGCCGGCCCCACCAGGCTGGAGATGTCCCGCACGTGCTCCCGGCCGATCTCCTTCTGGAGGGCGGCCCCTTCCTCGGTGAGCTTCAGCAGCACGCCGCGGCCGTCGTCGGGGGCAGCCATCCGGACCACGAGCCCGCGCTTCTCCAGCCTCTCAACCAGCCTGCTGAGGCTCGACTGGCTCAGCAGGACATGGTCATTGAGTTCATTGAGCCGGAGCCAGCCGGACGGACACCGGGACAGCGTGAACAGGACGTCGTACTCGTTGATGGCCACCTTTCGGAAGGCAGCTCCGGCCTGCAGCCTGCGCATGACGGCAACCTGCGCCCGGAACAGGGATTCCCAGGTTTCCGCCGCCAAGCGGATGGGTGATTCGTTTCCGTCGGCAGCCATCAGGCCTCCGAAGGGGCAGTCTCAGGCGCCGGTGCAGCCATCAGGGCGGCAACGCGGCCGGCATGCGTGGGCGGATCCGGCACGTGGGCGGGCTTGAGGGCAGCGTATTCCTTGCGGAGGACCGGGAGGACTTCCTCGCCGAACAGGTCAAGCTGCTCCAGCACTGTCTTCAGGGGCAGGCCTGCGTGGTCGATCAGGAACAGCTGGCGCTGGTAGTCGCCGAAGTACTCGCGGAACGTCAGGGTCTTTTCGATGACTTCCTGCGGGCTGCCCACGGTGAGCGGTGTCTGGGAGGTGAAGTCCTCCAGCGAAGGGCCGTGGCCGTAGACGGGCGCATTGTCGAAGTAGGGCCGGAATTCCTTCACGGCGTCCTGGGAGTTCTTCCGCATAAAGAACTGGCCGCCGAGGCCCACGATGGCTTGGTCCGCATTGCCGTGACCGTAGTGCTCGTAGCGCTCACGGTAGAGGCTGATCAGCTGCTGGTAGTGCTCCTTGGGCCAGAAGATGTTGTTCGCGAAGAAGCCGTCGCCGTAGTAGGCGGCCACTTCGGCGATCTGCGGCGTGCGGATGGAGCCGTGCCACACAAAGGGGGCCACGCCGTCGAGCGGTCGCGGGGTGGAGGTGAAGTTCTGCAGCGGCGTGCGGAACTTGCCGGACCAGTTCACCGTGTCCTCGTCCCACAGCCGGCGCAGCAGGCTGTAGTTCTCGATGGCCAGTTCCACGCCGTCCTGGATGTTCTTGCCGAACCACGGGTATACCGGAGCGGTGTTGCCGCGGCCCAGGACCAGATCTACGCGGCCGTCAGCCAGGTGCTGCAGCATGGCGAAGTCTTCGGCGATCTTGACCGGATCGTTGGTGGTGATCAGCGTGGTGGCAGTGGAGAGGGTGATCCGCTCGGTCTGCGCTGCGATGTACGCGAGCGTGGTGGTGGGCGAGGACGAGAAGAACGGGCGGTTGTGGTGCTCGCCGAGGGCGAAGACATCCATGCCGATTTCCTCGACTTTTTTGGCGATCGCCACGGCCGCCTTGATGCGTTCGTTCTCCGTGGGGGTCCGGCCGGTGGTGGGGTCAGTGGTGATGTCACTGACGCTGAATACGCCTATCTGCATGGTGTGCCTTCCGTTTCCTGGGCTTCTCTGAGCTTGCTTCTACTATACCAGATTTTCATGCGTTTGCATGTATCGACGGATATAACGCCTCGCCGGCGAGAATATTCCAGGTGTTACAGGGGGTCGCCCGGAGCGGCACGGCGGCCACTGACGCGGGGCACCATGCCGGTGGTCCAGTCGCGGAACTCGGCATCGACGTCGTCGGCTGCCGCAAATTCCGGGCGCTGCTGCATGGCACGGAGCAGTGCTTTTGTCTCCCGCCGTCCCTCCACGAGCCGGTACAGCACGGGAACCAGCACCAGGGTCAGCGCCGTGGAAGAAACCAGGCCGCCGATCACCACCACGGCCAGCGGCTGGGAAATGAAGCCGCCGCCCCCGGTCAGGCCAAGCGCCATGGGTGTCAGGGCGAAAACGGTGGCCAGCGCGGTCATCAGGATGGGGCGGAGCCGCTGCCTGGCGCCATGGGTGATTGCGTCCGCCACGCTCATCCCGCCGCGGCCGTCCCGTGGCTGCCTGTACTGGTTGATGAGGTCGATGAGCACAATGGCGTTGGTAACCACGATGCCCACAAGCATCAGCATGCCGATCAGCGACGGCAGGCCCAGCGGAACGCCCGTGGCCAGCAGCAGGGCCACGGCGCCGGTGGCGGCAAAGGGAACGGATACCAGAAGGATCAGGGGCTGGATCAGCGATTTGAAGGTGGCCACCATAATGACGTAGACAATCGCGATCGCGGCGAGGAGCGCCAGGCCCAGCTGCTGGAAGGACTCGGCCTGCTGGGTGGTGGCGCCGCCGAGTTCGGCGGTGACCCCTGCGGGGAGGCTGACCTCCGTGAGGCGCTTCTGCACCTCCGCGTTCACCGCACCGAGGTTGGAGCCCGACGGCGTGACTGACACTTTGGCGGTCCGCTGGCCGTTGCTGGCGGTAATGGAGACCGGCACGTCCACCTGTTCCACGGACGCGATGCTGCCCAGGGTGACGGGGGCGCCGGATGCAGGGAGTGCGATGTTGCGCACCGCGTCGATGCTGGTGAACCGGGTGCCCTTGCCGATCTGGACCGGAAAGTCGTTGGTATCGATCCGGACCGTGCCGGCGGGGATGGGGCTGATGGTAGCAGCCAGGACGCCGGCCACCTGTTCCTCGTTCAGCCCGGCCGCGGCGGTCTTGGCCCGGTCAACCTTGACCTGGACCACCGGCTGGCTGGCCGCGAGGTTGGTTGCCACCTCGCTGGTCGCCGGCACGCCGGTCATTGCTTCCACCATGGCCTCGCTGGCTGTGCGGAGGTCCTCGGACGTTGCCGCCTTGATGGTGATGTCCACCGTGGAGGATGTCCCGAAGCCACCCTGCTGCGTGCCGACGGTAATCTTCCCGGAACCGGCCACCTTGCCCACTTCGGTCCGGACGGTTTCCTGGAGCTTCGCCTGATTGGCCTTTTCATCCGTCACCACCGTGAACGTGGAGTTGGCGGCGCCGGAGGACGTCAGGGCGGCAAAACCTGCCTGCGCGTTTCCGGAGGTGAGCTGGACATTCCTGACACCCTCGATGCCGCGGAGGACGTCCTCGACCTTGATGGCGGCTGCGCTGGTGTCGGCCAGGCTTGTGCCCGCTGGCATCAGTTGGCGGACAGTCAGGCTGTTCTGGCCGGAATCGCCGAGGAGGTTGGTGGACAGCAGCGGCGTCATGGCGGCCGTGGCGCCGAGTACCAGCACGGCGGCGACGAGGGTCAGCACCGGGTGCTTCTGGGTCTTGCTGAGGACGGGCAGGTAGGCACGCTGCAGCCGGCTTTTCTGTTCGGCTTCCTGGGCCTGGGCACGGGCGGCGGCAGTAGCCCGGGCGGCAGCTTCGCGGGCAGCGGGCGAACCAGCGGCGGGAGAACCGGCGGGGCTCTTGAGGAACCAGTAGGCCAGGACCGGAACGATGGTCAGCGATACCAGCAGGGATGCCAGCAGCGCCATGGTGACTGTCAGGGCGAACGGCCGGAAGAGTTCGCCGGCGAGCTCGCCCACGAAGGCAATGGGCAGGAAGACCGCCACGGTGGTCAAGGTGGAGGCAGTGATTGCGCCGGCCACCTCCCGGATTGCGGTGAGGATCGCGGGGACTTTCTCCTCCCCGTAGCTGAGGTGGCGTTTGATATTTTCGATCACCACAATCGAGTCGTCCACCACCCGGCCGATCGCAATGGTCAGCGCGCCCAGGGTCAGGATGTTCAGTGAATAGCCCGTCGCGGACAGGCCAATGAACGTGATCAGCAGCGACAGCGGAATGGAGACCGCGGTAACAAGGGTGGAGCGGGCTGACATCAGGAAGACAAGGATAACGGCGACGGCGAAGCCCAGCCCGAGCAGGCCCTCGGTGGTGAGGTCCTTGATGGACTTCTCGATGAACGGGGCCTGGTCGAACACCGCCGTGAACTTTGCGTTGGACCCCAGCTCGGCCTCCAGGGCCGCCAACGAGTCGTTCACGGCGTGGGAGATTCCCACGGTGTCGCCCTCGGGCTTCTTGGTCACGGAGACGGCCAGTGTTTCCTGGCCGTTGGTCCGAGTGATGGAGGTCCGTTCGTCATCCTGCAGGCTAACGTCGGCTACCGTGCCGATGGTCGCGGCATCCTTGGCTCCGCCCACGGGTAGCGCCTTGATGGCGTCCAGGGAATCCACCGGGCTGCCGATCTGGAGGGATAGCGTCTTGCCCTGCTCCTGGATGGTCCCGGCCGGGATCAGCGCGCCGTTGTTGGAGAGGGCGTTCCGGATGGACTCGATCGTGGTGCCCTTGGCGGCCATCGCCTCGGGCCGGGGGAGGATCTCGATGTGCTGGGTGGCGCCGCCGGTCACGTCGGCTCCCCGGACGCCGTCGATCTTCTGGAGCCGGGGAACGGAGAGGCGTGCCAGGTCGGCGTTGAGTTCGCTGAGGGGCTTGTCCGAGGACACTGCCAGGAACACGATGGGGAAGTCGCTGATGCTGCCCGCGATGGCCTGCGGCTGCACGTCCTCCGGCAGGGAGCGTTTGGCGTTGGAGATGGCGCGGTCGATCTGGTTCCGGGCGCGGTCGAGGTTTGTCCCGTAGGTGAACACCATGGAGATCTGCGAGACGCCGTTGCGTGACGTCGAGGAGGTGGACTCCAGGCCTTCGACGCCGTTCAGGGCGGTTTCGAGCGGTGCGCTGACCTGCTTGTCCACCACTTCGGGCGAGGCGCCGGGCATGGCGGAGAGGACGGTGATCTGCGGGAACTCAATGGAGGGGATGAGTTCCTGTTTCAGCGATGACATGGTGATCACGCCGAACACCGTCGCGAAGACGGTGATCAGCGCGATCAGCGCCCGGTTTGCCAATGAAAGTTGTGCCAGCCGGAACATCGCGGGTCTCTCCTGTGGGGTTGACGGACACCTGCGGACCCGGACCGTCCCGCCGGGCCTGCGGACCGGACCGTCCAGCCCGGCCTGACGCCCGGCGGGCGGCCGGACGTCAGTGGTTGGCGGAAACGCTCTCCAGCTGCAGTGCCTTGGCCGTTGCCGTTTCGAGTTCGGCAGCAAGTTCCGGATTCTCATCCAGCTTCACGCCGTAGCCCGGCATCATGTCCTTGAGCTTGCCCTGCCAGCCCTTGAAGTTCTTCGGGAAGGACTTCTGCAGCAGTTCAATCATGATGGGCACCGCTGTGGACGCGCCGGGCGAGGCGCCCAGCAGCGCACCGATGGTGCCGTCACGGCCGGCGATGACTTCCGTGCCGAACTGCAGCACGCCGCCGCGCTTCGGGTCTTTTTTGATGATCTGCACACGCTGGCCGGCGGTGATCAGCTCCCAGTCGCCGTCCTTGGCTTCGGGGTAGTACTCGCGCAGCGCTTCCACCTTGTCCCCGTGGCGCTTGGCAACTTCCTTGACGAGGTACGCGGTGAGGTCCATGTTGTCCTTGGCGACTGCAAGCATCGGGATGATGTTGCTGGGCCGGATGGACAACGGCAGGTCAAGGTACGAGCCGTTCTTCAGGAAATTGGTGGAGAAGCCGGCATAGGGGCCGAACAGGAGGGAACGCTTCCCGTCGACGTACCGGGTGTCAAGGTGCGGGACCGACATGGGCGGCGCGCCCACCGAAGCTTGGCCATATACCTTGGCGCTGTGCTGGGCGGCAAGTTTCTCGTCGGTGCAGCGGAAGAACTGGCCGGACACGGGGAATCCGCCAAAGCCCTTGCTCTCCGGGATGCCGGAGGCCTGGAGGAGGTGCAGTGCGCCGCCGCCGGCGCCCACAAACACAAACTTGGCGTGGATCTTGCCGTGTTCCCCGGAAGCCGGGTGCTTGATCGAAAGGTCCCAGCCGCCGTCGGACGCCTTGGAGATGCCGCTGACGTCATGGCCGTAATTGATTTCGACGCCGTTGTTCCCGAGGTAGGTGGTGAGCTCACGGGTCAGTGCCCCGAAGTCGACGTCGGTCCCCTCGGTTGCCCGGGTGGCGGCGATACGCTGCTTCGCGTCGCGGCCCTTGACGATCAGCGGCGCCCATTTGGCGATCTGGGCCTGGTCCTCGGAGTACTCCATGCTGCGGAACAGCGTGTGGGGCTTGAGCGCTTCGTAGCGGGTCTTGAGGAATTTGGTGTTGTCCTCGCCGATGACAAAGCTCATGTGCGGGACGGTGTTGATGAAGCCCTTCGGCGAGCCGATCAGGGATTCTTCCACAAGATGGGACCAGAACTGGCGGGACAGCTGGAACTGTTCGTTGATGAGCAGGGCCTTGGCCGGGTTCACCGAGCCGTCTTTGGCTGCGGGGGAGTAGTTGAGCTCGCACAGGGCGGCATGGCCCGTTCCGGCGTTGTTCCAGGGGTCGGAGCTTTCCAGCCCGGGCTGATCCAGGCGTTCGAACAGGGAGATGGTCCAGTTCGGTTCAAGCTGCTTGATGAATGCCCCGAGCGTGGCGCTCATGATGCCGCCGCCAATCAGTACGACGTCGGCATGTTGGGTCTTGGATATGAAGGTCACAATCAGTCTCCGATAGCAGCGGCTCTGGCTGTCAAAGAATATCCCCGGGCGGCCCGCATACTGAAATTGGGCCGGGCCGTCAAGGCTTTAGCTGTACCTTTGTGAAAACTTCACTCAGTACCGGGGACGCCGGGTAGCTGCTGACGCGGTCCGAGAGTGCGAGCGCCGAGATGGGGAAGGCGATGGGAACTGCCGGCACGGTGGCCGCGATCTGGGCGTTGATGGTGTGGTACTGCTCGTCGCGTTCCTTGCCGGCAGGGAGGCCGCGGGCGCGGTTGATCTTGGAAAAGACCTGCGGGTCCTGGTAGCCGAATTCGCCGTTCTTTTCGCCGAACAGCGGGCCCACAAAGTTATCGGCATCGGCATACGCGCCATTCCAGCCGAGCAGGTGGAGCCCGTGGTCCCCGGGTGACTGCACTTTCTGGAGATAGCCTTCGGACCAGTCCACCGGGACAGGCTTAATGTTGAACCCGACGGCGGTCAGTTGCCTGCTGATTTCGGCGTAGATTTTCTCCGGCGTGGGCAGATACGGGCGGGTGGCGTTAAGCGGATAGTAGAACCTGAGCTCTTCCCCGGTGTAGCCGGCCTCGGTCAGATAGGCCTTGGCCTTGACAGGATCGTGGCCCAGTGCGGGAGCGTCATTATTGAAACCGCTGATCTTCGGAGGAACGAATTGTGAGGCCTTGGCGGTGTTGTCGATGAAGAACTTGCGGATCAGGGTTTCCTTATCGATGGCCAGCTCAATGGCCTGCCGCACTTTTTCGTTCTGCAGGACCGGAATTTCCTGGTTGATGCCCAGGTACATCACCGAGAAGGGATCACGCTGGACGATCTGCATGCCCCGCTTGACCAGCTGATCGAAGTTGCCCACCGTGACGGCGTCGTAGCCGTCGATCTTGCCGTCCAGGAGGGCCTGAAGCCGCGTCTGGGGGTGGTCGTACGTGACGAAATTAATGGTGGAGATCTGCCCGCGGTCACCCCAGTAGTTTTTGTGGCTGATGAGCCGGACTCTCGCCTCGTCCCAGGCGGCCAGGCTGAACGGTCCTGTGCCGACGGGGTTGGTGGCGAACCGGGAGACCGGGTTTCCGCCACGGGTCTGATCCAGGACATCCGCCGTGCCCGCCGTCAGGGCGGCCGGGGATGCGATGGCGAACGCCGGCAGGGTGAGCGCCTGGAGGAACGCAGTGAAGCGCTGGGTCAGGTCGATCCGGATAGTGTCAGCGGAAAGGGCCGTGCAGCTCTTGAAAATGGAGAGCGCAGCGTCCTCGGAATGTGCCTTGAACACGCTCTTGAACGAGCTTCCCGGCGCTTGCCGCCGCAGTTCCGCCGAGAAGGCGAACCAGCGGTTGAAGTTGGCACACACGGCGTCGGCGTTGAAGGGCATGCCGTCCTGGAACGAGACGCCGCTGCGGAGTTTGAACGTGTACGAGCGGCCTTCGTTTTCTTCGGACCATTCCGTTGCCAGCAGCGGCGTGGGCTTGCCCGTGGTCTGGTCCACACCCACCAGGCCTTCGAGGATCTGCCGGGTGATCCGGTAGCTTTCCACATCGTTCGAGAGCGCGGGGTCCAGGCCGAGGGGCTGGGACGCCGTGCCGAACGTGAACGTTTCGGTGGGTTCAGCGCCGGCGGGCGCCGTCGAAGGAGACGTTGCCGAGGGCGAAGGCGGTGGGTTGCCGGTACAGGAGGTCAGGCCTAACGCCATAAAAACGGCGCCGGTCTTGATGACCGTTCGCCGCGAAGTACTGCTGGGCACTCGTCTATCACCTCTGGCTGCTTCCGGCCGGCGCCGCGGACTGCGGGCCAAGGACACAGTCTAGTTGACACACCCCGGTGCTCCCTGGACACACGCCAGAGGCCTGTTCCGGTTGCGGAACAGGCCTCTGGGCTTGAAAGCCGGACTACTTGGGCATCAGCACGGAGTCGATCAGGTAAACGGTGGCGTTCTTGGTCTGGACGCCGCCGCAGATCACGCTGGCGCCATCAACCATGAGGGCATCCTTGCTGCCGGTCACGGTGACCGATCCGCCCTGGACCGTGGCGTGTGTGCCGGCGATCTTGTCAGGGGTGATCTGGCCGGGGACCACGTGGTAGGTCAGGATCTTGCTCAGCAGGGCGTCGTCCGTCTTGAGCGTTTCGATGGTGGCGGCATCGATCTTGGCGAAGGCGTCATCCACCGGAGCGAAGACCGTGAATTCGCCGCCGTTAAGGGTGTCAACCAGGTCAACCTTCGGGTTCAGCTTGCCGGAGACAGCTGCCGTGAGGGTGGTCAGGATGGGGTTGTTGGATGCCGCGACCGCTACCGGGTCAAGGGCCATCCCGGCAACCGAGCCTGCCCCGGTGGGGACCTTCTCTGCGTAGCCGGCGCAGCCTGCGCCAACGAGGTTTGCGGCCGGATCCATGGCAGCAGCACTGGCGGACGGTGACGGGGCCATCTTCGTTGCTGACGGTGCGGCGGCCGGAGCGGAGGAGCTCGGGGTTGTGGTTGCTGTTCCACCGCAGGCGGTAAGGCTCAGCAGGGCTGCAGCTGCAACGCCTGCGACGGTGAAGGATGTGCGCTTGAATGACTGCATTTCGGTTCTCCTTGTTTGTGCCGATTTCTTGCCTGCGGCAGACGTTGTGCCTGCCGCGTGGCCTTTTCCGACTGTTGGGCACCTGCCCTTGGCTGGTGTCTCAATGGGTATTCGGCCGGAGCACGGAAGCGGATGGGTGGATCGCCAAGAGTTTTTAATTGCGCGCCAAACCGGGGGAGAATGCCGTGGCTGGGACAGTTAAATGACAGAGATCCCGGGGCCTGTGGGCCCGGGATCTCTGTGTAAGTGTGCGCAAGGGGGGACTTGAACCCCCACGCCCGAAGGCACAGGAACCTAAATCCTGCGTGTCTGCCAATTTCACCACTCGCGCTTGGCAGTTGCCGCCGTTGTCTCAACCTTGGCCAGATGGCCTACGGATAAAAACGTACGACGGCGGTGCCAGCTTCCATTGTAGCCTCGGGCCGGCGGGGTTCCGGTCAGCCGGTTCCTGCCCCTGTGCCTCGGCACGCGTAATGCGTTACGCGTCCACTTTGAGGTCGCGCCGGAGTTTTGCGACGTGGCCGGTGGCCCGGACGTTGTACTGGGCAAGCGCCACTTTTCCATCGGGATCGATGACCACGGTGCTGCGGATCAGTCCCTCATAGGTCCGTCCGTAATTCTTCTTTTCGCCCCAGGCACCATAGGCTTCGGCCACGGCATGGTCCTCGTCCGAAAGCAACGGAAAGCTAAGGTCCTCGTTGGCGGCAAAGGCAGCAAGTTTGTCCACCGAATCGGGGGAGACGCCCAGGACCCGATAACCGGCCGACGTGAAGGATGCCAGGCTGTCGCGGAAATCGCAGGCCTGTTTCGTGCAGCCGGGGGTGGCGGCGGCTGGGTAGAAATACAGGATGGTGCTGCCGCTGTGGCCGGAAGCCAGGTTGACGTCTTTACCCGACGAATCCTTCAGGGTGAAGCCGGGCGCTACGTCGCCGGTCAAGAGTCTGTCAGCCACTGTTAATCTCCTCGTTGCAGGCGGAACACACCAGTTTAGTAAGCATCCAGGACCGGTGCTAACCAGCCTTAGCTATACTTGCTGGTATGCCTGACATGGATCGCTGGCCCACTGGGCGCCTATTGTCCACTGCGGCACGCCTCGTAGAACACTCCTGGAACGAAAAGCTAAGCGCCATCGGACTGACGCACGCCGGCGTGATCGCTATCGAAGTCCTCTCAGCGCAGGGGCCGATGACACAGGCCCAACTTGCCCAATATGTGCGCGTTCAGGCCCAGACCATGGGTAAAACCCTGAGCCGGTTGGAGTCCCACGGCCACATTGCCCGCGTCCGCAGCACCTCGGACCGCCGCAGCCAGGTAGTGTCCCTCACGGACAGCGGACGGGAAGCCGCAGCCGCAGCCGTTGAGATGGAACGCTCAGTGCTTGCCGCGGCAACTATTGACCCTGACGCCCTGCGGCAGGAGCTCCAGGCTGTGGTCAGGGAGCTGGCCAGCCAGTTCGCCTCGCCGTCAACCAGCGCCCTGGTGGACGGTGCCCCGCTCAGCTAGCAAACCCGGGAATCCGGTAAATCTGACTGGCACCGTTACTGCAAAATTCCGCAGTGGTGGTGCCTTTTTTGGTTTGTACCCTGAAACGTCAAGAAGTGGGCGTCATGGCCGTGTGGTTTTGCAGCGGTTCAGGGCGCTGAAACGTCATGGTGGTTCGCCGGAAGCCTGGATATATCCTCGTCATTGGATATAGGAGTGTCCCTGTCCTCTCAAGACGCATCTAGGCTTCAGGGCTGCTTCAACATCGCCAGCGGCATCTGGCCGTTGGTCTCGCCACGCGATGCCCTTATCATCTGACGTATGGGTAAACACTTGGTCGCCCTTGGGGTGGCGGCAATCTTCCTGGCTGGCTGCTCGGCCCCTTCAGCTCAACCGGCAGTAACGACGGCGGCGCCGGCCGCCACATCAGCATCAGCCACGCCGACGCCTACTACGCCAACGACAGGCTCGGCTGCGACAGATCTGAACTGGGGCACGCCGACGGCTGGCGACGAGTTCAACTATACGGGCGCACCGGACGCCGCGAAGTGGTCCGTGTACAACAGTGCCGGGCACGACGGGAATGGCATTCGGAGTCCCCAGCAGGTCACGGTAGACGGTTCCAAAATGGTCATGACTGGAACACCGGACGGCACCACCGCTGGAATGAGCGCGAAGTTTGGGCGCCAGAAGTACGGCCGGTGGGAGGTCCGCGCGGCGGGTTCGGGTGACAATGAGTACCACATGGTGTCGCTCCTGTGGCCGGATAGTGGGAATTGGCCGTGTGACGGCGAAGTTAACTACGCGGAGACGATGGGTGACTGGAACGTCATCAAGTTCTTCCTCCACCACGATGGATGTTCGAACTTGTTGACGTCGGCGGCCAAGGCTCTGGACGTTAGTCAGTTCCACAACTACGCGGTTGACTGGTCTCCGAATGGGATCGTCGGCTACGTCGATGGGGTGAAGTGGTTTGAGGACAACAACTCCGCGCACCAGCCTCCCGGTTCGATGCACCAGACGCTACAACTGGACTGGTTCCCAGACAGCACTGCTAAAGGCGCTGGCGAGATGCGAGTGGATTGGGTTCGCGTCTATGCGGCTGGCGATCCAACTCCCGCTGTCCTGCCGCCGCCATCCGATGAGTCGTTTGAGTTCGCCGCCACCGGGGATATAAACCCTGCGGGTAACACGTCGGCCACGTCGCACAGTGGTAAGAACGCGGCTAGTATCATCGCCGGTCTCAACGACGGTTCGCTGGATAACTTCCTTGCGCTGGGCGATTTCCAGTATGACAAGGGCACCTGTACCGCGCTCGAGGCTTACAACCAGTTGTGGGGTCCGGCTAAGGCAAAGACGTACTGGACCGCTGGCCCGAATCATGATGTTGAATCCGGCGAGAATGACGACGTTGACCGGTACATGGATGGGCAGTGCGTGTCCACGGTGAAGAGCGCGACTAGCTCCGATGTTGTACGGTTCCAAGACGCTCTTGAATGGTATTCGTTCGACAAGGGCAACTGGCACATTCTTGTAGCGCCTACGGCCACATGGCGTTATAACGCTAAGCGTGCGCAGGCGATGACCTCGGAGATGGATGCCAACCTGAAAGCGGCGAAGGCTGCTGGAAAGCATCTGGCGGTTGTCTACCATGATCCGTATTTCACCAGCAACACGTCAAGCCATACCCGCTTCTCTAAGGCGAAGCCGTGGATTGACGTGTTCTGGGCGAACCGCGTTCGTGTGTTGCTGTCCGGCTCACAGCACAATTATGAGCGGACCTGCCCGATTAACAACGAGGACCAGTGCGTTGCGGACGGGATGCAACAATTTCAGGTGTCCACTGGTGGAATCGGTCTCCGGGCGTTCACCAGCAACCCCTCTTATGTGCAGCGGAAGTTTAGCGACACATGGGGTCACCTACGGATGAGCCTCAAGGCTGACGGCTCTTATACGTGGGAATTCCGTCCCGTTTCTGGCGGAATGCAGACTGACAGCGGGTCCCGAAGCCCTGGCTAATTCCTCGGTTCCGATCACCGCCGGTTCGGGCACTAACATTTGATACCGTCACCATGCCCGGTGGCGGACACAGGCAGGTTGTCGTGCTGGGCAATCACGGTGAGCATGAGGGACGTACCGCCACATTCCGCACCCTAGCGTTCCATAGATTCTCCCAGCTCTGTCACGGAGCTGAATGCCCCGCGTTTGAGGCACTGGCGGGTGATGATCCCGAAGAAGATCTCCACCATGTTCAGCCGGGAACAGCTGGTCGGGGTGATAGCTGTCGCAGATAACATGCAGTTCAACCCGGGGTGGGCGTCGGCGTCCCGGCCCAGGAAATCGACGAACTCGATGCTGGTGTGCTTTGGATAGAAGGCGTTCGCGCTGAGTTTGCCCGTGAGGACCTCCGCGTTGAGGTCGGCGTCCCATTCGGCGGCGATCTCCGGATAAAGCACGTCCAAGCGGTTAGTGACTGAAAGCTCTCTCGTCCAGCACAGAAGGGCAGGCGCTTCTCGAGGATTTGAACACTGCCTCGGCCTTCGCCTTGTAAGTGTGGTCGGGGCCGGCAGGACACCGCCTGAGGTAGCCAAAGGTGGTTGGATTCGGAGTCTCGCGGCAGTCGGCTGTGATGTCGGCGTGTCCCAGCTCTTTCCCCGGAGCAGCAGGGAATAAATAGCCCGCAAATACCCCACAGCGATCGAGGGGCAAAAAGGAAACCCCGTCTTCACGGCTTGTGGCCAGTGAAGACGGGGTTTCTTTGGTGCACCCCCCGGGACTTGAACCCGGAACCCATTGATTAAGAGTCAATTGCTCTGCCAATTGAGCTAGAGGTGCATCTCCTATGTGGTGACCTTCCGGGCTTTTTCTTTCCCGGTTGATCTCCGCAACGACATGAAACTCTACACGAACTTCCGACCCATGTGAAATCGAGGCCCCAATGCTCCCTAGGTTCAGCCGGGAGGGGCCAGAACCAGCACAAAATCAGGGTTTTTGTTGTTGGTGAGCAGCCAGAAGCCGCCGTCGGGAGTCCGGATGACGTCCCGGATCCTGCCGTATTCGCGTGTGAAATAGGCCACAGGAGCGCTTGCCTCCTCGCCGGACAGGGACACCGTCCAGAGGCGTTGCCCCCGCAGGGCGCCCAGGTAGGCCGTCGACCCGACAATTTCCAGGCCGCTGGGTGAGGAGTCCGCCGTCGAAGGCCACACCACCTTTGCGTCCCGGTAGCCCTCGCGGTGCGGTGCCCCGGTCACTGCGGGCCATCCGTAGTTGGCTCCCGGCTCGATGAGGTTGAGCTCGTCGTTGACGTCCGGGCCGAACTCGCTGGACCAGAGCCGGCCGGCGCTGTCCCACGCAAGTCCCTGGACGTTTCGGTGGCCCAAGCTGTACACGGCATTGCCGAAAGGGTTGCCAGGTGCGGGGTCACCCTCTGGAGTCAGCCGCAGGATCTTCCCGCCCAGAGCGTTGCGGTCCTGTGGCTGTTCGCGGCGCTGGGAGTCGCCTGTGCC
The DNA here is from genome assembly GCF_054510755.1 of Pseudarthrobacter sp. MDT3-1. Lineage (NCBI taxonomy): Bacteria > Bacillati > Actinomycetota > Actinomycetes > Micrococcales > Micrococcaceae > Pseudarthrobacter > Pseudarthrobacter sp. MDT3-1. Next base: position 58,741 of record NZ_JBTNDX010000008.1, on the reverse strand, counting down.
CACGTACAGGAACCCGTCCGGGCCGAAGCGGATCCGGCCGCCATTGTGGGTTGATGCCTTGGGGATTCCGGAAAAGACCACCTCGGGGTCGCCAAGGTCCAGGGATCCGTCAGGCTGTTCCGTCAGCTTCAGCCGGGCGATGCGGTTGTCCTGTGCCGAGGTGAAGTACAGGTAAAGGTAGTTGTCGGACGGAAAGCCGGGGGAGAGGGCTAGTCCCAGCAAGCCTCCCTCACCGCCAGGAGCCACGCCGGGGACCTGGCCGATGGTGGTCGCCCTGCCATCACGGACAGCTTTCAGCAGCGCAGAGTCACGCTCGGAGACGACGGCGGTTCCGTTCGGCAGGAATACCGCGGCCCAGGGAATGTCGAGCTGGAGATCGAGCCGTGCCACAACCTCCGGTGGCGTGGCGTTACCCGGGCCGGCCCCGGTCCCGGTTCCTGTGATATTGCCGGTGGGGGCATCGTTGGCGTCCCCCGTGCAGCCCGACAGCAGCACGGCCAGGCACACTGCGAAGGCGCCCGCAGTGGGCTTGGCCGCCGCGAAGGCCCGAAAGTGCGCCTGCGTCCGGTCAGATACGCGTCCGCCGGGGGGCGCGGAAGCCGGCAGCTTCCGCATGGGCCGCCGACTCAAACCAGACGTCGGCTTTCGTCTGCTCATAGTCCGGATGCCCCTCCTCGTAATAGACCATTGTTCCGGCGTCGGCCTTGACCTCGAAATCCGCCGGACCGCTTCCATCCGGGCCGGGCGACGCGGAACCTGCGCCGTAGGGCTGGTCCGCGGCCAGATGCCCGGTCGGTTCCGGTGCAGCTTCGTAGTCCGCCACGGCTGCCGGCTCCATGGTCCGGGCTTCAGCAGCCTCTGGTGATACTGCGGTGTCTGTGGCTACTGCAGCTTGCACGGGAGCGGCGCTTGCCGCGTGCGGGGCTGAATCGGCGGCGGCCACTTCGGGTTGCGTATCAGCGGCTTCGGCTTCGGCTTCCGCAGCGGCCGTTTCTGCGCCGGGCAGCGTGGGCGCATGGGGCTCCGTGTATTCCGGGTGATGCACAAATCCAGCGCCCTGGGCCGGTGGTGCTTCGGACGTTGGGGTGTCGGCAATTACGGTGGACGCTTCGCCTGCCGGCCGGTGGCTGGCGGCGGGTTGGGCTGGTGCGCTTGCCTCTGACCACTGGGTTTCCCACTCGGCTTCGTCTGCCTGCCGGCTCACACTCTCCTTGCTGCCAGGTTCCTGGGCTGCTAGCGACTCCGGGCGAGCCGGCTCCTCTTGCCCAGCCGGCTGCCCAGGTCGGCCGGGTTCCCCAGAGCCAGCCGACTCGGGGGATGACAGTTCTTCGGCGGACGGGCGTTCCCGTGCATCGGCTGCAGCGGTTTCTGCGGGACCAGAAGTGTCTGTGGCGCCAGCGGTATCTGCTGCACCAGCAGTAACAGTGGAACCGACAACGTCGGGGTCAACACCGGCGTCCTGCCCGACGATGGTGTCCTTTTCCAAGCTGGGTTCTCCAAGGCCGGCTTTGTGCCCACCCCCGGCTTCCTGGGGTTCTGCCGTGCTGGACCGCACGGGCGCCTTGTCCGCCGTCGTCGGTGGCGCCGGCTCAGAAGCGCCGAAGCCCGCAGCGCTGGGGATGCCCGCCGTGCCCGCGGCTTCCGCCGAGGCGGCTGCGCTTCCGCCGGCGAGGCCGCCGTCCGTCCGGATCGGCGTGGAGTCGCCGGTGCTCGAGGAGCTGCTGCGGTTCAGCAGCCACCACACAACGCCTACGATCAGCACAATGAGGATAATCCAGAAGACAAAATCCATAGCAGGGCCCTTCAGTCCGGATGGCAAGGTTGCCGTTCCCTGACGGTACGTCGGCGCGAACGGGACTGTCTAGGTTCCGGCGGACCGGTAAGAGTCCGTCTCAGAATTTGAGACGAGAGTCCACCATTTGATCGAAATATTCCTGAAAATGGGCCAAACGGGCTGTTCGGGTCGTTGGCGTCCCGATCGGAGTCATAGACTTTGACCCATGAGTGAGGACACCCAAACAGCAACCGAGAACAAGATTGACATCAAGCCCCGCAGCCGGGTGGTCACCGACGGGATCCATGCCGCCCCCGCGCGCGGTATGTTCCGCGCCGTCGGCATGGGCGATGACGACTTCGCGAAGCCCCAGATCGGCGTTGCGAGTTCCTGGAATGAAATCACTCCCTGCAACCTCTCCCTGAACCGGTTGGCCCAGGGCGCCAAGGAAGGTGTCCACGCCGGCGGCGGGTTCCCCATGCAGTTCGGCACCATCTCCGTCTCGGACGGCATCTCCATGGGCCACGAAGGCATGCACTTCTCCCTGGTCTCCCGCGAAGTCATTGCCGACTCCGTGGAAACCGTGATGCAGGCCGAGCGCATCGACGGCTCGGTCCTCCTGGCCGGCTGCGACAAGTCCCTCCCCGGCATGCTCATGGCAGCCGCCCGCCTGGACCTGGCCAGCGTCTTCGTCTATGCCGGCTCCATCATGCCGGGCTGGGTCAAGCTGGAGGACGGCTCCGAAAAGGAAGTCACCCTCATCGACGCCTTCGAAGCCGTCGGCGCCTGCGCCGCCGGCAAGATGAGCCTCGGCGACCTTGACCGCATCGAGCGCGCCATCTGCCCCGGCGAAGGCGCCTGCGGCGGCATGTACACCGCCAACACCATGGCCTGCGTCGGCGAGGCACTGGGCATGTCGCTGCCCGGCTCGGCCGCCCCGCCCTCGGCAGACCGCCGTCGTGATGAATTTGCGCGCAAGTCCGGCGAGGCAGTGGTCAACCTGCTCCGCCTTGGCATCACCGCCCGGGACATCATGACCAAAAAGGCGTTCGAAAACGCCATCGCCGTCACCATGGCATTCGGCGGCTCCACCAACGCCGTCCTGCACCTCCTGGCCATCGCCCGCGAAGCTGAAGTCGAGCTGAACCTGGAGGACTTCAACCGCATCGGCGACAAGATCCCGCACCTGGGCGACCTGAAGCCGTTCGGCCGCTACGTCATGACCGACGTCGACAAGATCGGCGGCGTGCCGGTCATCATGCGCGCACTGCTCGACGCCGGCCTGCTGCACGGTGACTGCCTCACCGTCACCGGCAAGACCGTGGCCGAAAACCTCGCTGCGATCAACCCGCCGGACCTGGACGGCAAGATCCTCCGTGCCATGGACAACCCGATCCACAAGACCGGCGGCATCACCATCCTGCACGGCACGATGGCCCCCGAGGGTGCTGTGGTGAAGAGTGCAGGCTTCGACGCCGACGTCTTCGAGGGCACCGCCCGCGTCTTCGAGCGCGAGCAGGGTGCCCTGGCCGCCCTGGATGAGGGTCTGATCAAGGCCGGCGACGTTGTGGTCATCCGCTACGAAGGTCCCAAGGGCGGCCCCGGCATGCGGGAAATGCTCGCCATCACCGGCGCCATCAAGGGTGCGGGCCTCGGCAAGGACGTGCTGCTGCTGACCGACGGACGCTTCTCCGGCGGCACCACCGGCCTCTGCATCGGCCACGTTGCACCGGAAGCTGTCGATGGCGGCCCCATCGCCTTCGTCAAGGACGGGGACCGGATCCGCGTCGACATCGCAGCACGCAGCTTCGACCTGCTGGTTGATGAGGCCGAGCTCGAATCCCGCAAGATCGGCTGGGAGCCCCTCCCTGCCAAGTTCACCAAGGGCGTGCTCGCCAAATATGCCAAGCTGGTCCACAGCGCCTCCACCGGCGCATACTGCGGGTAGCACGATTTCGTTCCTCAACCTCGGCTGCTGGTTGAGCCCAACTAGGTAGCAGTAACTGTCGTTATGAGCGCTCATAACGACAGTTACTGCGACCCAGTTGGGGAACGTGGCCAACCAGTGGACAATGAAGTCCACACTGTGAGATGCGCACAGTCCTCGTTGACATGTATCTCACACAGAGGGAAAACTGAACGCATGATCGCATTCGTTACCAGCTGCGCCGCTGCAGATGCAGCCGTCGTCCTTACCAAGCGCGTGGCTCACTAGCCCGACTGGTAACGAACCGTCACGCGCAACCCCTCGAAAAGCCGCCAGGCTGAGGGGTTTTTTTATTTCCGCATTTCCGAGTACACAGATGATCCACAAGGAAGAGTCCGATGAGCAAAGGATCGCCGATCAGCCCCTCGCTGATGGCTACTAAGTCCGCTGGAGCCCCCAAGGCTCCGGAACGCGCCGACCGAACGGCTGACCAGGCCGCCGTCGTCGCTGATCTTGCCGCTGTCTCTCCTGTCCTTGGGCCGAACAACGTTGTACCCCCAACGGTGATGACCGGCTCGCAAGCTATTGTCCGATCGCTCGAAGAACTCGGCGTCGACGATATTTTTGGTTTGCCTGGTGGCGCTATCCTGCCTACCTATGACCCCTTGATGGCCTCCAGCATGAATCACGTACTGGTCCGTCACGAACAGGGAGCCGGCCACGCCGCGCAAGGCTATGCCATGGTTACCGGCCGGGTGGGCGTCTGTATCGTCACCTCGGGCCCCGGTGCCACCAACCTCGTTACCCCCATCATGGATGCCCACATGGATTCCGTGCCGCTGGTGGCCATCACCGGCCAGGTCTCCAGCGGTGTGATCGGCACCGATGCTTTCCAGGAAGCCGACATTGTTGGCATCACCATGCCGATCACCAAGCATTCGTTCCTGGTGACCGACCCCAACGACATCCCGCACGTTATGGCGGAGGCCTTCCACCTGGCCTCGTCCGGACGTCCGGGACCCGTCCTGGTGGACATCGCCAAAGACGCCCAGCAGGGTCAGATGACCTTCTCCTGGCCGCCGAAGATCGACCTCCCCGGCTACCGCCCGGTGACGCGCGGCCATAACAAGCAGGTCCGCGAAGCTGCCAAGCTGATCGCCTCGGCCACCAAACCCGTGCTCTACGTGGGCGGCGGTGTGGTGAAGGCACACGCTGCCGCGGAACTCCGCGAACTGGCGGAACTCACGGGTGCGCCCGTTGTCACTACCCTGATGGCACGCGGTGTGTTCCCCGATTCGCACCCGCAGCACGTGGGCATGCCGGGCATGCATGGCACGGTTTCCGCGGTCACGGCGCTGCAGCAGTCCGATCTGCTCATCACGCTCGGCGCCCGCTTCGATGACCGGGTGACGGGCATCCTGAAGTCCTTCGCCCCGAACGCCAAGGTGATCCACGCGGATATTGATCCCGCCGAGATCTCCAAGAACCGTACCGCCGACGTGCCGATCGTGGGATCCGTCAAGGAAATCATCCCCGAGCTCACCGAGGCTGTACGCTCCCAGTTCGAATCCGCCGGCACGCCGGACCTCACCACCTGGTGGGCGTTCCTTAACAACCTTAAGGAAACCTACCCGCTGGGCTGGACCGAGCCGGAGGACGGGCTCAGCGCCCCGCAGCGCGTCATCGAACGCATCGGCGCGCTGACCGGCCCCGAAGGCATCTACGTTGCCGGCGTTGGCCAGCACCAGATGTGGGCGGCACAGTTCATCAAGTACGAGCGCCCGCACGCCTGGCTGAACTCAGGCGGCGCCGGCACCATGGGCTATGCCGTACCGGCTGCCATGGGCGCCAAAGTGGGGGAGCCGGACCGTGTGGTCTGGGCCATCGACGGCGACGGCTGCTTCCAGATGACCAACCAGGAACTGGCCACCTGCGCCATCAACAAGATCCCAATCAAGGTTGCCATCATCAACAACTCCTCGCTGGGCATGGTCCGGCAGTGGCAGACCCTGTTCTACGAGGGGCGCTACTCCAACACGGACCTCAACACCGGCCACGAATCCGTCCGCATCCCTGACTTCGTCAAGCTGGGGGAGGCCTACGGCTGTGCCTCCTTCCGCTGCGAGCGGGACGAGGATATTGATGCCACCATCCAGAAGGCCCTCGAAATCAATGACCGCCCCGTGGTTATCGACTTCGTCGTGAGCCCCGACTCCATGGTGTGGCCGATGGTGCCCGCCGGCGTGAGCAACGACCAGATCCAGGTTGCCCGCAACATGACCCCGGAATGGGAAGAGGAGGACTGAACATGACCCGCCACACACTGTCCGTTCTGGTTGAAGACAAGCCCGGTGTACTGACCCGCGTCGCGAGCCTGTTCGCCCGACGCGCCTTTAACATCAACTCCCTGGCCGTGGGCCCGACGGAAGTTCCGGGCATGTCCCGGATGACCGTCGTCGTCGACGCCGACGGTGACCTGATTGAACAGGTCACCAAGCAGCTCAATAAGCTGGTCAACGTGATCAAGATTGTTGAGCTCACCTCCGAATCTTCCGTGCAGCGAGACCACATCCTGGTCAAGGTACGTGCGGATGCCGCGACTCGTCTGCAGGTGACCCAGGCTGCAGACCTGTTCCGTGCTTCAGTGGTTGACGTCTCCACAGACTCCGTGGTCATTGAAGCAACAGGCCACCCCGAAAAGCTCACGGCGCTGCTCTCAGTGCTTGAGCCCTTCGGCATCCGCGAAATTGTGCAGTCCGGCACCCTTGCCGTTGGACGGGGATCCCGCTCCATGAGTGACAGGGCTTTGCGCAGCGCTTAGTTAAGGCGGGGCACGGCCCCACCTGCGGCGCAATGCCCGTGCAGTACCGCAACACCCCAGACTAATTACCAGTGAATCACTCAAGAGGAGTTACCCAAGTGACTGAAATGTTCTACGACGACGACGCCGACCTGTCGATCATCCAGGGTCGCAAGGTCGCCATTGTTGGCTATGGCTCCCAGGGCCACGCCCACGCGCTGAACCTGCGCGACTCCGGCGTCGAGGTTGTCATCGCCCTCAAGGAAGGCTCGAAGTCGATCGCCAAGGCCGAAGAAGCCGGCTTCAAGGCCCTGACCGTTGCCGACGCCGCCGAATGGGCCGACGTCATCATGATCCTGGCGCCGGACCAGTACCAGCGCTCGATCTACAACGACTCCATCAAGGACAAGCTGACCCCGGGCAAGGCCCTGGCCTTCGCCCACGGCTTCAACATCCGCTTCGGCTACATCGAGGCACCGGAGGGCGTTGACGTCATCCTGATCGCCCCGAAGGCCCCGGGACACACCGTGCGCCGCGAATTCGAAGCCGGCCGAGGCATCCCGGACATCATCGCCGTGGAGCAGGACGCCACCGGCGCAGCCTGGGACCTGGCCAAGTCCTACGCCAAGGCCATCGGCGGCACCCGCGCCGGGGTCATCAAGACCACCTTCACCGAAGAGACCGAAACCGACCTCTTCGGCGAGCAGTCCGTCCTCTGCGGCGGCGTGTCCCAGCTGGTCCAGTACGGCTTCGAAACCCTGACCGAAGCCGGCTACCAGCCGCAGATCGCCTACTTCGAGGTTCTTCACGAGCTCAAGCTCATCGTTGACCTCATGTGGGAGGGCGGCATCGCCAAGCAGCGCTGGAGTGTTTCCGACACCGCAGAGTATGGCGACTACGTCTCCGGCCCGCGCGTCATCACCCCCGAGGTGAAGGAAAACATGCAGGCTGTCCTCGCCGACATCCAGAGCGGCGCGTTCGCCAAGCGCTTCATCGACGACCAGGACAACGGCGGCGAAGAGTTCAAGGCCCTGCGTGCCAAGGCTGAGCAGCACCCGATCGAGGCCGTTGGCCGCGAGTTGCGCTCACTGTTCGCCTGGCAGCAGACGGACGAGGACTACGTAGAGGGCTCCGCAGCCCGCTAAGTCTGCTGTGCGGGTGCCCCTCGGGGTGCCATCATGAGGCCGGGTTCACTTAACAATGTGAGCCCGGCCTTTCCGTCCGCCTAGACTTGTTCCATCCCAAGGACTGCAACGCAGAGGATCACTCGTGTCAAAACCCGTAGTACTGCTCGCCGAAGAACTTTCGCCCGCCACCATCGAGGCCCTCGGCCCGGACTTCGAGATCCGCCAGACTGACGGCTCCGACCGGTCCCAGCTGCTCGCCGCCATCGCGGACGTGGACGCCATCCTGGTCCGCTCCGCCACCCACCTGGACGCCGAAGCCATTGCCGCCGCGAAGAACCTCAAGGTCATCGCCCGCGCCGGTGTTGGCTTGGACAACGTTGACATTAAGGCCGCCACACAGGCCGGCGTGATGGTGGTCAACGCCCCGACGTCGAACATCATTTCGGCAGCGGAACTGACGGTGGGCCACATCCTGAGCCTCGCACGCCACATCCCGCAGGCCAGCTCCGCGCTGAAAAACGGTGAATGGAAGCGCTCCAAGTACACCGGCATCGAACTATTCGAGAAGAAGATCGGCATCATCGGCCTGGGCCGCATCGGCGCCCTCGTTGCTGCCCGCCTCCAGGGCTTCGACACCGAAATCCTCGCCTACGATCCGTACATCACCTCGGCCCGCGCCGCGCAGCTCGGCGTCAAGCTCGTCACCCTCGATGAACTGCTGAGCCAGTCGGACTTCGTCACCATCCACATGCCCAAGACGCCGGAAACCGTCGGCATGCTCGGCGCCGACGCGTTCACCAAGATGAAGTCCACCGCCTACGTGGTCAACGTGGCCCGTGGCGGCCTCGTGGACGAAGAGGCTCTCTACGCAGCCCTGCAGGACCGCCAGATCGCCGGCGCAGCCGTGGACGTCTTCGTCAAGGAACCCAGCACGGACCTTCCGTTCTTCGCCCTGGACAACGTGGTGGTCACCCCGCACCTGGGCGCATCCACCGATGAAGCCCAGGAGAAGGCAGGCGTCTCGGTTGCCAAGTCCGTGCGTTTGGCGCTGGCCGGCGAACTCGTACCGGATGCCGTGAACGTGGCCGGCGGCGTGATCGCCTCCGATGTCCGTCCGGGCATCCCGCTGATCGAAAAGCTGGGCCGGATCTTCACCGCGCTGACCCACGCCTCCCTGACCCAGATCGACGTCGAGGTGGCCGGCGAGATCGCGGCGCTGGACGTCAAGGTCCTGGAACTCGCCGCGCTCAAGGGCATCTTTGCCGATGTGGTGACCGAGCAGGTTTCCTACGTCAACGCCCCGGTCATCGCCGAACAGCGCGGCATCAACGTCCGCCTCATCACGACGGCGGAAGCGGAGGACTACCGCAACGTCCTCACCATCCGGGGTGCTTTGAGCGACGGCAGCCAGATCTCCGTGGCAGGTACGCTCACGGGTCCGAAGCAGATCCAGAAGCTCGTCGGCGTCAACGGCTACGACGTTGAGATCCCCATCAGCGAGCACCTCGTGGTGGTGGCCTACGCCGACCGGCCTGGGGTGATCGGAACCATCGGACACATCCTGGGCATGAACAACATCAACATTGCCGGCATGCAGGTGGCACGGCAGGCGGAAGGCGGCCAGGTTCTGGCACTGCTGACCATCGACAGTTCCGTTCCGCAGCAGGTGCTTGACGCCATCAAGGCAGGCATCGGCGCCGAAATGGTCCGCGAAGTGGACCTCGAGGACTGAGAACCGCACCGCCATCAACTACGCGTGACCGAACCTTAACGTCGGCCACGTATGATTGGCCGGTCTGCTTACAATGGCTGGGTCCTGTTTCAGGACCACGCCGGCAGACCGGCCAATACTTTTTGCACACCAGGCAGGAAATCCTATATATCCGCCGCCTGCGGATCCCGGTGTGCGCACGCAATCCAGGTTTCAGGGAGCCCAATGAACGCCGTCCAGAGGTTCATCAGAAGCAAAGTGCTGCTGCTGACCGCGGCCATCTTGATCGCAGCCATGTGCTTGTCGGTCCTCGTCCAAGGCCAGTCGCAGGCCGCACTCAATCGAACGGTGGATGAGAACTCGCGGGGTCTCTACGACGTCCTGGTCCAGGCCAAGGCAGGCTCCGGGGCGCTGATGCAGCCGGAGATCGCCAACGGTGGCGGCGGCATCGGCTTTGACCAGCTCGAGAACATCCGGAAGCTTTCCGGAACGTCCGTGGCGGCACCCATCAGCCTGGTGTCCCGCGTGACGCAGAACCTGGAAGCGCCACGGCTCGACGCCATGGATTACCTTGGCTACAACTCCGGGCTGGCAGGCACAGCGACCACGGACCAGGCCGCCGGCGCCACAGATCCCAGCAAATGGCCCGCTGCTGAGTCCGTGCTCGGCGATACCCCCAAGAACTACCGCCTGACCGCCAGCGCCGTCAGCTCCGACGGTGTCTCCGAGCAGACCCTGTTCAAGTCCACCGCCGAGGGCAGCCTGGGAAAGGCCAAACTCGTCGAGGAGAAGGCTGCCGGGGGCACCAGCATCCGGATCGCACCACCCGCAGGCGAGACAGGCATCAAATTCCCCGCTCCAGCCGGCGGCTCCGAACATAACCTGTTCAACCTTTCGGTGTCACTGCCCCTGTCTCCCGAAGTGACCGAGTCCGTGGTCGCCGTCGACCCCGTCTCCGAGCGGGCACTGCTCGGCTCGGCGGGCGACTTCCTCGCCCCGCTGGAGAAGGCCCCGCCCGCTGACGCGCGGAACGCCGGAGCAATCGGCCGGCACTTCGAAAGCCTCTTCACCAACGGCATCAGCCTGGAAGAGCTCAACGAGGGCCCTGACTTCCTCGGTGTCAAGCTCAAGTACTGGGCACCGCTGATGACGCAGTACCAGCAGGCGAAGCGCAGCGGACAGCTGACCGCGGACTCGCAGGCCATTCCCCTGGTTGTCCGTTCCGGCACGTCACTGGACCTTAAGTACAACGTAAAGATCGAGGAGATCGACGCCGCGGGCAAGGTTGTCAAGGAAGTCGGCACCGCCACGCGTTCCCTCGGCAAGGACTACCTGCCGTTTGTGTCCAAGGACCCGTTCGCGCTGTCCTGGCCCGGCTCCACCGACCACTCCGGTCTCCTCGGCAGCGCCGGCAACTTCAACCAGGGCCTCTACACCCCGGCCAAGTGGAGCACCGACTTCGCTGCCGCGCCGAAGTACACGGACGGCGACGCCGCGGCCAATGGTGCGGTCCAGAAGACCGCCGTTCCCAGCGACTGGGTCACTGTAAACCGCCTGCCGGAGAAGGGTGCCAACGGCGCCCCGGTGGACCAGACCCAGCGTGAGCCCGTGGATGAACGTTCCTACCGGGAAGACCTGGCAACAGGGGAAAAGCTCGCGGCTCCGCTGGCCATGGTCTATGGGACCTTCGACCCCGCGGCTGTTGAGAAAGCTGCCGGCGACGTCAACCGCCTTCCGCTGGGTGGCTACGACCCCACTCCGTTTACCCTCACCAAGGACGCGGAAGGCAAGACGGTCACCGGTACCGAACTCAAGCCTTCACTCAGTGCCACCGGACTGGCGAGCCAGTCGGCCGGTGCCATCACCGACTTCTACGGCCTGGCCGCAGCGCGCGGCTACAAGGACAACGCCGCCGTGATCGATGCCGTACGTGTCCGGGCCAAGGCTCCTGGCAGCTGGAAGGAAGCCCAGCCCGACGTCGAAAAGCTCGCCAGCGAGATCCGCGAAATGGGTCTTGAGGCTACTGTTGTGGCCGGTTCCGCCCGAGAGGACGCCAGCATTTTTGTCCCCGGATACTCCAAGGACGACGCCGGCAAGGAGTCAGCGCTGGGCACTGTCCAGCAGTCCTGGGTCCGGCAGAATGCAGCGGACGCAGTCTCCGGCTCCCTCACCGGGACCAACGTGACACTGCTTTTCCTGACCCTGTGCGGAGCCGCGCTGTTGACCGGCGCCTCCACCGTCAGCTACATCCGCAAACGCAAACGTGAAGCCGGGACCCTCCGCGCCATGGGCTGGACCCAAGTGCGCATCAGGAACTGGGTGCTTGAGGAATTCGGTGTCGGCGCTGCGCTGCTCGCGGTAGCCGGGATCGTCCTGAGCCTGGTGAGCTGGAGCGTGACCACAGCCATCGTCTCAGCCTCCGTCCTGGTCCTGTATGCGGCAGCGGCCTTCTTCGCCGCCCAACAGCTGCGCCACCGTGATGAGGTGGACCAGGAACCGCAGCACGACGAGCGGCTGATCCCGGTGGACTCCCCGCTGACCTTTGCCAACCGGCAGCTCAGCACGAACAAGTTCAACACCCTGTCCCTGGCCGTCGCAGTCGGAGTGTTCGGAGCCGCGGTGGGCGGGCTGGTTGCCTTGCTCATCGACATCCCCCGTGCTGCCGGAGCGAGCGCCCTCAGCGGCCTGGCCGCAGCAAGCGTGGCAATGCCCAGCATGCTCCTGGCACTCGCCGGCGTCGCAGTGGGGCTGGTCCTGACCTTGGTCACCGGCCGGTTTGAGCTGAACGCCAAACGCCAGTACCTGGGCATCCTTGAGGCCATGGGCTGGAACCCGGACATGCTCCGCCAGGTCCGTCTTTTCGAAAACGCGCTGGTGGGCACGGTGGCCCTGCCGCTGGGCGTCCTGGGCGCGCTGGGCATCGGGCTCCTCCTTGCCCCGTATGCCGCGCTATGGGCCGGCGTCGCCGGCCTCGTGGCTGTACTTTGCTGGATACCGATTGCAACGAAAGTGGTCCAATGACAAACGAGACGAACGTTTACCGGAGCCGGAGGTCCGGCCCGGCTGAGTCGCCCCTGCAGACCCGTGCCAACACCATCGTCAAGGCCGCGGACCACGGGACCCCGCTGGAACTGAGCGACATCACCATCCGCTATGGCGGCGGTAAAAGCGGTGCCGAAGCCGTCAGTGTTGTGGAGAACTTCGACCTCACGCTGCACGCCGGCGAGATGCACTGCGTGGCCGGCCGAAGCGGATCCGGCAAGACCAGCATCCTGACAGTGGGTGCGGGACTGACCCTGCCGACGTCGGGCCGTGTCTTCTGGGAAGGTGATTCCCTCGAAAGCATGGGCGACGACGAAATCGCCGACCGACGTCGGGCCCTGATCGGTTACGTTGACCAGGGCGGCGCCCTGATCGACGGCATGAGCGCCCTCGAGAACGTCCTCCTGCCGGCCGTGCCCGACGGCGAGGTGGACCAGCGCCGCGACATGGCCAAGGACCTCCTGGACCTGGTGGGCCTGGGCCGCCGGATGCGGCACCGTCCGGCCCAGCTGTCCGGTGGTGAACGCCAGCGTGTGGCGATCGCCCGCGCCCTGATCCTGGGTACGCGCGTGCTGGTGGTTGATGAGCCCACGGCCAGCCTGGACCGAGCCTCAGCCAACCGCATCATCAGCATCCTCAAGGACACCACCTCGGACGGCATCGCTGTACTGGTCGCTTCACACGACCACGAACTGGTCCGCCTGAGCGATACGCTGACTGAACTGATCTAGCCCTGCCCCTCCGCACCAAAGGTAACGTCCGCACGTGAGCGCAACAGCCAAAACCCCGTTCTACATCACCACGGCCATCACCTACCCGAACGGTGTTCCGCACATCGGACATGCCTACGAGTACATCGCCACCGACGCCATGGCGCGCTTCAAACGGCTTGACGGCTTTGACGTGATGTTCCTGACGGGCACGGATGAGCACGGCATGAAGATTGCGCAGGCGGCCGAGAAGGAAGGCGTCACGCCCAAGGAGCTGGTGGACCGCAACGCGGAAGTCTACAAGTCTGCCCACGCCGCGCTGGGGATTACCTACGACCGCTTCATCCGGACCACGGACGCTGACCACTACGCCGCGTCGCAGGCCATCTGGAAGAAGATGGAAGCCAACGGCGATATCTACCTGTCCAAGTACGAGGGCTGGTATTCCGTCCGGGACGAGGCCTTCTACGTGGAGGACGACACCCTGGTCAAGGACGACGGCGTGCGGTACTCGAAGGAGACGGACACCGAGGTGACGTGGACGGCTGAGGAGAGCTACTTCTTCCGGCTGTCCTCCTACCAGGACCGCCTGCTGGCGCTGTATGAGGCCCAGCCGGAGTTCGGGGCACCGCAGTCCCGCTTCAACGAGGTCATCAGCTTCGTCAAGCGCGGCCTCGAAGACCTGTCGATCAGCCGCACCACGTTCGACTGGGGTGTCCCCGTCCCCGGCAACGACAAGCACGTGATGTACGTCTGGGTGGACGCGCTCACCAACTACCTGACCGGCGTCGGCTACCCGGACGTCGACTCGGAGTCCTTCAAGAAGTTCTGGCCCGCCGATGTGCATGTGATCGGCAAGGACATCTCACGGTTCCACGCCATCTACTGGCCGGCGTTCCTGATGAGCGCCGGCATTGAGCTGCCCAAGCGCGTCATGATCCACGGCTTCCTGCACAACAACGGTGTGAAGATGTCCAAGTCGCTCGGCAACGTGGTGGCACCGGCAGACTTCGTGGCGCAGTACGGGCTGGACCAGGTACGGTTCTTCTTCCTCCGAGAGGTCCCGTTCGGCGCCGACGGCAGCTACAACCATGAGGCCATCGTGGGCCGCATGAACTCGGACCTGGCCAACAACTTCGGCAACCTGGCGCAGCGTTCGCTGTCCATGGTGGCCAAGAACTGCGAGGGCCGGGTCCCGGTTCCGGGTGCCTTCACGGCTGAAGACACCGCGATCCTGGCACAGGCCAACGGACTCCTGGAGACGGCCCGGGCTGCCTTCGAAAAGCAGGAATTCAGCCGCGCACTCGAGGCCATCTGGGGCGTCCTGGGGGACACCAACGCCTACTTTGCCGAGCAGGCTCCCTGGGTACTGCGGAAGACCGACGTCGAACGCATGAACACCGTGCTGTATGTGACGCTGGAAGTGCTGCGCATCGTGGCTATCCTGGCCCAGCCCGTGATGCCCACGGCTACCGCCGCGCTGTTGGACACCTTGGGACAGCCCGACGGCGGATCCCGCCAGTTCTCCGCGCTCACCACGCCGATTGTCGCCGGTACGCCGCTGCCGGCCCCGGCGCCCGTCTTCCCCAAGTATGAGGAGCCGGCCGAAGCCTAGGTATGTCCCGGCTGGCTACTTGCTGGTACGCGGACTGAGTACGGTTCCGGGTCCGGTCAGTAGGGTCCACCTTGTAAGGCGGGTACTGAGTACTGGAGACATCCTGGTGTCCGTCTGTCTAGCCTTATCTGGTTAGCAAACTGATGATTCGCATCTGGGAGAACCGTCGCCCCGATGCTGTCCGTTTGCCTTTAGCCCTCCGTGTCGGGGATGGCGCCGTTCCTCCACACGTCTGATCAGTTTGGACCAGACAATGGATGGAGACGGAAATGAAACGGATCCTTGCCGCTTTTGGTGTCGCGGGTCTTGCGCTATTGGGTGCCACAGCGCCGGCCACCGCGTCGCCTTCTGAGGACGAGAAAAAGATCACCATTTGCCACGCCACCGGCTCGGAAAGCAATCCCTACGTGCCGGTGACCATCAGCCTCAACGCGCTCAACGCCCACGTGGGCCACCAGCACGATGAGGACATCATTCCGGCCAACGACGGGAAAGTTCGTCCCGGAGGCCAGAACCTTGACAAGGCCAGCATCTGGAATGCAGGCTGCGCCGCACCAGGCGAGGGTAACGGCCGTGGCGATCACAAGATCAGCATCTGCCACGCCACCGGCTCGGACAAGAACCCGTACGTGCCGATTACGATCGCCCTGCAGGGGCTCAACGGCCACGCCAACGCCAACCACCAGCACACTGAAGACATCATCCCGCCGAACAACGGCAACGTGCTGCCTGCAGGCCAGAACTGGACGGCTAAGGGACAGACAACCTTTAACAACGGTTGCGTTCCCACAACGGTGCCGCCAGTAGTGCCGCCTGTTGTTCCTCCGGTGGTCCCGCCTGTTGTTCCTCCGGTGGTCCCGCCTGCTGTTACTCCGGTGACGCCGGGCGAAACTCCCAGAGGTGCTGTTGTGGGTGCGCCGGCGGGTCAAGGTGCCGTAGCCGCTAACAACCCTGGCTTCAATGTCCAGACAGCAATGGCAGGTTCGACTGACGTTTCCATCGCCCCCTGGGCCGCTGGCATCGTCGTAATGTTGCTCGCTGCAGCGGGAGTGGCTGCCCGCAGGACCCTGGCAGCCAGCGGTACCGTATCCCGGCCCCGGAAGGAATGACGCCGGCTACTGGCGCCCGCAGGGGCGCTGTTTGAATCACCGGCAGGCGCCGTGGCCGCAAGGGCACGGCGCCTGCCGGCAAACCAGGCAAATCCGACTCACAAACGGGGTAACCATGGACAGCGATCGAAGGCTCTTCACCACCAAAAGCATCGTCTTTGTGGTGCTGTGCGGTGTGCTGGCCTACCTGGCGTTCGCGTTTCTGCCATTCCTGGCCGGGCCGGGACCGTCGCCGACCGTGACCGGGGTTGCTGTGCAGCCGACCACCCAGGCCCCAGCGCCGTCCACCCCCACGCCCTCCACGGACACCGGCGCCCCGGTCCCGGCGGGTCCGGCAGCGTCGCCGCCGCAGCGGCTGGTGTACCCGGCCGCAGACATCGATGTGGTGGTCCATCCGCTCGAACCCACGGGCGAGGACCAAGCCACCCAGACCATCGTGCCGCCCCCCACCATGGACGGCTACTGGCTGTTGCCCTACGGCGTGCCCGGAGTGGGCTCGGTCAATACCACGTACATCGCCGGGCACAGCTGGACGGACCGGGATGCGCCGTTCAACCGGCTGAGTACACACGCGGCGGCTGGTGACAGGCTGACCGTGGCCACAGCCACGGGCGAAGTGGCCTACCTGGTGGACTCGGTGACTAACTACGTCAAGTCCGGCCTCAAAGACAGCCCCATCTGGCAGGTGGCACCCCACAGGCTGGTCCTGATTTCCTGCTATACGGGTGATGCCTGGGGCACCAACGTGGTGGTGGTGGCCTCACCGGAGGACCCACTCCTCCGTCTCAGTAAATGAGACTGATTGTCCGGCATGCGGATGATCTAAATATTCTTGGAGCATGAGTGCATCCACGATCAATCTCGCTGTCATTCCCGGTGACGGCATTGGCCCAGAGGTCATTGCCGAGGCACTGAAAGTCCTCGAAAAGGCTGTCGCCGCTGAAGGCGTTGTCCTCGAGCAGACCCACTACAAGCTCGGTGCCGAGCACTGGCTGGCCACCGGCGAGACCCTTCCGGACGAGGTCCTCGCCGACCTGCGGACACGGGACGCGATCCTCTTCGGTGCGGTCGGAGCCGCCCCCGGCGACACCCGGATTCCGTCCGGCATCATCGAGCGGGAGATGCTGCTCAAGCTCCGCTTCAGCCTGGACCACTACGTCAACCTGCGGCCGTCGCGGCTGTACGGAACGGTCGGCAGCCCGCTGGCCAATCCCGGCATCATCGACTTTATTGTCGTCCGGGAAGGAACCGAGGGGCCCTATGTGGGCAACGGCGGCTCCCTCCGCACCGGCACGCCGCACGAGGTGGCCACCGAGGTCTCACTGAACACGGCCTATGGCGTGGAGCGCGTTGTCCGCGATGCCTTCCGCCGCGCCAGCGCCCGCGAACGCAAGCATGTGACCCTGGTGCACAAGCACAACGTCCTGGTCTACGCAGGCCACCTGTGGAAACGCACCGTCGAGGCGGTGGCCCAGGAATTCCCGGAGGTCACCCACGATTACCTGCATGTCGATGCGGCCACCATTTTTATGGTCACCGACCCCTCCCGCTTCGATGTCATTGTCACGGACAACCTCTTCGGCGACATCCTGACCGACCTCGCAGCAGCCATCACCGGCGGCATCGGGCTGGCGGCGTCCGGCAACATCAACATGGACCGCACCGCCCCGTCCATGTTTGAACCGGTCCACGGCTCGGCCCCGGATATCGCCGGACAGCAGAAGGCAGATCCCACCGCGGCCATCCTGTCGGCGGTGCTCCTGCTGGACCACCTCGGCTACACCGCCGCTGCCCGTAGGATCGAAGCTGCGGTGATCGCCGACGTCGAAACCCGCGACGGCGGCGCCCGCAGTACCAGCGCCGTCGGGGACGCCATCGCCGCAGCGCTCTAGGCCCGGCCGGAAGGTCCTGCCAACGGGCGTAAGCTTGTTTCGAATCACCAAATGCTGCCCTGCGGTTCAGTGTTGAACCACATTCAGAAGGCAGCCGATCGTGGAGGAACCATGACTCAGACCGCCCATGGCGTCGAATTTAACCAGCAGCTCTCGGCAACCCCGAAGTCAGCTGAAGAGCGTGCAGCCATCCTGGCCAACCCGGGATTTGGCAATTACTTCACCGACCACACCGCCGTCGTCGACTACAGCGTGGACGAGCAAGGCGAGGGTGGCTGGCACAACGCCCGCGTTGAGGCCTACGGACCCATCTCCCTGGACCCGTCTGCCGCGGTGCTGCACTACGGCCAGGAGATCTTCGAAGGCCTGAAGGCATACCGCCACGCTGACGGCTCAATCTGGACCTTCCGTCCGGAGGCCAACGCGGCCCGCCTGAACAAGTCGGCCCGACGCCTGGCCCTTCCGGAACTGCCCGAGGAATACTTCCTCGGCGCCATCCGGGAACTGGTGCAGGCGGACAAGGAATGGGTTCCCGGCGGTGACGGCGAGGCCCTGTACCTGCGCCCGTTCATGATCGCCACCGAGGCGTTCCTGGGTGTCCGGGCAGCGCGGGAGGTGTCCTTCCGAGTGATCGCATCGCCCGCCGGCAACTACTTCGGCGGCGAACTCAAGCCCGTGTCCATCTGGATCTCCCGCGAATACGCCCGCGCAGGCCGCGGCGGCACCGGTGCGGCCAAGTGCGGCGGCAACTACGCCGCCTCCCTGATCGCCCAGCAGGAAGCCGAAGCCAACGGCTGCAAGCAGGTGCTGTTCCTGGACCACTTCAACGATGACGCCGTGGAAGAGCTCGGCGGCATGAACGTTTTCTTCGTGATGAAGGACGGCTCACTGGCCACTCCCGCGCTCAGCGGGACCATCCTGGAAGGCGTGACCCGCTCCTCCGTGATGCAGGTTGCCAAGGACATGGGCCGTGAGGTGACGGAGCGCAAGATCACCCTTGATGAATGGCGCGACGGCGTGGCCTCCAGTGAGATCGCCGAGGTCTTCGCCTGCGGCACCGCAGCGGTGATCACCCCGATCGGTGTCCTCAAGGACACCACCGAATTCATCGGCTCCGAGGACGCGAAGGCGGGGGAGACCACCATGGCCATCCGCGAACAGCTCCTCGGCATCCAGACCGGAACCGTGCCGGATACCCACGGCTGGCTGACCCGCCTGGCCTAAGCACCACCTTCGCGCCCCGGCCACCACAACGCGGGGTCACTTAACGCCCGATATCCCCATCGGAATGGGCGTTAAGTGACCCCGCGTTGCTGATTCCAGGCACCCTCAGCGGCGGGCGGCCTTCCGGGCAGCGTTCTTCAGGGCCTTGCGCGAGACCGGCTTCAGGGCTTTGCGTGCCGCTTCGTCGGCCAGGGCGCGGTTGCGGCGGGCATCGATGACGTCGTTCCAGAGTGCGGTGGCGAAGGCGCCGCCGTCCTGGGCGTAAACGTCGTAGGGGTAGTCAGCAAAGATGGACGGTATGGTGCCGCCGGCGGGCAGGTCCTTCCCTGTTACCTCGGCTACGGCGTCGGCAATAGCCCAGGTCCGGGTCAGGTGCCTGGTCAGGTTGTCCTGGACAAAGATATTCGCATCACTTGCTGCGGCTGCGCGCTTCAGGAGTGACTCCAACTCTCCGGCTACGGAACGGGACGCCACTTTTTCCACCAGCTGTGAACCCGACTTGAGGTCCTCGGCGAAAGCATCGACTTCCTCGCGCCAATCGGTGGTTTCGCGGAACTTCCGCCACGTGGGAAACCAGACGATGGCCCCGGTCGCGTGGTTATGGATGTGCTGCAGGCCGCTGTTCTTCTCCGTCAGTGCGTGGTCGTGTCCCGCGGCGTCGGCGCCGGACAACAGTTCGGACAGCGAGATGGTGGGTGAAGTGCTCATGGTGGTGCCTGGCTGCTCTCTCTGGGCGGTGGGTTCACCAGCCATAACCCGCCCCGGGGGTGCGGTTATTCCGTGCCGTCCTGATGCGAAGATGGTGCAGTGAACTCCACCTCGAGCGGCATTCCAGTCGCTGCCAGCCCACTGACGGCTTTCTTCCTGGCACCCAACCCCGGGCCCATGAGCCTGGACGGCACCAATTCGTACGTCATCTCCGCCCCCGGCGCCAGTACATCCGTGGTGGTGGATCCGGGTCCGGCGGACGAGGGCCACCTTCGCCGCCTCGCAGATGTGGGCCCAGTGGAACTCATTCTCGTGACGCATCGGCACGCCGACCACACGGCAGGCTCCCAGCGGCTCCATGAGCTCACCGGCGCCCCGGTCCGCGCGGTCGATCCCCGGCACTGCCACGGTGGCGGCGGGCCCCTGCAGGACGGCGAAACCATCCAGGCGGCGGGAGTGACGGTCCAGGTTCTGGCCACGCCGGGCCACACCTCCGATTCCGTATGCTTCCACCTTCCCGACGACGGCCCACATGGCTCTGTGCTGACCGGCGACACCATCCTGGGCCGCGGCACCACGATGCTGGACTACCCTGACGGCAGGCTGGGGGACTACCTCGAGTCCCTGGACCGGCTCGAAGCCCTCGGCCCGGCCACCGTCCTGCCGGCCCACGGGCCTGTACTTCCCTCCCTGGAGGCCGTTACCCGCGCCTACCGCGAGCACCGGTACGAAAGGCTGGGGCAGATCCGCGCGGCGCTGGTCCTGCTTGGCGGGGACGCCGCGGTGGCGGCCGTGGCAGACGCCGTGTACGCCGACGTCGAACCTTCCGTCCGGCGGGCAGCCGAAATGTCGGTTGCCGCGCAGCTTGACTACCTCCGTGGGATGCCCGGCGCCTGACAGTAAGACGTGACGCAAGGGCAGGGCGGCCGCTCATGACGGTAGGCTAGCAACCATGCGTATTGCCAGGTTTGTAGTCGATTCTGATCCCCTCTACGGCGTTGTTGAAGGCGAGCCCGGCAGTGAGGAAATCACTGTCATCAACGGCGATCCCTTCTTCAATGGGGTGGAGCGCACCCATGTCAAGCACAAGCTCGAAGACGTCCGGCTCCTGGCGCCGATCATTCCCCGCAGCAAGGTGATCGGCGTGGGCCGCAACTTCGCCGAGCACGCCGCCGAGCTGGGCAACGAAGTCCCGCAGCAGCCGCTGCTGTTCCTGAAGCCGAACACCTCGGTCATCGGCCCGGGCGACCCTATTGTGCTGCCGGAATTCTCTGACGAAGTCTCTTTCGAAGCCGAGCTGTGTGTAGTCATCGGCCGGATCTGCAAGGACGTCCCGGAAGGCCGCGTGGACGACGTCATCTTCGGCTACACCTGCGGCAACGACCTCACCGCCCGCGATGTCCAGAAAACGGACCTGCAGTGGGCCCGTGCCAAGGGCTTCGACACGTCGGCACCGCTTGGACCCTGGATCGAGACCGAGCTGGACACCGAAGACCTGGCCATCAAGGGCTGGCTCAACGGCGAACTGCGCCAGGACGGCAGCACCAGCCAGATGATCCGCGGCGTCCGGGAAATCGTCTCAATCGTGTCCCACGCCTTCACCCTGCTTCCGGGCGACGTCATCATGACCGGCACCCCGGCGGGCGTTGACCTCGTCACCGCGGGGGACCGCTTTGACGTGGAGATCGAGGGCATCGGACGACTGTCCAACCCGGTGGTCCGCCGCTGACGGGTAAAGTTGGAACCACTATGACTACTGCCTCCGCGCTGAACCCTGCCGCCATCCCGTCCGTCACCGCCGACACCCCCGTCCGGGTGCGGTTCTGCCCGTCACCCACGGGCACGCCGCACGTTGGCCTGATCCGCACGGCGCTGTTTAACTGGGCCTATGCCAGGCACACCAAAGGCACCCTGGTCTTCCGCATCGAGGACACGGACTCGGCGCGGGACAGCGAAGAAAGCTACCACCAGCTGCTGGACGCGCTGAAGTGGTTGGGCATCACCTGGGACGAGGGTGTCGAAGTGGGCGGCCCGCACGAGCCGTACCGGCAGTCCCAGCGCAGCGACATCTATCAGGATGTCATCGCACGGCTGAAGGCCGGCGGCCACATTTACGAGTCCTACTCCACGCCCGCTGAAATCGAAGCCCGCCACCGTGCGGCCTCCCGCGACCCCAAGCTGGGTTATGACGGGTTTGACCGTCACATCACCGAGGAACAGCTGGCCCAGTACAAGGCTGAAGGCCGCCAGGCCGTGCTGCGCCTGCGGATGCCGGACGAGGACCTCACGTTCAAGGACCTCGTCCGCGGCGAGATCACGTTCAAGGCCGGCTCCGTGCCGGACTTCGCGGTGGTCCGTGCCAACGGCGCGCCGTTGTACACGCTGGTAAATCCGGTGGACGATGCCCTGATGGGAATCACGCACGTGCTGCGCGGCGAAGACCTGCTCAGCTCCACGCCCCGCCAGATCGCCTTGTACCGTGCCCTCTACGCCATCGGCGTGGCCGAGTACATGCCGGAGTTCGGCCACCTTCCCTACGTCATGGGCCAGGGCAACAAGAAGCTCTCCAAGCGCGACCCCGAATCCAGCCTGTTCCTGCACCGCGAACGCGGCTTCATTCCCGAAGGCCTTCTGAACTACCTGTCCCTCCTGGGCTGGTCCCTGAGCGCCGACGAGGACATCTTCACTGTCAAGCAGCTCGTGGAGCACTTCGACATCCACGATGTGCTGGCCAACCCGGCACGTTTTGACCTGAAAAAGGCAGAGGCCATCAACGGCACGCACGTCCGGCTGCTTGAGGCGGCCGATTTCCGTGCGCGCCTGGTGCCGTACCTCAGGGCCGCGGACCTGGTCGGAGAGATCCTCACGGACCGGGAGGAAGAGATCCTCACCGAGGCCGCACCCCTCGTCCAGGAGCGGATCACCCTGCTGGGGGAGGCCCCGGAAATGCTCGCCTTCCTGTTCAAGGCCGACGACGCGATCGACGTCGCAGACGACGCCCGCAAGGGCCTGCCCGCCAACCTGACCGAAGTCCTCGACGCCGCCCTTGCTGCCCTTGAGCCCATTCAGGACTGGAACCCGGAGGAGATCCAGACGGCCCTGAAGCAGGCACTCGTGGAGGATCTCGGGCTGAAGCCGCGGCTGGCCTTCGGTCCTGTCCGCACGGCCATCTCCGGGCGCCGGATCTCGCCGCCCCTCTTCGAATCCATGGTGCTCCTGGGCAAGGACTCGTCCCTGAGCCGGCTCCGCACCTTCCGCGGCTGATGTCTACCACCGGCACCACGGCTGACGGAGTCCTGAGCACACGCTTCGGGTCCATCCGGGGCGTCCTCTTCGACATCGACGACACCCTGGTGGACCTCGAATACGCCATGACTACCGCCCTGCGTGAGGTCAGCGAGCACCTCCTGCCGGGTCTGGACCAGACCGGGTGGGAGCGTTTCGGCAGGATCTTCACGCACGAGACCACGCACTACTACGACCGGTACCTGGCGGGGGAGCTGACCTTCAACGACCAGCGCCTCCTGCGGGGACGCGCCGCCCTGGGGCACTTCGGTGTGGATCTTGCCGACGGCGAAGAAGCGCACGGGTGGCTCTCGGCCTACGGCCGGCTGCAGCCCACGTATGTGCGTGCCTTTGAGGACGTGCTGCCGCTCCTGGACCTGCTGGACGCTGCCGGCATCCCCTACGGTGCCGTCAGTAACAACGTGCACGACTACCAGCGGGCCAAGCTCGACGGCGCCGGCCTGGAACGCGTCCGCCGCCTGGTTGGCACGGACACGGTAGGCGTTGCCAAGCCCGAGCCGGCCATCTACCTCGAAGGCGTCCGCCTGCTGGGGACTGCCCCGGAGGAGACCCTCTACGTTGGGGACAACAGAATGCTGGACGCAGAAGGTTCGACGGCGGCGGGCCTGGTAGGCGTCTGGCTCAACAGGGTGGGGGAGCCTGCGCCGGATTTCTCCGGCCACAAGGTCAGCTCGCTGGGGCAGCTGCTGGGCTGACCGGCCGCTTACTCCGCAGACTGCAGCCTTCGCCTGTTCCACAGCACCATGTAGATGCTCACGGATCCGAGCACCAGCACAGCAACCAGGCCGAGAGCAACGGCGGTATCCGACTTCCCCACCATACTGGTGGGCGAGATGGCCGCTGCGCTGGAGTACAGGGTGTCCGTGCCAGCCGCAATCCGGGCATTGCCATCAGCAAGTTTCTGGACACCGGTGGCCAGCTCTGTCGATCCCGAGGCCAGCTTGGTGTTGCCTGTGGCCAGCTCCGAAGCGCCCGCAGCCAGTGCCTGGGAGCCGTGGAGCAGGCCAGGGTTTGACGGATCGGCCGGATCGCCCTTGATCCCGGCATTCAACGCCACCGTGCCGTCCGCCAGCCGTGAGCTGCCCTCCGTGATCTTGGCGACGGCTTTGATCAGGCCCGGGCGGTCGGCATTGCCAGGCACGCCGTCCATACCAGTGCGGATCTGGGACGTTCCGGTGGCCAGCAGTTCGGTACCCAGCACAACGCCGGGGTTGTTGGGATCGCGGCTGTTGAGCTTTCCACCCAGCGTGGCGAAGCCGGCGGTGAGACGCCCTGTTCCCGTGTGCAACTGTGCCGCTCCTTCATTGAGCTTCCCGGCACCAGCCTGCAGTTGCTGCGCCCCGGCGTCGAGCTTGTGGGCTCCAGCGGTGATATTGGTGATCTTGTCCTTGACAACGGACAGTGGAACCAGCCCCTGAAGCGGGTCCGACGCTGCCGCTTCCAGCAGCTCAAGGGCCTGTGCCAAGGCCGCCGTGCCAGTGCCCGCCTCGGGGGAGTTGTTCGCTCCCCGGTAGCCTTTCAGCTGGGCCGTTCCGGCGGCCAGCTCGCCGGTTCCGGAGGCCAGACGGCCCGCACCTGCATTCAGCGCAGTCGCGCCGTCGGCCAGGTTGTTCTCGGCGTTTCCGGCGGCCGAAGGCGTCAGTGCCGCGGCGAGCTGGGTGGCTCCGGCGGCGAGCTTTCGGGCGCCATCGTCCACTTTGTACACGCCGGGCGCGAACTTGTTGTTGACGTCAGTTTCGATCTTGACAGCGCCAGCGGCGAGTTGGTCTGCACCGGACTGCAGTTTTTCAGCGCCCGGGGCCAGCTTCTCGCTGACTCCCAGGGAGACTTTGTCGGCGCCGGAGGAGAGCTTGCCGGCACCGGTGTCTGCCAGGCCCGCGCCGGCCGCCAGCTGACCGGCGCCGTCCTTGAGCTGCTCAGCGCCGGCCGAGGCCTGGCCCGCACCGTCCATCAGCTTGGCCGATCCGTCGGTGATCCTGCCGGTGACCAGGGTGTAAAATCCAAGCAAAGCAATCAGCGTCAGGGCCAGGACGGCGATGGCTAGCTGCTGTGCCCGGGTTCGGGTCTTGGTGGGCGCGGCGGCACGACTTTGTGTCACGGTGGGTCCTCTCGACGGTTTGCCGGCAGTGTGAAATCTGCCGGCCACCCACCTGGACCAGGGGCGGCAGTCCGGACGAAAATCTAAATTCCGAAGTGCCTGCAGCAAAGGCAGAGGGTGGTTACTCTCGGGTAACTTACCGAGAGTAAACTTATTCCGGGTGATCTGGCAAGGGGTTCGGACCTTGGGTCTTCGGTGCCGATTTGTGCCAGCCCAAAGTCTCGGGTAGAGTAATTTCTCGTGCTGAGGCGCACGGAGCAGGGCTTGAAGCCCGAAACTCCGGCCCGAAAGTATCATTGGGATATGGTGTAATTGGCAACACTACGGTTTCTGGTACCGTCATTCTAGGTTCGAGTCCTGGTATCCCAGCTCTGTTTGGTCGCAGGCTAACCGCGGCAAATCAGTGGTTTCAGATCGGTTCGCCGATTTGAAACGCGCGCTGAGTGTATGAAATACTCACTTAGCAAACCGGCCTGGCGCCGGTTGGAAGTGAAAACTTCCTGGAAGTACGCGGCCCCATCGTATAGCGGCCTAGTACGCTGCCCTCTCACGGCGGTAACGCGGGTTCGAATCCCGCTGGGGTCACCAACGAACGGTCCCGGGCATCAGCCCGGGGCCGTTTTTTCGTTGTGGAGGCTGCGCTGCGGGATATAGGACAAAGCCGGGGCCCGGTGGAACAGCCGGCGCAACTGGCATGATGATCCTGTGACCTCCTCAGACGGGCTTCGTCCCACGCAGCCTCCGCCGCCTAAGCGCGCACCGCGAACTCAGCCGGGCCGGCCCGACGCGGCATCGGAGCCAGCCGTGGCCTTGCTTGAGGCCGTGCGTGGGGATCTGTCCGCCGTGTCGTTGCCGCTCGCCCTTGCGGACGTGGAACAGGCGCGCCAGGACACTCGGAACGCCGTCGCCCAGCTGGACGATTACATCCTGCCGCGGTACCGCAGCCTGGACGCGCCGCTGCTTGCCGTCGTCGGAGGTTCCACCGGTGCCGGCAAGTCAACGCTGGTGAACGCCTTGGTGGGGCACCCGGTCACACGCTCCGGGGCCATCAGGCCCACCACCCGGCAGCCAATTCTGCTGCACCACCCGGCCGATGCGGGCTGGTTCGAAGGCCACCGCGTGCTGCCCACCCTCAACCGGATCCGGGGCACCGTCTCCAGGGAACCCGTTCCGGCCAGCCGGGCCGGCGCAACACCCGATGCGGAAGCCATTTCCTCCCTGGTGCTGGTAGCGGACCAGGCTGTTCCGCAGGGGATCGCACTGCTTGACGCCCCCGACGTCGACTCTATTTCCGACGACAACCGCAGGCTCGCCGGTCAATTGCTGGCCGCCGCGGACCTCTGGGTTTTTGTGACCACCGCCAACCGCTACGCGGACGCGGTCCCGTGGAAGCTTCTCCTGGACGCGTCCTCGCGGGACATCATGGTGGCCGTGGTCCTGGACCGTGTGTCGGCGGAGGCGGAAGCCGAAGTCAGCGCCGACCTCCGCACATTGCTGCAGAAAGAAGGCCTCGGCGATGCCGGACTGTTCATTGTGCCGGAGACGGACCTGGACCATCTTGGCATGCTGCCAACGAGCGCCGTGGAGCCGCTGCGGCGCTGGCTGCAGGAACTTGCTGCCGACGCCGCTGGGCGGTCCGAAATTGCCCGCCGTACCCTCAACGGGACGGTGAAGGCGTTGGCCGGGCGGGTCGGTTCCGTGGCGCACGCGGTCCAGGGGCAGGAGCGTGCCGCGGCCTCGCTCCGTGCAGGCGCTGAGGCCGCCTATCGCGATGCCGGGGCCCGGATCCTGGACGCAACAAAGGACGGCGCCCTCCTCCGTGGCGAAGTACTGGCGCGCTGGCAGGACTTCGTTGGAACAGGGGAATTCTTCCGGGCGTTGGAGCAGAACATCGGACGGCTGCGGGACCGCGTGGGAGCGTTCTTCCGGGGCGAGCCGACGCCGGCCGTCCGGGTTGAGGCCGCCATCGAAACGGGGTTGCAGGCCGTCATCCTGGACGAGGCCGCCAACGCCGGCGAGGAAACCGACGAGCGGTGGCGCTCGGACCCGGCCGGCCGCGAGCTCCTGGGGACGGAGGATCTGTCCGGCACCAGCCCCGGCTTTGCCGATGCGGCCGCAGCGGAGATCAGGGCCTGGCAGGCCGGCCTGATGGAACTGATCCGCACGGAAGGGCAGGGCAAGCGCACGCAGGCCAGATGGCTTTCCTTCGGGATTAACGGGCTGGGTGCCGCACTGATGATCGTGGTGTTTTCCATGACAGCCGGCCTCACCGGGCTGGAGATCGGCGTCGCGGGCGGTACCGCCGTCGTCGGCCAGAAACTGCTCGAGGCAGTGTTCGGCGAAGACGCGGTCCGCCGACTTGCGAAGACTGCGCGGGATGACCTCCATGCCCGTTGCCAGCGGCTGCTGCAGGCAGAGCAGCAGAAATTCATCCAACGCCTGCCGGAGGGCGGCGCGGTCACCGGCCGGATCCTGACGGGCCACGCCGCTGCCCTGGCCCGGCTGGCGGACAAGGCATGAGCCGCCACAGCGTAGCCCGTGAAGCGTCGCAGCTGGACCGCAGGCTCGAAGCCCTCAACGATGCCCGTGAACTCGCCGAAGGCGTCTTACCGGATGCTGCACTCGAGGAGGTGTTCCAGCTCCTGGAACGCGCGAGCTCCCGGCGGTCACTGTCGGCTGATCACACCGTTGTTGGGTTCTTCGGTGCCACCGGCAGCGGAAAATCGTCACTCTTCAACGCGGTCAGCGGCGCTGAAATCGCGACGGCGGCCGCCCGCCGGCCCACAACGTCGGAACCTTTGGCTGGTGTCTGGGGAGCGGACGGCAGCGAGCCGTTGCTGGACTGGCTTGAGGTGGGCAACCGCCACCATGCGGAGCCCGTGGCAGGTTTCGCGGACGAGCGCACGGGGCTGATCCTGCTGGACCTGCCGGACTTCGACTCCACCAGGGCCGCGAACCGCGAGATCGTGGAGCGCATGGTTGGCCTGGTTGATGTCCTGGTCTGGGTACTGGATCCGCAAAAGTACGCCGATGCGGCGGTCCACAACGATTTCCTGGCGCCCCTGTCCGCGCATGGCGCCGTGACCCTGGTGGTCCTCAACCAGGTGGACCGCTTGCCCGAACGGGACGTGCAGCCTGTGCTGGAGTCCTTGAAAGGGATCCTTGCCCGCGACGGGCTGGGCAAGGTCCAGGTCCTGGGCGCATCCGCCCTGAAGGGCACCGGCGTGGACAAAGTCCGGAGTGCCATCCGACATGTTGTGGTGCAGCGCCAGGCGCTTTCACAGCGGCTGGCCGCTGACGTTTCACGGGCCTCCGGGCAACTCAGGGAAGCCGCCGGCGCCGGGGAAGCCGCCGGTGTCAGGCCGGCGTCGAGATCCCGGCTCACCGATGAGCTGGCAACGGCCGCCAACGTGCCCGTGGTGGTGGACGCAGTTGCGCGGTCCTACCGCATCGAGTCGACGCGCCGCACGGGGTGGCCGGTGACGCGGTGGCTGGTGCGGTTCCGGCCTGATCCGCTCCGCCGGCTCAATCTGAGAAGTTCTTCTCCGTCCCAACTTAACCGGACCTCGCTCCCGGCCGCGGGCGCCCCGGAACGCGCCCGGACGGATGCTGCTGTCCGTGAGTTTGCGGACGCGGCGAGTGCGGGCGCACCCGGACCGTGGCGTGCCGCGATCAGGGGTGCTGCCCGGGAGGGGCGGGAGGCGTTGCCGGATGCCTTGGACCAGGCCATCGCAGGCACGGACCTGATGGCGTCCCGGAAGTCCTGGTGGTGGGGCATGTTCAACGTGGTCCAGTGGCTCGCGCTGCTGACAGTCCTGGGCGGCCTGGGCTGGCTCGGCGTGCTGGCAGGACTCGGCTATCTACAACTGCCAGTCCCCGAGGTTCCGAAGGTGGAAGGCTGGCCCCTGCCGACGCTGATGATTGGCGGCGGCGTGGCGCTGGGGATCTTCCTGGCCCTGACCGGAAAGTTCATTGGGTCAGGAGCCGCGAGGGCGCGTGCAGCCAGGGCCAGGAAACGGCTGCGGGCAGCGGTGGGCGAGGTTGCCCGGGACTTCGTAGTGGAGCCGGTTGAAATTGAGGTCAGCAGGCTCGCGTCCTTCAACGCCGCACTGAAGGTCGCGGGCGGAAACTAAGGTAGTTACACCAGTGCGGTTGCGGCGTCCCTGACCTTGATCAGCGTCCGCAGGTTCCGGGTGGTAGTGGTTGCCTTGAACCTGGCCTTGGACGAAATCTTGCTGAACGGGCTGTCCAACGTCCCGCCGGCCGGAGCCAGCCAGGCCAATGCCTCCGGGCCGAGGCGTTTCTGCTGGGTACCTTCAAAGGCTGCGCCGGCGGCTTCAAGCTCATTGAGCATGGCGGTGTCCGATGCCAGCGTGATGTAGGTGTGCGTTGCCTTGTCGTCTGCCGGATACGGGCAGGCCGCCACGAGTTCGGAGACCCGCCGTGCCGTGAGGACAACCACCCAGGCCTCGTAGCCGAAGGCGTCACGCAGGAACTTTTCAAAGGTCTGCTTGACCGCGGCAGGATCCTCGTCGCTGGCAAGCACCACATTGCCGCTGGCCAGCAGTGTCCTGACGTCCGCGAACCCCTGCGATGCAAGCGCAGTCTTGAGGTCCGCCATCTTGATGTTGATCCCGCCGACATTTATCCCGCGGAGGAAGACTGCGTAGCTGTTCATGCCGACAGCCTAGCCGGGGGCAGCCAGGCCTGGACGGAGGCGAGCCTTCAGTCGTTGCCCTTGCGCAGGGCCTCGGTGAGGATCCGCGCGGCGTTGCAAACCACCTCGGCGTGGAGGCGGCCCGGCTGGCGGGTGAGCCGCTCGATGGGGCCGGAGATCGAGACCGCGGCGATCACGCGTCCGGACGGTCCCCGGACCGGTGCCGAGACTGAGGCGACCCCGGGCTCGCGTTCGCCGAGGCTCTGTCCCCAGCCCCGCCGTCGTACGCCTGCCAGCACGGTGGGCGTGAATCGGGCGGCCTGCAGGCCCTCGAGAAGCCGGTCGTGGTCTTCCCAGGCGAGCAGCACCTGGGCGGCGGAGCCGGCCTTCATGGAAAGCTTGGTGCCGACGGGGATGGTGTCGCGCAGGCCGATGGGGCGTTCCGCGGAGGCGACACAAATACGCCATTCGCCCTGGCGGCGGAAGATCTGGGAGCTTTCGCCGGTAGCGTCGCGCAGCTGCATCAGGACCGGCCCGGCAGAAGCGATGAGACGGTCCTCGCCGGCGGCGGAGGCCAGCTCCACCAGGCGGCTGCCGAGGACAAACCGGCCCTGGATGTCGCGGCTTACCAGCCGGTGATGGATCAGGGCCAGGGCGAGCCTGTGCACCGTGGGCCGGGCCAGGCCCGTGGCGGCCACCAGCTGTGCCAGCGTGGTGGGGCCGGCCTCCAATGCATCAAGCACATGGGCCGCTTTATCAATGACACCGACTCCACTAGAATTGTCCATGTAATGATATTGCCGTCTCATTATCTGAGATGCAAATCTTTGGGCTGGCACAAAATGCAGCCCTGCTGGTTCAGTGGAACCAAACAGCCAAACAGCAGTGAAGGGAGATGGCCGTGGCAAAGACACTGGCCGAGAAAGTCTGGGACGCACATGTGGTGCGCAAAGGCGAGGGCGAAGGAGCCAATGCCCAGCCCGACCTCCTCTTCATTGACCTTCACCTTGTCCATGAGGTGACTTCTCCGCAGGCCTTCGAGGGCCTGCGCCTGGCCGGCCGCAAGCTGCGCCGCCCGGACCTCACCATCGCCACGGAGGACCACAACACTCCCACGCTGGACATCCACAAGCCCATTGCCGATCTCACCAGCCGCACGCAGATCCAGACGCTGCGCAACAACTGCGCGGAGTTCGGCGTCCGCCTGCACTCTCTCGGCGACGCGGAACAGGGCATTGTGCACGTGGTTGGCCCGCAGCTTGGCCTCACGCAGCCTGGCATGACCGTTGTCTGCGGTGACTCCCACACGTCCACCCATGGCGCGTTCGGTGCCCTGGCCATGGGCATCGGCACGTCCGAAGTGGAGCACGTCATGGCCACCCAGACGCTGTCCCTGAAGCCGTTCAAAATCATGGCCATCAACGTCGAAGGCACGCTGCGCCCGGGCGTTACCGCCAAGGACATCATCCTGGCCGTGATTGCCAAGATCGGCACCGGCGGAGGCCAGGGCTACGTCCTGGAATACCGCGGTTCCGCCATCCGCGCGCTGTCCATGGAAGCCCGCATGACCATCTGCAACATGTCCATCGAAGCCGGTGCCCGCGCCGGCCTGGTGGCCCCGGACCAGATCACCTACGACTACATGAATGGCCGCCCGCACGCGCCACAGGGCGCCGACTGGGATGCCGCCGTCGAGTACTGGAACACGCTGAGGACCGACGACGACGCCACGTTCGACGTCGAGGTGGCCCTGGACGCCGACACGCTGGAGCCGTTCGTCACCTGGGGCACAAACCCAGGGCAGGGTGTTTCGCTTTCCGCCAAAGTGCCGTCCCCGGAGGACTTCGGCGACGAAAACGCCAAGGCTGCCGCCGAACGCGCCCTGCAGTACATGGGATTGACCGCCGGTACGCCCATGAAGGAGATTCGGGTGGACACGGTCTTCCTGGGCTCCTGCACCAACTCACGCATGGAGGACCTCCGCGCCGCCGCGGACATCATCCGCGGGCGCCAGAAGGACCCCAATATCCGGATGCTGGTGGTACCCGGTTCGGCCCGCGTGCGGCTGGAAGCAGAGGCCGAAGGCCTGGACAAGGTCTTCAAGGACTTCGGCGCCGAGTGGCGCTTCGCCGGCTGCTCGATGTGCCTGGGCATGAACCCGGACCAGCTCGAGGTGGGGGAGCGTTGCGCCTCGACGTCCAACCGTAACTTCGAAGGCCGGCAGGGCAAGGGCGGCCGCACCCACCTGGTCTCGCCTGTGGTGGCAGCGGCCACGGCCATCCGTGGCACCCTGAGTTCGCCGTCGGATCTCGATCCGGCCCCCGAATCCGCCGCCATCCGCACCGACGCAGCCTAGGAGGCCGCCATGGAAAAGTTCACCACCCACACCGGCATCGGCGTCCCGCTGCGCCAGAGCAACGTTGACACGGACCAGATCATCCCCGCGGTCTACCTCAAGCGGATCACCCGTACCGGCTTCGAGGACGCACTGTTCTCCGCCTGGCGCAAGGACCCGGCCTTTATCCTGAACCAGGCGCCGTTCAACGCCGGCTCCGTTCTGGTGGCGGGCCCGGATTTCGGTACCGGTTCGTCCCGTGAACACGCCGTCTGGGCTTTGAAGGACTACGGCTTCAAGACGGTCCTGTCTTCACGTTTCGCCGATATTTTCCGTGGGAACTCCGGCAAGCAGGGGCTGCTGGCCGCCGAGCTCGCCCAGGACGATATCGAGCTGATCTGGAAAGAACTGGAAAACGCACCAGGCACCGAAGTCTCCGTTGACCTCGTTTCAAAGACTGTTATCTGCGGCAGTATCGTCGCGCCTTTTGAAATCGACGATTACACACGCTGGCGCCTCCTGGAAGGCCTGGACGATATTGGCCTGACGCTCCAGCACGAAGAGGACATCACCGCCTTCGAGGCCACCCGTCCGGCCTTTATGCCCAAAACGCTTCCGGCCCGCCTTTCCTGAGCGGGAGCGCGGAATTTCCCGCCCCGGACGGAGCCGCCTGTACAGCGCCGCGCCGGAGGCTTTCGGCGCCCGTATTTCGGTTCGGTAACGCAACCTCCTATGCTTAGCTGGAGCCTTTGCAAGGATTTTGGGGCGAGTAATCGTAAGGAAACCGGTATATGAGTAGTGTTCTGACAATCCGCGGCGGAGTCCCGCTTACAGGCCGCGTCAGCGTCCGGGGAGCCAAAAACCTTGTTCCCAAGGCCATGGTGGCAGCATTACTGGGCAACGAGCCGTCGGTGTTGCGGAACGTTCCGGAGATCAAGGACGTCGAGGTTGTCACCTCGCTCCTGCAGCTGCACGGAGTGACGGTGGTCAAGGATCCCGTCAGCGGTGACCTCACCCTGGATCCGAAGGCGGCCAAAACCGCCCCGAGCACGGCGATCGATGCCCACGCCGGTGATTCGCGTATCCCCATCCTGCTCTGCGGACCCCTGATCCATGCGATCGGTGAGGCCTTCATTCCGGACCTTGGCGGCTGCAAGATCGGTGACCGGCCCATCGACTACCACCTGAACGTGCTCCGCCAGTTCGGCGCCGTGGTGGAAAAGCGCCCGGGCGGCATCCACATCTCTGCGCCCAAGGGCCTGCATGGCGCCAAGATCAATCTGCCCTACCCCTCGGTGGGTGCGACGGAGCAGGTGCTGCTCAGCGCCACCCGCGCCGAAGGGATCACGGAGCTTTCCGGCGCTGCCACGGAACCTGAGATCATCGACCTCATCGCAGTGCTGCAGAAGATGGGCGCCATCATAAGCGTCCAGACCGACCGGACCATCCGCATTGAAGGCGTCCGGGACCTGGGCGGCTACAACCACCGTGCCCTCTCGGACCGCAACGAATCGGCGTCGTGGGCTTCGGCAGCACTGGTGACCCGCGGTGACATCTTCGTCGAAGGCGCCTCGCAGCGGGACATGATGACGTTCCTGAATACCTACCGGAAGGTAGGCGGCGGCATGGACATCGGCGAGGACGGCATCCGCTTCTACCACCGGGGCGGCAAGCTCAACCCTCTGGTCCTGGAAACGGATGTGCACCCCGGCTTTATGACCGACTGGCAGCAGCCGCTGGTGGTGGCCCTGACCCAGGCCGAAGGCGTGTCGATCGTTCACGAGACCGTCTATGAAAACAGGTTCGGCTTCACCGACGCGCTCATCCGGATGGGCGCGAGCATCCAGGTGCACCGCGAGTGCCTGGGCAGCGTGCCGTGCCGCTTCGGCCAGCGCAACTTCCTCCACTCCGCCGTCATCTCCGGTCCCACCCAGCTCAAGGGCGCCGACATCGACGTACCGGACCTGCGTGGCGGCTTCAGCCACCTGATCGCGGCGCTGGCCGCTTCGGGCACGTCGCGCGTGACCGGGATCGACATCATCAACCGCGGCTACGAACGTTTCACCGAAAAGCTGTCCGGCCTCGGCGCCGACTTCGACATCACCTCGACAAAGTAGCGGTGGGTACGTGAAGGAAACGGCCAAGAGCCAGGCCACATTCGTTGTGGTCGCGGCCATAGTGCGCACGGTGCTGAACGCAATGATGAACAAGAAGTGGGAAGGCCTCGAGAACCTCCCCGCCGGCGGGTTTATTGCCGCGCCTAACCATTGCACGGAAATCGATCCGCTGATCGTGGGGCACATTCTCTACAACCAGAACCGCGCCCCGCACTTCCTGGCGAAGGCCGGGCTGTTCAAGGTTCCCGTCCTGGGCGCGGTCCTGCGGGCCACCCGGCAGATCCCGGTGGAACGCTCGACGGCGGGAGCGAACCGCTCGCTGCAGCTCGCCCAGGAGATTGTGGCGGACGGCGGGGCCATCATCATCTACCCCGAAGGCACACTCACCCGCGATCCCGCGCTGTGGCCGATGAAGGGCCACACCGGCGCTGCCCGCCTTGCCTTGGAAGGCGGCATTCCCGTGGTACCGATCGCGCACTGGGGCGCCCATGAGGTGTTCCCGCGTTATGCGAAGCGGTTCCACCTTTTCCCGCGCAGGACGTCCAGGGTGATGGTGGGCAAGCCCGTTGACCTCAGCCAGTTCATGGGCCGGCCACTGGACAAAGCAACGCTGACCGCGGCCACCGAGAAGATCATGGATGCCGTGACCGGTTTGCTGGCCGACATCCGCGGGGAGGAGCCGCCCGCTGAACGCTGGGACCCTTCCAAGCACAATCAAGCCACGCACGGTCGCTTCGTTGTGCGGGAAAATCCTGACGACGCTGCGGATGCCACCTGATGGCTGACGGAAGCCGTCAGGGTTCC
This sequence comes from Pseudarthrobacter sp. MDT3-1, assembly GCF_054510755.1. Taxonomy (NCBI): domain Bacteria; kingdom Bacillati; phylum Actinomycetota; class Actinomycetes; order Micrococcales; family Micrococcaceae; genus Pseudarthrobacter; species Pseudarthrobacter sp. MDT3-1. The sequence continues at coordinate 23,785 of NZ_JBTNDX010000008.1, read as the reverse complement.
GCCCGGTCTGTCGCCGTCCTGGGCGCCGGTTCCTGGGGTACCACGTTCGCCAAGATCCTCGCCGATGCGGCTCGGGCAGCGGGGGAACAGCGGAGCATCCGGATCTGGGGCCGACGCAGCGAAGTTGTGGAGCAGATCAACAGCACGCACCGAAACGTCCAGTACCTGAAGGACACAGAGCTGCCGCCCAGCATCACAGCGTCCACAGACGTCAGCGAGGTGCTGGCGGGCGCGGACCTGGTGGTCCTGGCCGTTCCTGCACAGTCACTGCGACTCCAGCTCCGTGAATGGAAGCCGCTGATCGCCGCTGACGCCATGGTGGTGTCCCTGATGAAGGGCCTGGAGCTCGGCACGGACTCCCGGATGAGTGAGGTGATCAGCGACGAACTGGGGATTCCCAAGGACCGCATTGCCGTGGTTTCCGGTCCCAACCTGGCCATGGAGATCGCCCGGGAGGAACCGACTGCTTCTGTGGTGGCCTGTTCCGATGCGGCGGCCGCGGGCTGGATCGCGAGGAGCTGCACCGCACCGTACTTCCGTCCGTACACCACGGCGGATGTCGTCGGTGTGGAAATTGGCGGCATCGTCAAGAATGTCATAGCGCTGGCCGTGGGCATCTGTGAAGGTAAACAGATGGGGGACAACACCAAGGCCTCCGTGATCACCCGAGGCTTGGCCGAAACATCCAGGCTCGCCCTTGCCCTTGGTGGCGAGGCACGGACCATGGCCGGGCTGGCGGGCCTGGGGGATCTGGTGGCGACGTGTTCCTCGCCTCTGTCGCGAAACCATACGGCTGGCCGGTTGCTGGGCCAGGGACTCACTCTTGACGAGCTGGCACTGAAGATGACCCAAACAGCCGAAGGCATCAAATCCGGCCAGGCCGTGCACGAGCTAGCGGGGAAACTGGGCGTCGAGATGCCCATCACCGCCGCCGTCGTTGCCGTCCTGGCCGGCAAACTGTCCGTTGACCAACTGGGGCCGCTGCTGCTGGCCCGGGACCTGAAACCCGAAGGCGATTACTGACGATGTCCGATGAAAACCTGACCGCAGCGGATGAAGCCCCACGGGCCAAACCCCGCGTCGCGGTGCTTTTTGGTGGCCGGTCCAGCGAGCATGCCGTGAGCTGCGTGACCGCTGCCGGCGTCCTGGGCGCCATCAACAAAGACAAGTACGATGTCATCCCCATCGGCATCGCCAAATCGGGGCAATGGGTGCTGGCCGCGGGGGATACCGCCCAATGGTCGCTGTCCGCGTCGTCGCTGCCGGAGGTCCCGCCGTCGTCGGAAACGGTGACACTGGCCGAGATCGGCGGCGAGCACCAGCTGATCGTCGCCTCACCGAACCAGGTACCGCAGGAACTCGGGACGGTGGACGTTGTGTTTCCCCTTCTCCATGGTCCCTTTGGCGAGGACGGCACCATCCAGGGGCTCCTGGAACTGTCCGACACGCGCTACGTTGGCGCCGGCGTGCTTGCGTCGGCTGTGGGCATGGACAAGCACTACATGAAGGTTGTGTTCGAGGCCGCCGGGCTGCACGTGGGGCCCTACATTGCCGTCACGGACCGTCAGTGGGTCAAGGACGCGGAGGCCGTCCGCAAACAGGTGGACCAGCTCGGCTTTCCTGTGTTCGTCAAGCCGGCGCGGGCGGGTTCGTCCATGGGGATCTCCAAAGTGGACTCGCTCGAGGGACTCGACGCCGCCGTCGAGGAAGCCCGGCGCCACGACCTCAAACTGGTCATCGAGGCAGGCATCGTAGGGCGTGAGATTGAGTGCGCGGTCTTGGAAGGACGCGGGACCGATTCCCCCCGGACGTCCATGCCGGGCGAAATTTCCGTCGCCGCCGGAACGCACGAATTCTACGATTTCAACGCGAAGTATGTTGAGGACGACGCCGCCGCGCTGAGCTGCCCCGCCGACATTCCCGAGGAAGCCATCGTACGGGTCCGGGAACTCGCGGCAGCTGCCTTCGACGCTGTGGGTGCGGAAGGCCTGAGCCGAGTGGACTTCTTCTACACGCCCGACGGCGAACTGATCATCAACGAGATCAACACCATGCCCGGGTTTACGCCCAAGAGCATGTACCCGCAGATGTGGGCAGCATCGGGCCTGGACTATGCGGACCTGATCGATGAGCTGATCTACCTGGCCTTGAACCGGAAGACCGGCCTAAGGTAGTCCCCACCTCACCGGCGACTTACTTGCTGGACGGTAGGTTCTGCAGTTCTTCCTGACCCACGCAGTTCCGTCTGGCCGGGATCTTTCCGGCTGAGGCGGAAAGATCAGCCAGGACCGTCGCGGAGCTGATCTTCTCCGGATCCATCAGGATTTCCGTGGCGGGTTCGCGGCCAAAGGTCGTCAGCGTCCACACCGGGTCGCCCTCCTTGATGACCCAATCGATGCCGTTGACACTCACGCACCGGTCCGTCGTCGGGCCTGGAACGTTGACGCCGCAGCGCAGGATCACCTGTGACGGGTCCCCCCAGGCTGCGGTGGCCTGGCTGTTGGTTTTCCGAAGGTCAGCATCGCCGATGGCGTCCGGAAGGGCCACCATCATCGGAGCGCAGGCCGGGTTCGCCGCATCGGCTGCGGCGGTGACATCCACGGCCGGGGCGCAGGCGGACAGAACGCCTCCAGCGATGGCCGCCGTCAGCAGGATTCGTGACACGCGGATAGGCAAGGAAAAAGGGGGATTAGGCATCTATCCAGCCTATCGCCCACCTCTCCTGAGGGGTTTCACAGGCCTCCCAACGCGGGCGTCATGTAAGTCGCCTATCTGAGAAATGTGCTCCGCTAACGCACACCGGAATCTGTGTTGATGCTTGAATCAAGTAAGCTGGGCTAGAACGTCCAGTGACTGGACTTTGCTTGTACGACGACGTATAGCGTCCCACTTGGGCATTCCAAGTGGTACAGCAACTTTCGGAAGATCTGCAGCCTGGGGGGCATTGAGTGAAAAAGACGAGTGGTATGGCCCGCCGCCAATGCCTGGTGGCAGTTAGTTTTGCCCTGCTTTTGAGCGCCGCGCCGATTCCCGCTGCATTCGGTGATAATGGTGAGACTCCGCCCATCATTGCTGACACTCCTGGTTTGACATTGCCTGAAGACACGACTAGTCCGCCTGACGTTACGGCGACGACACCGCCTGAAGACGCTACTACCACTACGCCTGACGTTACGGCGACGACACCGCCTGAAGACGCTACTACCACTACGCCTGACGTTACGGCGACACCGCCTGAAGACACTACGACTGTGACCCTGCCGGATCCCCTCCAGGAGCCACAGCCTGCAGTTCCTAGCGCTCAGCGAGTCGTAAACCCAGTGCCCGCAGACTCAGGGTTAGCTCCGGCCGTAGTGCCCCTGCCGATGCAAGAGGGATCGGCTGCGGAGGGTCAGGAAGTCGTCCTCGCGGACGACGCCACACCGACGCCGACCCCCAGCATCACTTCTGAACCACGTGCGGCTGTTGCGCCCGTGGCGCTACCCGAGCCAGTCACTAAGACCATCGATGCCGTGGTTGCCACAGCGACAGGCAGCCCACTGTACGTACAGGTACTCACCGTCCTCGCCCTCATCGGCGCGGGCGTTGCGTATTTTCGAACCCTGGGGTCCAAAGGGGCCCGCATGCCGTCCAAGTCCGTGAAGTAGCCTGCGGACAATGCCAATATCCGAACAGGCGCCCGACCGGGCGCGGGCTGAGCCGCGCGTTACGCTTGTAACCCATTCCTACTGGCCAGAGAGCAGTCCACCGCAACGACGGTGGAGTGCGCTTGTCAAAGAGTTGAGGGTGGCCGGCTGGCAGGTTGATGTCGTTACCCCCGTGGCGCACGCACCACATGGACGCCGGCAGTTGCCTCGCAGCGTGGCCGGACGCCCCTTGCTGGCTCAGAAGGGGAAATATGCCGAGCTGATCAGGCGTGTTCCTTACTTGTGGCATGGGAATTCCCACGCCACAAGGTTCATTGATCAATGCTTCTCCGCATTGCTTTCTGTTCCTCTCGGCTTGCTGACACGCCCATCAGACGTCCTCATTGTCACGGCTCCAAGTCTGCCCATGCTGGGCGCCGGCTATGCACTTGCCCGGTTTCGACGGATTCCGCTCGTCGTGGAGATGCGGGACGCCTGGCCGGACCTCGCCCGGGATGCGCGCCTGGTTCAGGGCAACGTCAAGAGCCTGGCTGAAAGGGCAGTCGAATTTGTGCAGCGCCGTGCTGATCTTGTGGTGACGGTGACGGAGGGCTTTGCCGAAACGTTGCGCGATCGCGGCCTAAAGAATGTTGCCACCATCAGCAACGGGGTCCGCTTGGAGACGCTTCCTGTACTGGACGCTCCGGCGTTGGAACGGGAAGTATTTGAGGCTCTTTATCTGGGAAACCACGGCAAGAGCCAGCGGCTAGAAATCGCCATCCAAGCCAGTGCCCTTGTAGGCCATTCGATTCACCTTCACATGGTGGGTCATGGAGTACAGCGCCCTGCCCTGGAGAAGCTAGCCAAAGAGTTGAACGCTCCTGTTACCTTCCACGATTCTTTGCATGGCCAGGACGTCTTGGATCGATATGCCTCGGCGGACACCTGCGTGGTGTCCTTGCGGGACGATTGGAAATCGTTTGATACGACTGTTCCGTCCAAGACCTATGAAGTGTTGGCCCTGGGCCGCCATGTGACCGGCATAGTCAAGGGCGAGGCCGCCCGGATCGTGGCCGAAGCCGGTGCGGGGGACATCGTTCCGAGCAACCCTGAGGCCGTTGCCGCCCTGTGGCGGGACCTCGCGGCTAACCGCGGAAAGCTCATCCGAAATGGCGACGGGCGACATTGGGTCAAAGAGCATGCTGATTACCCCGTGCTGGCTGCCCGGTACATGGATCTGATCCGTGATCTGCTAAGCACCAGTGGCGGCCCGCGTCCATGATGCAATTTTTCGCCAACCTTCGCCTCGCGGCGGAAACGGCAGCGCAACATCTGGCGGACGATCCTGCCCTGCTCATGCTGCAGATTTCTCGCCGGCTGCCGGACCGCCTCGTGCAGCCGATCGCCGGGTTGGTGCGACGCAGTTGCGCCGCGGATTCCATTTCGGTTCCGGTGCTGCTGGCCGGCCTGGTCGCCGGTGAGCAGGAAGAAATAGTTCGGCGCCTCGAAAGCGCTCTGTCCCGTGGCACTTTTTCTGCCAACAAGGCACGGTCCATGGCCGATGTCGCACTTGTCGCCCACCGACCTGACCTGGCTGACTCCCTTTTGGCGCAAGCAACCGGAGCTCGCCGCCTCCGGGCCGTGCAGGCGCGGAGGTTCTGGTACAGCGGTGCGGTTACTTCCGCGGTCGAAGTTCTGGCGGACGCCGGCGGCGGCGAACGCCGACAGAGCAAACGCTTGGCGGCTGAGCTGCGGATCCTCGAAGGTTGGAGGCCGAGGCTCAATCCGGTGCACATGGATCCACGTCCAGGCCGGGTTCTACACGTTCTGACAAATTCCTTACCCCACACAGCCAGTGGCTATGCGCAGCGTTCGCACTCCATATTGCTTGCCCAGCAGGAGGCCGGCTGGGAAACCCTTGCCGTCACACGAGTGGGTTACCCAGTGCAGGTCGGGAAACTCGCTGCCCGGCATCGCGACGTAGTGGACGGCATCGCTTACCAGCGGCTGCTGCCGTCCCGCCTCGCAGCCACCATGGATGGCCGCCTTCAACAGCAGGCCGAGGCCCTGTTGGCTGTGGCCGTGAAATTCCGGCCAAGCCTGATGCATACGACCACCCATCACGTGAATGCGATCGTCACGCGGGCGGTGGCCGAGGCGTTGGACATCCCGTGGGTATATGAGGTCCGCGGCCAGCTCGCAGACACGTGGGCTGCCACGCGCGGACCGGAGGCCCGGAATAGCGAACGATACCGTTTGTTCCAAGCACGCGAGAGGGAGGCCATGCTGTCGGCGGACCTGGTAGTGACCCTTGGCGACAACATGAAAAACAATATTGTTGCCGCAGGGGTAGCTGCTGAAAATGTACTCATTGCACCCAACGCTGTCGGCGGGGGGTTCCTGCTGGAGCCACTCGCTACAGCAGAGGCACGCCGGGATCTTGGCCTCCCCGAGGAGGGGCAATACGTCGGCACGATAAGCAGCTTGGTACCCTATGAGGGGATTGACGATCTCATTGCTGCCTTCTGCCTGTTAGCCAAGAGCCACACGGACCTGAGGCTGCTCATCGTCGGAGATGGGGTCTCGGCTCCGTTCCTGAAGGAACAGGCCAAAAGAACCGGCGTGAGTGATCGAATCGTGTTCACGGGGCGGGTGCCCCGGGACAAAGCTGCTCGCTACCACCAAGCATTGGACGTATTTGTTGTGCCCCGCAAGGATCTTGAGGTGACGCGATCCGTAACACCTCTCAAGCCAGTCGAGGCACTCGCCTCGGGGCGGCCGGTGATCGCTAGTGACCTACCTGCGCTCCGAGAGATTGTTACTGAAGACCGAACAGGCATCTTCACCAAGCCCGGTGACTATAATGACTTGGCGGAAAAATTAGCGCAACTGCTTGGTTCGAGCGCAACGAGGGCAGCCTTTGGAACTACAGGACGGTCGGAAGTGCTTCGGGATAGAACATGGGCATCCAATGCTGAGAGATTCGCGGGCGAGTACGACCGCATTATCAGAGGACACGGGCAATGAGTCAGCACGATCCGCTCGTACCGGCACCGACCCCGACGCCCGTAAATATAAGGTTGCTGCAACGAGTAGGATCGCGGCCAAAGTTCTTGGACTACCTCGTTACCCTGTGGGATTATCGTCATTTCGTGTACTACGATTCCCGAGCCCGTGTTATGAGCGGGACCTCGCAGGATCGACTGGGTGGAGCTTGGTTGATATTGACACCGCTATTGAATGGGGCAGTTTACTATTTGATATTTGGTATAATGCTAGGCACGGGTCATGGAATCGAAAATTTCATCTCGTATCTTATTATTGGACTTTTTCTTTTTCAATACAGTACGAGATCAATTTCAACTTCTGCGCGCTCAATGATTACGAATCGCAATGTCCTTCAGGCCTTTAGGTTTCCGCGCGCGACTTTGCCGATCGCCGTCAACGTGCGAGAGGCGCTGTCTTCGGTCCCGACGTTAATTGTCATGCTTCTGCTCGTGATTTTTATTCCACCAGCTGAGGTAATTTCCATTAAATGGATCCTTTTGGTGCCCGCCGTTTGTCTTCAGTCATTGTTCCATTTAGGAATTTCTCTGATTATGGCTCGAGTGGTGGCGTTCGTTCCAGACGTGTCTCACTTGCTCGGCTTTGCATTGCGTGCATGGCTCTATTTGTCGGCCGTATTTTTTTCAGTCGATCGATTCGCGGATACACCGTGGATTATCGCCGTCATGAACGCCAATCCAATGTTTGTTGTCCTAGACATTGCCAGGGATTGTTTACTTTATGACACTTGGCCGACTATGGTGCGGTGGCTAACATTGTGCATCTGGGCAATGGGAAGTTTATCCGTGGGTATTGTCTTTTTTTGGCGGGCGGAGGAGCGTTATGGACGGAGCTGATATTTCGGTCTCGTCTCCAGCCGTGGTTGTCGATGACGTTAGTATGACTTACCGGGTCATTAGTTCGGAGTCGAGTGACAATAGGCCAAAGGACGTACTCGGGAAAATGCGGAGCAGACTCCGAAATCACCACCCAACCGTTAGCGTCGAAGCCCTGCAACGTATGTCGATGATTGCGGAGCATGGAGAATGCATCGGCGTCATTGGCCGAAACGGTTCCGGCAAGAGTACGCTAATGAGGCTCATCAGCGGTCAGGAGAGCCCATCAACGGGCAGCGTTCTAGCCACAAGCACCCCAATCGCATTGGGTGTCAGCGCAGCGCTCGTTCCTGATTTGTCAGGTGAAGCCAACGTCGTGCTCGGTTGCCTGGCCATGGGACTAGGTCGAGACGAGATTGATTCAAAACTCGCGTCGATCGTGGAGCTTTCTGCCTTGGGCAAAGCCATTCACCTTCCGATGAAGTCGTATTCCTCTGGCATGGCGTCTCGCTTGCGGTTTGCAATCGCCGCGGCGGTGGACCCTGAAATACTAATTCTGGACGAGGCACTGAATACCGGCGATGCCGAATTTGGCGAACGCACCAGGGCCCGAATGACTGAGTTGCGAGAGCAGGCGGGCTGCGTTTTCTTGGTGAGCCACAGCATGTCCTCGATCAGGGATCTGGCCACTCGGGTCGTCTGGCTCGATCAGGGGGAGATGCTCCACGATGGTGCTACCGAGCGAGTGGTAAGTCTCTATGAGAAATTCATCTGGTATCTTCGACGCGACGACCAGGTTTCAGCTGAGAAGATTCGACGCGCCGCTCGTCGTGAAATGAAGCGGGTCGAGGTCACCGAGCGGGCCGCCGGACGAAGGCGCTGGAAGTGAGCGGTCATAAGCGGCTTGCTCATCTTCGAACTGGCCTCTGGCACCTTCGGCGCGGGGGCGTGTCTGAGCTGAAGATATGGATGGCCCGGCGCAATGCAACTTTGGAAGGCCCGGGCTCTGCTCGCCCGAGAACTTTCTCACGGTTGAGGGGACGCCGCTGGGGTGCACGGCGACTTTCGTTTTCCCCGGTCGATCTTAGTGGCGTGGATCAACCGCGTTTCAACTTGCGGGCAGCTGTGATACTAGATGAATTTTCGTCCATGTGTTTTGGTTTTGAGTGGAACAGCGTCGCCGTAACTCCAACCAACTGGCTGTTGCAGATCACAGACGATCCGATCGATATCTTGTTTGTGGAGTCTGCCTGGGTAGGAAATTCCGGAGCCTGGAAGTATCACCTGACTGGAGATAGTGGACCCTCGCAGGACCTTCGTAGTCTGGTCGCTTGGTGTCGCAGCAAGAGTATTCCAACAGTGTTTTGGAATAAAGAAGACCCGCCGCACTACGCTGACTTTCTTGAGACGGCGCGATTATTTGATGTCATATTTACAAGTGATGCGACGAGATGTCCACATTATGTTCGGGATCTCGGCCACGATCGAGTCTACGTCTTGCCCTTTGCTGCCCAACCGAAGATTCATAACCCTGTTCGGCCTCGGAGCGGTTGGCACTCGCGAGACATCGCCTTTGCCGGCATGTATTTTCGTCACAAGTTTCCGGAACGGCGGGAACAAATGGACTTCCTGCTCCGGGGTGCGATAGCGGGCAGCGCAGGCATGGATTCCGGACTTGAAATTTTTTCCAGGATGCTCGGCGATGATGAAAGATATCAGTTTCCTGAGCCATTCGCTGACAGGGTGGTTGGTCAACTTCCCTACGCGGAAATGCTCACTGCCTACAAAGCATACAAAGTCTTCCTAAACGTTAACTCAGTGACAGATTCGCCGAGTATGTGTGCACGAAGGATATTTGAAATTTCCGCCTCCGGAACACCGGTAGTAAGTGCGCCTAGTTTAGCTATTGGGGAGTTTTTTCCGCCTGCAGAGATTTTCGTCGCCACCGACGCCGAAGAGACTCGGGATGTTGTCAGGGCGCTGGTCCGGAACAGTAGTCTTGGTGAACGTGCAGTACATTTGGCTCAACGTAGAATATGGGATGCTCATACGTACTCCCACAGAGTCGAGAACGTTCTAGAGAGAGTTGGACTCTCGGCTCACTTGTCCAATTTGCGACCAGATGTATCCTGCATGGTTTCGACCAACAGGCCGAAGCAGCTGGAGCACATTTTTAGCCAGTTTTCGAGCCAGCTTTATGAGCGCAAGCAGTTGGTCCTTCTCACGCATGGTTTTGATCCCGCCGATGAATCTCTACAGCGAATTGCCCGCGCGCATGATGTCGAAAATTTTATTCACCTGACGCGGAGCGCATCTGACTCTCTGGGTACATGTTTGAACGCAATAGTCACCGCTGCTGATGGAGCTCTAGTGACGAAAATGGACGATGACGATTTATATGGTCAGCATTATCTGCGAGATTTAGTGCACGCCCGATCCTTTAGTGGTGCGGATGTGGTCGGTAAGTCAGCACATTACATGTATTTGGAGGATTCAAAGATTCTGATACGCCGGTTCCATGAAAACGAACATCGTTTCGTAAGCCAAGTCATGGGCCCCACGATAACGGGAGCGCGAGAGTTGTTTCTGGAGGTGCCCTTTGCCGACCTGACACGAGGAGAAGACACAGATTTCCTGTCTCGCGTGCGCGCCACCGGCGGAATGATCTACGCGGCCGATCGTTTTAATTTCGTTCAGGTCCGTGGTGTGCACGCTCACACGTGGCAGCTAAGTGACATGGAGGCCATTTCTACCGGCGACGTCGAATCGTATGGCGACTTTAGCGGGCATGTCTTCTTGTGACTAAGTCTGACACACCGTCCGTTCGAGCGTCTTTTACGAATAGCCATTGCACTGAAGACTAAGGAAATCGATGGAAAATAAAACAGTGGCCGTGATCGGACTGGGGTACATTGGGTTGCCGACAGCAGCCGTTCTTGCAAGCCACGGATTCCATGTTATTGGTGTGGACACCAACCCAGAAGTTGTTGCCGCCGTCAACGCTGGGGAAGTTCCATTTGTGGAGCCCGACCTGGACGTTGCAGTGGCGGGCGCTGTCAGCCGATCGTGGCTGTCAGCGCAGTTCGAGATGCCCGTGGCAGACATCTTTGTCGTTGCGGTGCCAACGCCCTTCAAGGCGGGCCATCGGCCAGATCTTTCGTTCGTTGAGGCGGCGGCGAGAGCCATCGCTCCCGTGCTGACAGGGTCCGAGCTGATCATCTTGGAATCGACGTCACCGCCAGGCACGACAAAACGCCTGGCTCGTACAATCGGGGATTTGCGTCCGGACTTGGAGATGGCTCTCAGTGATGAGCATGGGTCATCCGCCGTCCTATTCGCTCACTGTCCTGAAAGAGTATTGCCCGGTCGAATCATGACAGAAATGATCGAAAACGACAGGATCGTCGGCGGCTTATCCGTTGCGTCGACTCAGATGGCTTCCGCTCTCTACCGAACTTTCTGCAAAGGGGAGGTGTTGACGACGACAGCCGAGACAGCTGAAACCGCAAAGCTCGTCGAAAACGCGTACCGGGACGTCAATATCGCTTTGGCTAATGAAATCTCGAACGTCGCTGATGTCCTCGATATTGATGTTTGGGAAGTCATTGAGCTCGCGAACCGGCATCCTCGCGTTAATATTCTTAAACCGGGGCCAGGCGTGGGAGGGCACTGCATTGCAGTAGATCCATGGTTCCTCATTAGCGCAGCACCTGATCAGACACCGCTCATGCGCCAGGCAAGGAACACCAACGACGCCAAGCCAGCTCACGTAGCGACGGACATCACGCGAGCAGTGGGTGAGTGCCGAGCCACTTCAGTGACATTGTTGGGATTGTCGTATAAGGCGGATATCGACGACTTACGGGAGTCCCCTTCGGTGCAAATAGCTCGAGATGTGGCCCTTGCGCTTCCGAAAGTTCAGGTCAATGTGGTCGAACCACACATTTCGGCCCTCCCGTTGACATTGCAGGGCTTGGTGAATGTTCGTCTGGTCGGTTCGGGCGGCGTGGCCGCTGAAAAGGGCGTGTTGGGCGTTTTGGTGGATCACTCCGCCTTCAGGGGACTGGTTCGTGAAGATATTGCCGCTGCGGCGGTGGTTGATGTATGCGGTCTGTGGTCACGACCTGCCGTCGTGGCGCCGCTAGTGTTGGATGTCATCTAGAAGTGCGCGTACTCATTTATGGCAGTTGCATCTCAAGAGACAGTCTTGAACTTGCTCGACGGCCAGGAGTCGAGTTAGCCGGCTATTCTGCGCGGTCGTCGTTGCTTTCGGCCTTTGCCCGCAGGCCAACCAATCTCGCCGGCTCGTCTGCCCATGTTCGCTCCAGTTTCCAGCGTCGGATGCTTGAGGCAGATGCTGAGAAGAGTCTGCCCAAAGTTTTGCGCTCCTTGCCGTATGACCTCCTACTCGTGGACATCGTCGACGAAAGGTTCAATGTGTTGTCCAAAGGCGAAGAGAGACTGACAGACTCCCCGGCGCTTAGGGAGTCGGATTTTCCAGCAAATCAAGCCGCAGCTTGGCGGCGCATCGATAGCGGCAGCGACGAACATTTCGAGGGATGGGTCAATGCCCTGGACCGTATGCTGAACGTCGTCGGCGGTCTTCCCCGTCCGGCGCCGGTCGCTTTTCTGGACGCGGGGTGGGCTACAACGGTCGCGGGAGCGGGAGCGGACCGCGGGCTATCGCACGCCGGACGAACACCCGACGCCGCCAATAGTCTTTACGCTCGGTATCGTGAATATTTTTGTTCTAAGCTCCCGGAGGGACAAATAATCCGACCGCCAGCTAATGTAATCATTAGTGATCCGAACCATAAATGGGGCTTGGCGCCTTTTCACTACGTGCAGGATTTTTACGATTTTGTGGGCGATCGTCTCTCGGAGATAGGCAGCGGCATTTAGCGAAGCAGTCGCCCATTGCCAGAGTGCAATATCTACATATGTCGTACATGCTCCATGATGGGTGAGCTAAGCCCCGCTATGCTTCGCAGTACCAGTTCCAGCTTGATGAAATTGGATCGCTCGGCTGAAATTCAGTTCGAATTCTGACGAAGTCGGAGGGCCGTGGCGCAGTAGCTCGGAGTCTGAGATGTAGAAACGTTTCATGGCGTCACGGCTGGTGCCCTGAGCCTCAGAAATTCCGTGTATGCGTTTGAACGGCCGATAGTGATCTCTTATATGCGCCGGATCGTTCAGATTTTGGAGATAGTAGACAAAGTTCACGCCCGGGTTGGTCCGGTACAGGCCAGTGAGATCAAACTTGTGGGGTGTGCGCTTGACTACTTGAATCTTGGGTTCGCCCCAGACCGACTCGAAGTACAGATCAACTGTTGACGGTAGATAACGAGTAATGACGGTTTGTGGGGACTGAACGTAGGCCAATGATCCGGGGAATCGGATCCCAATGCGCAGAGCGGCGAAACCGCCCCCTGATCCTCCTACGAACACGACAGATTTGGCTCCGGTGACGTCCAGGGCTCGCCGCACGACGCGCTCAATCGGATCCAGGGCATCCCAATCCGGGCCGCCGAGGAACCAAGACAGATTCATATGAGGGTTGAGATGCCAGGTGGGATCGGCAAAGGACAAGAACGTTGATGATCGTTTGCTTAGCGAGTTGACCCGTTCGAATCTCGGATATGTGTCATGGTCGACGCGCATTGCACCATGAAACGCGACGTAGAGAGTGTCCGAGGGTACGAGTCGTGCAAAGAAATGAAGACTCGCACCATCGGCGAACTCTACTTCATTGACACTGCTGGTGTTCGGCAGCAGCTGAAGGTCCTCCAAGCTCGAATGTCGCCGAATTGGAACCTTGTAGTGTGCATTCGTGTCCGCGGATGCGGGGTCAGAGGTGGTTGGGTCTTCTGTGGGCATTGATTCTTAGATTATCCGTTCTTCGTTGAATCCATCGCGAACGCAATGAGATTGGGTCCTTCTATCGGTCTAGCCGCAGGTCATCCAGCCATGAATTTTCGACGCCGCACCTTCACCGGAGTCGAGTGGCAGAGAAACCGACTGGAGCGCCTTCCTGAAACACCGTCGGAGTTCTGGATCGCTGGTTCGTTGGATGGCATCAGCAAGTTCCTCGAGAGAATTTGCTGCAAGGCCGAAGCCTTGTCGTTCATATTCAGCTGCCCGCAGAGCCTGGTTGTCAGTGCTGGTTTGGAGATTTGGAACCACCACTGCGGGCGTCTGGAAACGTACCGATTCGTGAATTGAGTTATAGCCGGCGGCAATGACCATGAAGTCAAACGCCGCCAAGTATCTTGCCAGAGGGTACTGCCTAAGGACGTGGACCCCGGGCCTGTTGTCTACGTAGTCGTTGCTCAAGGGAGAAAGGCCCACTACAACGTCCACTGAAGGGCTGAGCGTCAGAATCCGGGAGATTGCTTGTTCCCTGGCATTTGAAACGTCGTTGATGGCCCCGGCCCCGAGTTGCACGAGGACATAGCCTCTCGCCGGGTCGAGTCCGAGTTCACCGAGAGCGGCGTCCCGCGTGAGAAACTCCGAAGGCGTAGTCAGCGTAGGCGCTGGAACGACAGTGCCTGGCGACGCAGATACCGGCCCTGCGTCTGCGGTGTCTGCGACGTCCCTTGGAACGAGCACACGGTCAGCCAGCAGGTGGGCAGTCTTTAGTTGGGTTACGTCGGATGTATCCATCCAAAGTCCACGCCGGAGCCAGATCAGTGAAACCCCGTGTCGTTTGGCGGATTCATGCACGCCGCGATAGATCCAGGTCCCATCGAAGACTATCGCCCGGGGATGGTTCAGCCGACAGACCGCGTCGAAAAAGGTTGCAAAACTGTCGTTCCAGGCCGCCGTGTCCTGCGCAGTGGCCGCCTGGCTCGGAAATTTCAAGACATCGAAGCCGAACAGTCTGACTATTTCTGCGGAAGATGACAAGGAGACGAATTGGGCTTGGAACTTCTCGCGCCCACTCCGCGCAACAGCGAGGCATCGAGTGAGGTGACCCACCCCTGCGCCATTGCTGGTTACAAACAACACACGCGGAAGATCTGATTCCTCGTCGAACGGGAGCTTCAGCCGAGGGTCAAATGGCGCCTGATAGCCACTTATTCCCTCGGTCAAGAACCGCAGTCTGGCCAGCCCTGACTGAAATTGATCTAATTGGACTCTTCGGCTGTAATCATGCCGAGATTCTGATTTGCTAAAAGCAGAAAGCTGCCGTCGGGCTGATTCACCCAGCCTCACTTGGCGATACCCGACGACACACAAGAGAACGAGGACAGTCGCGCCCAGAACGTAGCCGGCGGTGCCGATAAGTCTGGTGACTGCAATCAGATCCCCCGTGAGGAAGGCGGCGCCGCCGAGCGTGGCTGACACCACGAGGCCTCCCAGCACCAGTGAAGCAAAGCCAAGGTCCTTCTTCCTGCTCATTCCGCAGAGGCCGTCCGCTCGGAAAAGCGATCAATCCGAGCTAGCAGCGCTGAGGAAGAGAAGTCCCGCAGAGCGGTCTCTTGTGCAACTCTTGACTGGTGCGCGAACAGTTCCGGTTGGGATGTGTACGTTGCCACGATCGCCGCAACGTCCTTGGGCTGCCCATAGATGGCCCCAGTGCCGAAAGTCTTTTCCATGTAGGGCGGGAGTATGACGACCTTGCCGGCAGCCATAGCCTCCGCTGTTGCCATGCCGAAGGACTCAGTGAGCCGGTCATCGTGGAAATATGCCCAGAAATGAAGTTCTTCGAGGAAATCGCCTACGTTTAAGGAGTCAAATGGATGAACAGTAATTCCGTTCTCAACGTTTGCTCCGTATTTAGAGTTCAAAGACTGGATCCCGCCCAGAATGACTGTCTTGAAACTGCCGTTCTCCGACTTATAGACGGCGTTGAAATCCTGCTCACGTGTTGGCCACTTAAGTTCATGGTCCCGTGAATGCCTGCCCAACACGGCAGAGCCCGGGCTTGGACATGCCGTGGATTTCTGGGTTGTTTCCACAAAGCCAGGCCATGTTCCATTTGCAAGCCGCGGCGCTGCAATAAGGCCCCGGCATAGGTCGCGTGTGAGTTTTGATTCGGCCACCACTGTTGTCCGCAGGCGGAAGAGCCGGTCAAGGTTGGCCACACAAGTTGGGAGGTCAAATACCATGCCTTTTCCGCCGTGCAATACCGGTGGGTTATTGACAATCAAGACGCACCGGCTCACCGCGAGCTTGCTATCGGCCGCGTCGAGGAACGTGGCCACAGACGGGTGGCGGACCACCAAAAGTCTCACGTCCGCGACATCCCTAAGCCCGATAGTTGCTACCTGCGGGAGCTCAAGGGCATCGAAGAAGCGATCGGATATTTTGTCCGTAGCCTGGTTCAGAGGTGAATCCAGCTGCATGACACCCACGCGCAACCCCTCCCCGGCGGCGGCACGGACTTCTGCCAGAGTGAGAGAGGAAGTACCTCCGGGGAATCTGAAGTCCGTTGCGAAAACAACGTCAAAGTTTCCCAAATGCTGGCCACGCATGCCAGGAAGCATCGACTGCGGGACTGGGAACGCACGTTCCGTTTGAGAGCTCAGGGTGAACGAGTTAGGGTCATCGGCCGCTGCATGCCATCGCTGGTAGGCAGCGAGGTAGAGGAGTCGAGAGGAGTCTACGTAGCCGCGCCACATTTCACCGGAGGTGAGCGAACCCTCTCGAGTTCTGGTGAACGACAAAGGCAGGTCGCCGACGACGGGAATAGCAATCCCATGGGCGGCCACCAAGCGATCGCGGAACTCGGCGTCCGCGCCTCTATTTACAGCGTCCCAGCCGCCTAAGTGTTTCAGGATCGACGTCTTAACCATCAGCGAAGAGAAATTCGGTTGGCAAAATTGCGGATTGTTGTTTATCCTCAAAAAGTTCAACTCAGGGGTACACCGGGCATGCTGGCTCATGTTTGCCGGCAGCTCTGGGTTGTCGACAAGGTGACGCACTTGGAGTTCAATCTTCTGATGATGTGACCAGTCGTCATCATCATGAACAGTCACGAACTGTCCCCTGGCAGCCCCGAGACCGAGGTTCCGTGCGCAGTAAGCCCCCAAGTTTGTCTGTTGCTGGAGCACAACGATTCTCGGATCCAGTTGCCGGAGATGCTCTACGCGCGAACGGTGGTACGCGTCGGAACAGTCATCGACGATAATGATCTCGATATTCCGCCACGTTTGGTTGACGAGGCAGGAAACGGCTGTTTCGATGAGCTCCGAACCATTGTGCGTAGGCATAATGATGCTCACGAGAGGTCCGTCTGTCACCGACTCCGACTCGGCCGGAATCAGTCGGTCGATTCGATCCATCGAACCTTCACGCAGGCGGACTTCGCTTATGCCGCCATCCCTGAACATCCCATTTAGCGTTTCTAGCCAGTCTGTTTCGCCCTGGTCCGTCACCTGCAGGGCATTCGACCACAGGAGGGAACTTTGGACCGGGTATTTTGTTCCTAGCTGGAAGCGCTTGATTGCGAGCCGAAGAGCCTTGGTCGATCCGAGATCACCCAAGGCTTCCACATAAAGGAGGCGATCGTTCCGTCCCAGCGCTTTGGTGCCGAAGTTCTTCTCCACGCAGGCGAAAAGTCGGGCTGCCTCTTCGAGGTCTAGTTCAGCTGACCTCTGGTTGGCGGCCAATCTTGCAAGGGCGAGCAAAGAATCAGACCGCCAAGTCTTGACCTGCTGGATTGATTCTTCAGATGCGTAACCTAGTTCGATTACTGCCAATGAACGAACCAAATCGGAGTAGCCCATGGATCCACCCGTGGCGGCTCGTGCAAAGGAGTCCCGGATAAGGCGGCTTCGCGAGCGTAGAGCGAAGGTCTCGAAGTGAGACTGCATCGTCTTTATGCGCCCTGCATACTCGAATTCTGCGCCGACGCGCAAAGTGGGTGCCTTCGATGTCAGGCCACTCCCCAGGTCCCCGGCCGAGAGGGGTGCGTTAGGCTGGCCCGCTTCCACGCGTTTCGCTTTGGCTTCCAGACGAGCCAATGACAACTTGATCTGTTGCGTCCTATTGTTCTGCAATCGCGCAGCAGACAACACCAACAGCATCACTACCACCAAGGCAACGGAAATGCCCATGGTCAATAGCAGCACGTTTCCGAAGGCAGCGCCGATAACCGCCCCGACAGCTGCGGTGCAACCAATGCCAGAAACGCGCAGTTGCCAAGTGCCGAAACCCTGAAACACCCCACTCCGCCTTAAAGTCGGTTCGCGGACGAAGTGGACGTTGCGCCGCGAGTGTCGAAGAAGATGGACGATTTGTCGCTCAGGGAATTCACGTCATAGGCAGAGTGATTCTGAAGGAGCACAACAACATCGGCGCCTGCAACAGCGTCGTCCACGTCCTCGACGGATGCATACGTGGCGCCAGCAGCAGTCCAAGTATTTACCTTGGGGTCATGGAAACTAAGGATAGCTCCCCGGCTTACCAGGACCTCGGCGACATCAACCGCTGGTGACTCTCTCTCGTCGGCAATGTTGGCCTTGTACGTGACTCCCAGCAGGAGCACGCTGGCCCCCCGCAGCGGCCTGGACACGTCATTCAAAAGCGCCTGGATGCGGTCAGCCACGTAGCGTGGCATGGAGTTGTTTATTTCTTCTGCCAGTTCAACGAACCTGAAAGGATATCCCAAGGAACGACGCACTTGGTAGCTAAGGTAGTTGGGGTCGATAGGAATGCAGTGGCCGCCAACCCCTGGTCCGGGGTAAAAGGCCTGAAATCCAAAGGGCTTAGTTTTGGCTGCTGAGATTACGTCCCAAAGATCGATGTCCAACTCATGGCAGAACTTCGACATTTCATTGACAAGCGCAATATTGATATGACGGTATGTATTTTCAAGCAGTTTGGCTGTTTCCGCCTCTTTGGCGCCCTTGACAGGGACGACAGTGTCCACGAACTTGTTGTAGAAAGCGACTGCAACCTCAGTTGATTCAGGAGTAACTCCGCCCACAACCTTCGGCGTGTTCTTCAACCCGTACGTCTCGTTACCCGGATCAATTCGTTCCGGTGAAAATGCCAGATAGAAATCATTGTCGATATGCGCTCCGTGGCGTTCCAGTATCGGCTGGCACAGCTCCTCGGTAGTACCGGGGTAGGTCGTCGATTCGAGAACCACCAAAGTCCCTGGCGAGAGATTTGCAGCAATCGATTCCGTGGCCGAAATCACGGCCTTCAGGTCCGGGCTTCCAGCCTCACCCAGCGGCGTGGGCACGCAGATGACGACCACATCTGCATCACGGATAACCGCTGCATCGGTGGACGCTCGATAACCGGCGTCGACCATCGTCTGGAGATCGGAATTAGAGATGTCATCAACGTGTGACATGCCCGCATTTAGGTTTTTCACGATCGCAGGATTCAATTCTAGCCCGACTACATTCATGCCAGCGGACACCGCGCCTTGAGCGAGGGGAAGCCCCACATATCCCTGGCCAACTACTACGAGGTTCTTCAATTATTCATCCGTTCTCAATGCATCCAATGTCCGGGCATACCACAAGGGAGTCCCCATGAAGGATGTTCACCCAGCGGCTAGCAGATAGGCTGAGGACTCGTCACGCCAGAAGCGTTAATCCGGACGCATCGCGCACGCAGAAAAACTGGCTAATCCCCCATAGGCCTTCATCGTGCCGAGGCGATTCTACCGGAAGACTCGGCAGTGCTGGCGGGACTGTGGAATTAACGGTGTATCCGGCTCGACACGCCGGGCGGTGAGCCTGGCGGGGAGGAGCCCGATATGGCCGCAACACTTGGGGCTGTGCCGAGTACGAAAACCGTTGAAAAACTGACAGAAAAATCCGAGGTCGAGGCCGCGCGCGAGCTGGTGAGGATGGCCAAGGAACAGGGCCTGGTGGCCCTGACTGGTCCTGACGGGCTGCTCAAGCAGCTGACGAAGACCGTCATTGAGACCGCTCTCGATGAGGAAATGACCGAGCATCTTGGGTATGAAAGACACGACACCGCGGCTAAGGACACCGCCAACTCGCGCAACGGCGTTCGGGCCAAGACCTTGCTGACGGAGACGACCGGACCGGTGCAGATCGACGTTCCGCGGGACCGGGAAGGCACCGTTCGAACCGAAGATCGTTGCCAAGCGCCAGCGTCGGATCACCGGCGTGGATGAGATGGTCCTCTCCCTCTACGCCAGGGGCTTGACGACCGGGGAGATCAGCGCCCATTTCGCCGAGATCTACGGCGCTTCGGTGCCGAAGGAGACGGTCTCGCGGATCACCGACAGGGTCCTTGAAGAGATGGCTACTTGGCAGAACCGGCCGCTGGACGAGGTCTATGCGGCGATCTTCATCGACACCATCGTGGTCAAAGTCCGGGACGGCAGGTCGCCAACCGGCCCATCTACGTCGCCATCGGCGTGACCCTGGACGGGGAGAAGGACATCCTGGGCCTGTGGGCCGGCACCGGCGGTGAAGGCGCGAAGTTCTGGATGAGCGTGCTCACTGACATCAAGAACCGCGGCGTCAAAGACACGTTCTTCCTGGTCTACGACGGCCTCAAAGGCCTGCCCGAAGTCGTCACCAACGTGTGGCCGCTGACGACCGTGCAGACCTGCATCATTCACTTGATCCGGAACACCTTCCGGTTGGGGTCCAAGAAGGACTGGGACGCCCTCAGACGCGATGTGAAGCCCATTTACACGGCGCCGAATGCTGCGGCCGCGCGGGCGGCGTTCGAGGAGCTCACGGAGCGCTGGGGCAGGAAATACGGGGCGATCGTGCGGCTCTGGGAGAATGCCTGGGAGGAATTCATCCCGTTCCTGGACTACGACGTGGAAATCCGGCGCGTGATCTGCTCGACCAACGCGATCGAATCCCTCAACGCCAGGTACCGGCGCGCAGTGAAGGCCCGGGGTCATTTCCCCACCGAACAGGCTGCGCTAAAGTGCCTGTATCTGGTCACCCGATCCCTCGATCCGACCGGTGCCGGCAGGACCCGATGGGCCGTGCGTTGGAAGCCCGCTTTGAACGCCTTCGCCATCACTTTCAGCGACCGTTTCCCGGCAGCTGAAAGCTACTAAATGAAAACGCCGGATACGTCGTTAATGAGATAGTCCCGTGCTGGCACTACCGAAGGTCATGTTCGGCCTAACGTGCGGGTCNTGTGTTTGGGTTGTGGCAGCCGAGATCGCCGCAGCAGCGGCCCGCATCGTCACCGCCGTACCCGAAATCGCCGAAGCGAAAGCGTTCGCCTGGCCACGCGGAAGAGTCCGACCAGCCGCCTGCGCGTCGCTGATTTCTTGGAGGGACAGGTAGTAGGCACTACGAAGTACCGCACGCTGCTCGCTGATTGTACCGAGGGCAGTTACGGGGTGAATCGTGGCGAAGACGGGCTGGCCTGCATGGGACGGCGGTGGGGCGCCGGCAGAAATCAACGCGTACACGAGCAGCCCCATGGATACGGATCTCGCAAGCGAATTCATTGTGCCCCCCAGAGTTGACTGCGCCGTCGCCGGGTGGTTGCATCCGGCCTGGTAGGGAGACTTTGGCACGCGAAAACATAGGCGGACAACAGCTGGAACTACCCGAATTCGGGCTGTAACGAAAGTCAGGTACACACGGCAGATGGCACCAAGTAGCCCCGCGGATCAACATGAGTACGCCGAGTCAGTGGCGAGTAATGTCAGGCCGGCGTCGTAGCCCGGTATCGAGTATCGGGAACAAACCGCAGCAGACGGCCATGCCGGCAAGGCATTAGGCCCAGGGTGAACGCAAGGTCGGGGATATCCGTCACCTCTGATGACTGAACGGGGCCTGCGCACGCGCCATTTGACTGCAGATCCGGGTCGTGCGATGGGCCTCGATCTTCGGTTTTGGGATCCAACCTAAGCAGCGGGAAATCGCGGTTCAACGACCGACTAGGTGTCGCATCCCGGGACGGTCATGGACGCCGCCTCCATCAAGGTCTGCGGGCTACGGACAGGGAGGCTGGGCCCTGAGGGACCGCTCACTATCGTGGGCGCCGCCAAAGCTATTACGTCGATCGCGTCGGGGTGGATCTGTTTCCTTAGGCTTGTCGGGTCCCCTGGAGGCGCTGGCGATGTCCGCGATCTCGCCCTGGGCGCACGAGGCCATTCACTACTCGGGGACAGCTACCGCGGCGGCGCGGGCCTCGAAATTCAGCACGGCCGATTTGGGCCCCGTGAGCGGGATGGTCGAGGATTGCCATGCGTCTAGGGTCACCTTCTAAATTGACCGAACCAGCCCCAATTTCGCACTAGTTGAAGCTTGCGGTGAGTGTTAGCGCGGTGGCGCTGGGCAGGGAGAGGGTGATGAGGGTGAGTTTGGCGCCTGTGGAGCTGGTTTCGGGTGCTGGGATGGCGTTGAGTTGGGCGGTCGGGGGAGCGCCGGTGAATGTGATGGTGAGGGTCTGGCCTGATTTGTTCAGGGTGGCTTGTGACCCGGTTACCGTGACGACGGCGTCGGTGACGATTTGCCACTTCAGATCTCGTGGCTGGGGGGCCTGGATTGAGTCTTTGAGATTGACGCCTGTCGTGGTGAGGGTCGCGCTGCGGAGGGCTCTGGTGGTGCCTGGCAGCGCGGCGCGAAGGTCTACGGCCGCCGCTGTTGGGGAGGGGACGGCCAGGGGGGCTGATGCGGTGAGGGGCTGATTTTTGCCTGAGTCGCTGATCGTTGAATGGCTTGCGGTGCTGGTCTTCCAATACGTCCATCGCTGGGTGGATGAGAAGTATCCGGGGAGACTGTATGAGCCGGGGCCCGGGTCAATTATCCAGTCGACGCCTTTGCTGCTGTAGCTAAACGTTCCGAGATCCAGGTGGCTGTGCAGGGATCCGTTGACGCCGCCTTTCAGGGCGGCGGTCTTTCCTGGGGCTTGAAGAACCGCAAGGCCTGTGGCCGGGAACATCGCGGATGCGGGTGTCCGCGGTGTTCCGGGGTTGACCCACCACCAAAGGAGCCGGACATCCCTGGCTTTCTGGTACTCCCCGGTGACCCATCCGGCGACGGCGGCGTCCTGCCGGGCGTAGGAATCCCAGGCGGGCATGAGGGCGGACACTCGCTGTGGAGAGCTGTCGGCAAAGGACACCGCTTGCCCGGACG
Source organism: Pseudarthrobacter sp. MDT3-1 (assembly GCF_054510755.1). Classification (NCBI taxonomy): domain Bacteria; kingdom Bacillati; phylum Actinomycetota; class Actinomycetes; order Micrococcales; family Micrococcaceae; genus Pseudarthrobacter; species Pseudarthrobacter sp. MDT3-1. Next base: position 1,225 of record NZ_JBTNDX010000008.1, on the reverse strand, counting down.
GTGTGGCAGCGTCGATTGCGTATTTGGACACACCGGTGAGTGCGGGGAGGGGTGCCGGAGCCGTTTTGTAGACGTTTGCCACAGTCGAGTACAAAGATGACACGGCACCACTTTGGTAATTCCAGTACCCCGGCCCCTCGAACGTTCCTCCGTCGGCCGTGATGGTCTTGAGAGCCGGTTGGACTGCCGTGAGGGCTGCCTTTGCCAGGGTGGCTGATTGGGCGGGGCGGTCCTTCAGGAAGGCCACTGCGGCAAGAAACACTGCAGAATCGTGAGCGGCCGAGAGGTTCGTAGGTCCGTCTACCCAGCTGTCATGGTCGGACAACATACACGTCGTGGGTCCAATCCACTTGACGAGAACGGAATCGTTGACCGCAGGCATGCCTCCGGTCCAGTCCACGGCCATCGCCGCTGCCGTCAGGACAGTGGCCGACCGGACATCATCCATGGATTCGGGTCCGGCTAACAATATGTTCCGGGTGTCCGCTGCGAGTTTGTCGCGTGAGGAGGTGTCTTGCCCCGCCAGCCAGCCATAGCCCAGACGCAAAACCCGGTTGGGGAACCAGACCCACGGCGTTGTTGGATCACGGACAATGGCGGCTTCTGCGGTAGCGGACCTTAGGAGGTAGGCATGCTCCTTGGCTTGGACGGGGTCGGCCATCATGCGGGCTTTGGCGTCCCGGACCATTTTGGCCGTGGTGACAATCGATGGTCCGGGTGAGAGGGGGACCGGGCGAAACGCGTCCTGCCCTGCCGGAAGAGCACAGCCGCCGGGGAATCCCACCCAACCCGGTGCAGGGGTGATGGGCCCGGTTCCTGACTTGAGAGCCGCGAGGGGGGCTTCAACGGTCAACGGTGGTGAGGGCACTGCTTTGCCGACCGTCTGCAGCTGGGCGCTGACCGCAACCGAGAGAAGAGTGCTTAACGCGGCGGCCCTTGAATCCAGTTCGGAGTAGGCTGCGACTGAGATTCGACCGGCCGCTCTGTCCTGCAGAGCCATGGTCACGACAGAAATGTGCTCAAGCCGCATTTGTTGGAGCCGGACCAGTTTGTTGGCCGCCTGTTTGGCCGTGGATGACCGAACGGACTCAATTTTGACAAGTTCGGCTGCGGCGTCAACCTGTGTTTGGGTTGTGGCAGCCGAGATCGCCGCAGCAGCGGCCCGCATCGTCACCGCCGTACCCGAAATCGCCGAAGCGAAAGCGTTCGCCTGGCCACGCGGAAG